>VBOY01000092.1 GCA_005893295.1 Candidatus Eiseniibacteriota bacterium | reverse complement strand
ATAGCCGATGACGTTGAAGTTGAACGCGAGCTTCGCGCCCGGCGGGATGTCCTTGGGATTCGCGGATGCGGTACCCGCCGCGGCCAGAAGTGCGACTCCGCACAGAGCGAGGACGAAACGTGGCGTGTTCATTGTCGATGATCGCAGCATGACGTGTCCTTCCGTTGGTGTCTGGTCGGGGGGAGACCGGCCGTGTGTCTCCGTGACTGGCGAGTTCGGCCATCACCCTCCTTAGGCGGCTAAGGCGCCGTTGACGAAAGGTGTCCGAATCGCCGTGGAAATGGGTCTCGTCATGGCCGCTCGCGGTGGGGCGCGCGCCCGGACCCAGGAGCTATCGAAGCTGGTCGACAAACGTGATATCAGCACGGCCGTCTTCTCCAAGGGCAAACTGGCGTCACACGTCGAACGCGTCGGCGCTCCCGAAAGGGTCGCGAGACGTGAACCAGACGTAGTCGCGTTTCTAGGTATTCGTGCTCGGCACGCTGCGGCTGGGATGAAGCGTGATGCGGGCGGGGAGCCCAGGAGTGGGCCAGGGGCTGGTCAAGTACTTCGGTGCTTCATCGTCGTCTCCCTCCATGGATGCCTGCTCGGCGTGAAGCCTCTGTGTCGCGAGCTGGGCCTGGACGCGTGGCCCATCGGGGAGCACGACGCCGGCACCGTAGGGTGACCACGGTCGGCGCCACAAGGGGGAATTCCCGGTTTGCAAACAATTGGCCCTGCCGCGGCGTCGAGCGATGCAGGGAGCCCGGTCGAGATGGATCGCAATGCCATGCGCACGTCCGGCCCGGGCTTGAGCCGCCGACCTTGACCCATCGCGAAGCCGCGCCGTACGCTCACCGACGGCAGAGGCTCCGAACGCCCGTCGGGAGGACCAGGCCACATGGTAATGCGAAGCACGACCCCCAGGCGCAAGGCAGTCACGGCGGGCCATCGGGCTCGCACCAGCCCCCCGAGCCGTCCTTCACCCCAACGGGACGCGACGGCGAGCGAGGCCTGGCGCAAGGGCAAGGCGGCCTATCTGGCCCGCAGGGCGGTAGCCAAGCAGCGCACCGACCTCTACCCGTTCACCATCTCGGGCGTCCCGATCGAGCCGCTCTACACCCCCGAGGACCTGGCCGGCCGCGACTTAGGCCGCGACTTGGGCTTTCCCGGCGAATACCCCTACACCCGCGGCATCCACACCACGATGTATCGCGGGCGCATGTTCACGATGCGCCAGTTCGCCGGCTTCGGCACGCCGAGGGAATCCAACCAGCGATACCACTACTTGCTCGAGCACGGACAGACCGGACTGTCGATCGCCTTCGACAACCCCACGATCATGGGCTACGACAGCGATGACCCGAAGGCGCACGGCGAGGTGGGGAAGTGTGGCGTCGCGGTGGATAGCCTGCGCGACATGGAGATCCTGCTCGACGGCATCGATCCCGGGGCGATCTCGACCTCGATGACCATCAACGGCCCTGCCGCCACCATGTGGGCCTTCTACCTGGCCAACGCCGAGAAGTGTGGAGTGCCGTTCGGCAAGCTGCGCGGCACGATCCAGAACGACATCCTCAAGGAGTACATCGCCCAGAAGTGCTGGTGCTTCCCGCCGCGGCCCAGCTTGCGCATCATCGTCGACCTGATCGAGTTCGCCACGCGGCGCGTGCCCCAGTGGAATACGATCTCGGTCTCCGGCTACCACATCCGCGAGGCCGGCTCGACGGCGGCCCAGGAGCTGGCGTTTACCCTGGCCGACGGCTTCACCTACGTCGAAGAATGCATGAAGCGCGGGCTCGACGTGGATGCCTTCGCCCCGCGGCTCTCGTTTTTCTGGAACAGCCATCTCGATTTCTTCGAGGAGATCGCCAAGCTGCGGGCGGCCCGCCGCATCTGGGCCCGGCACATGCGCGAACGTTACGGAGCGAAGCGCAAGGAGTCGTGGCTGATGCGCTTCCACACCCAGACCGCCGGCTGCTCGCTGTGGGACAAGCAGCCCGAGAACAACATCGTGCGCACCGCCTTCCAGGCGCTCGCCGCGGTGCTCGGGGGTACGCAGTCGCTCCACACGAACTCGATGGACGAGACGATCGCGCTGCCCAGCGACAAAGCGGTCAAGATCGCGCTCCGCACCCAGCAGGTGATCGCCCACGAGATCGGCGTCACCGAGACCATCGACCCACTCGCCGGCTCCTATTACCTCGAGACGCTCACGAACACCCTGGAGGAACAGGCGGAAGATACCTTCCGCCGCATCGAGGCCATGGGAGGCGTGGTCGCGGGCATCGAGCGAGGGTTCTTCCAACGCGAGATCGGCCGCGCGGCCTACCAGTACCAGCAGGAGATGGAGAAGAAACAGCGGGTGATCGTGGGGGTGAATGAGTACGTCGAGCCCGATGAAAAGCTCGAGATCCCGATCCTCTACATCGGCGAGGAGGCGGAGAACGAGCAAAGGCGCTCGCTCGCCGAGCTGCGGCGCACCCGGGACAACAAGGCCACGTCGAGCGCGCTCAAGGCGCTGACGGCGGCCGCGGCGAGCGCGCCCGGTGAGAAGAACGTGATGGAGCACATCCTTGCCGCCGCCCGCGCCTACGCCACCGAGGGCGAGATCCGCAACGCCATGCGCGAGGTGTATGGCGACCACGTCGAGAGCGCCGAGTTCTAGGGTGCTGCTCGCGAGGCGGAGCGGCCGTGCCGAGGGCCCGTGAGATCGTACGCATTGGCCATGGCGTTCGTGATGCTGATCGCCGCGGTCGCATGGCTTCTGCGCCGCGGCGCCGGCGGCGATCGCACGCTCATGCCGGTCCCGCCTGCGCTGGACGCGGACGATCCGCCTGAGCCGGATCGAGAGTCCGACGGCGACCTCGAGCTCGCGATCACCTCCGAAGGCGTTGTGTTCGTCCCCGATTCCCACGGCGTGCGACTGCTAGCGCTCGCCGGTCCCTCGGGAGTCGACGCCTATCGCGAGGACATCGAAGCCGGGATGATCGCCCTCGGTGCCCAAGAGCGCCTCTCGCTCGCCGGTCAGAGGCCAGGCTCCGCGCTCAACGCCGGGGATTTCACCGCGGCGCGCCTCAAGCGAGGCGCGGCCGGTGTGTTGCCGTGGCGGGTCGAGACCCTGGGCCGCGACGGTGAATTCGGCGCCTTCGAGTTCGAGACCGAGGACGGCGCCCGCGCGGCCCTGACGCTGCTCGAGCGCTTCCGCATCGTGCGGCGGCCGCTCGACGATGAGGGAAACCCGATTCCGGCTTCGCCCGAGGACTTCGAGGAAGCGCGACGACGCTACGAGGACAGCTGGCGCGCGCTCTCGCTGGAGTCGGACCTTGAGGGGGGAGCCGGCGGAAGCGGTATAGTGTCCGACCGTCGCTGACCGAGCGTGGATGTCCCTGGGAGAAGAACGCATGCAGCGCAAGATTCGAGTCCTGGTGGGCAAGCCCGGCCTGGACGGGCACGACCGGGGCGCCAAGGTGGTCGCCGCGGCGCTGCGCGACGCCGGCATGGAGGTGATTTACACCGGCCTGCACCAGACCCCCGAGCAGATCGTCGAGGCGGCGATCCAAGAAGACGTGGACGTGGTGGCGCTGTCGGTGCTCTCGGGCGCCCACATGACTCTGTTCCCCGACGTGCGCCGGCTCATGGAGGAGCGCGGGATCGACGACAAGCTACTGACGGGCGGGGGGATCATTCCGGTCGAGGACATGGATACGCTCGCCCGACAGGGGGTGGGGCGCCTGTTCGGCCCGGGTGCCTCGACCCAGGACATCGCGACGTACATCCGCGAGTGGTTCGCGGAGACGCAATCGACACCTTCGACGGGTCGATCGGGTGGGGGCCGCGCTCCGCTGCCGCGCCTCGATCGCGCGGACGCGACTCGGCGCTCGCCGCGGAGCGAAGCCGCCACCCGACCGACTCGGCGCTCGCCGCGAAGCGTGGCCCCCCTACGGTCGGGGCGGAAGCGCCAGGCCGCGGCGAAAGCGCCTCGCAAGGCCTCGAAGCGGGCTCGATCACGCGCCAGCTCGAGGCGGCGGCGCGGGTAGTCGGGCGGCCCCTGGCGCCGGCCTCACCTCCTTGCTGGAGATTCCTCTGCTGAGCCTGGTGGCATTGAACGGAAGCCCGAAACACGGCAGCAGCGTGGACCTGTTGCTCCAGGCGATGTGCGCAGGCGCCGAGCAGGCGGGGGGGAGCTCGATGCTCGTCCGCTGCAACGACCTGCGGATCGCCCCCTGCCAAGCCTGCGGGCCCGAGCCCACGACCGGGTACTGCATCTTTCACGACGACCTCGATCCGGTCTATCGAGCGCTCGAGACCGCTCACGCAATCGCGGTAGGCTCGCCGATCTACTTCGACGGCGTGAGCGGACAACTCAAGGTAGTGATGGATCGCTGCAACTGCATCACCCCGCTGGTGCGCGCGGGCGAGCGCTACACGTTTCGACCGCGGTGGCCGCGCACGCGCCGCGGCGTGTTCGTGACCGCCTGCGCGGCAGGACAGCGCTACGACATGGCCGAGCGCAGCGTACGCGGTTTCCTCAAGTGGATCGGCGCGCGCTGGGAAGAGACGTTGGTCTGGCAACACGAGGACAACGACCTCGGGAGCGTGGCCACGCGACCCGAGCTGCTCGAACGTGCGCGCGCGATCGGTCGGCGGCTGCTCGAGAGCGCCCCGCTCCAAGCCGAGGCGCAGCGCCCCTAATCGCGGCGCGCGCAACGAGCGCAGCGGGTCGTGGAACGTCAGCAGCGGGTTGGGGGGGCAGCGGGTTTCCGTCCCAGCGCGGCTTGCGGTAGTCTTAATCGCTGCGGCCTCGACTCCCCGCGGGGCTCCACGCCGCGTCCGGATGGCCGCTCGGCCGCCATGGCGCAGGCTCAGGGAGGATCTCGGCCCATGCTGTCCCTGAAAGAGGAACATCACCAGGTGCGCGAGATGGCGCGCACGTTCGCCAACGAAGTCCTGGCGCCGCGCGCGCGCGAGCTGGACGAAAGCGAGACGTTCCCGGCCGACATCGTGCGCAAACTCGGGGAGCTGGGCTTCATGGGGCTGCCGTTCCCCGAGCAATACGGCGGCGCCGGGCTCGACACGCTCTCGTACATCATCGCCGTGGAAGAGATTTCGCGTGTCTGTGCTTCGACCGGCATCACTCTGGCGGCCCATGTCTCCCTCGCCTGCGGGCCGATCTACCAAAGCGGCACGGAAGAGCAGAAGCGAACGTTCCTGACCCCCATGGCCAAGGGCGAGGTGATCGGCGCCTTCGGGCTGACCGAGCCAGGCGCAGGATCGGATGCCGCGGGTACGCGGACCAAGGCCGTCAAGGTGGACGGTGGTTGGCGCGTGAGTGGGGAGAAGATCTACATCACGAACGGCAGCGTGGCCAAGTACATCACCTTCACCGCGGTGACCGAGCCCGGAAAGGGAGCCGATGGCATCTCGGCGTTCATTCTCGACACCGCGACGCCGGGCTTTCGAGCCGGCCCACGCGAGAAGAAGATGGGACTGCGCGGCTCGGACACGGTAGCCGTCTATTTCGAGGACTGCTTCGTCCCCGACGCGAACCTGCTCGGCGATCCACGCCAGGGGTTCAGGACGTTCATGCGCACCCTCACCGGCGGGCGCATCTCGATCGGCGCGATGGCCCTCGGGATCGCGCGCGGCGCGCACGAGCACAGCATCGCGTACGCCAAGCAGCGCCAGCAGTTCAACCAGCCAATCGCAAACTTCCAGGCGGTGCAGTTCATGCTCGCCGACATGGCGACCAAGATCGAGGCCTCGCGTCTGCTCGTCTACCACGCGGCGATGCTGCGCGACGCAGGCAAACCTCACGTGAAAGAGGCCGCGATGGCGAAGCTGTTCGCCAGCGAAGCCGCCAACTGGGTGACCGACAAGGCGATCCAAATCCACGGCGGCATGGGCTACATGCGCGAAGTCCCCGTGGAGCGCATGCATCGCGATGCCAAGCTGATGGAGATCGGCGAAGGAACGAGCGAGATTCAGCGGTTGGTGATCGCGCGGGAGATCTTGCGCGGAGCATGACGAACCCGGTCGAGACCGCGGCCATGCGCTGGGTCGCCGCGCACTCGTGCCGCGACGAGCCGGGCGAGGCGGCGGCCGAGGCGGCGGGCGCGCTCGTCGCCGACTTGGGCGAGGGGCCGATCGATCTGGTGCTGGCCTTCTTCACGGCGCACCTGGTGCCGGGAACCGATGCCCTGGTCGCAACGCTCAAGCGCGACCTGGCGCCGCGCTGCCTGGTGGGTGTGAGCGGGGGCGCGGTAGCGACCACCGAGCGCGAGATCGAGCAAGGACCGGCGCTCGCCCTGCTCGCGGCTCGGTTGCCGGGGGTCGAGGTGAAACCGTTCGTCATGCCCTCCTCCAGCTGGGGCGAGGCGATCGACGACCCGCTCGAATTCGCGCGCCACACGCCCGGGCTCAAGGACGCCGAGCTGGTGATCATCTTCGGCGACCCGTTCTCTCTCGACGCCGAGCGCGCGCTCGCCGCCTTCAACCGCCATGCTCCTGGAGTTCGCGTGGTCGGGGGGATGGCGAGCGCTGGCTTCCGGCCGCAGGCGAACGTCGTGTTCCTCAACGACTGGATCGCCCGCGAGGGCGGTGTTGGCCTGGCGCTCGCGGGGGCGCTGCGAGTCGACGTCGTCGTGTCGCAGGGGTGCCGTCCGATCGGGCCGCCACTCGAGGTGACGCGCGCCGAGCAGAACCTGATCTTCGAGCTCGACGGCCAGCCGGCGCTCGAGCGGGCCGAACAAGTGTTGCGCGACCTGCCCGAAAACGAGCGCGACCAGCTCAAGCACGGGCTGTACGTCGGCCGGCCGGCGCGAGCGGGAGCCACCGGGCGCGGCGACTATCTGATCCGCGACCTGCTCGGCGCCGATCGCGACCGGGGGGCGCTCGCCGTGGCCGACCGCATGGCCGAACGGGAGCGCGTGCGGCTCCACGTGCGGGACGCCACCACGGCGCTCGAGGATCTCGAGCTGCTGCTGGCGCCGCAGGAGTTCGATTCCCGGGCCGCGGCGGTGCTGGTGTTCTCGTGCAACGGCCGCGGCCGTGCCTTCTTCGGCAAGCCCGACCGGGACATCAGGACGCTCCAGGGGGCGCTCGGCGGCCACGTGCCGGCGGCCGGTTTCTTCTGCGCCGGCGAGATCGGGCCGGTGGGCGGGAAGAATTTCCTGCACGGCCACACGGCCAGCATTGCAATCGTGAGACCCAAGCAGCAGAGCGCCCCTTCGCACGCTTGAGGTCGCGGACACCCGCGGACGCCATGATCGGCCACACCTTCGCCCACTACCGGATCGAGGAAGAGATCGGAGCCGGCGGCATGGGGTTGCTCTACCGCGCTCACGACCTCACGCTCGGCCGCGACGTGGCCCTCAAGGTGCTCGCGCCGGCGGTGCAGGCCGACGAGGCGGCCCGGTCGCGGCTGGTGCGCGAGGCGCAAACCGCCTCGGCTCTGAGCCACCCATACATCTGCACGGTGTTCGAGGTCGGCCAAGCGGACGGCCGGGTCTACATCGCGATGGAGCTGGTGGCCGGCCGCTCGCTGCAGCAGATGCTGTCCGATGGACCCCTCGACCCCGCGAGCGCGATTCGCTACGGCGGACAGGTCGCCGAGGCGCTGGCGCACGCCCACGAGCGCGGAGTCATCCACCGCGACCTGAAGAGCGCCAACGTGATGATCACCCCCGAGGGGCGAGCCAAGGTGCTCGACTTCGGGCTGGCGCGGCGCACGGCGCCCGCTGTGGCGGCTGGGACGGCCGCGGCCGGCTCGATCGCCGCCACGCTCGAGTCGCCGGTGCGGCTGACGGCCGAGGGCATGCTGATGGGAACACCTTACGCGATCGCCCCCGAGCTGCTGCGTGGGGCCGAGGCCGACGCGCGCAGCGACGTATGGGCGCTCGGGGTGTTGCTCCACGAGGTGGTCTCGGGACGCGCGCCGTTCGCAGGAGAGACCGTGTTCGAGCTGAGCGCGGCGATCCTGCACCAGCCGCCGTCGGCGCTCCCCCATCAGGTGTCGCCTGGGCTCGCGAGCGTGATCGGTCGCTGCCTGGCCAAGGAGCCCTCACAACGCTATCAGCGCGCGAGCGAGGTGCATGCCGCGCTCGAAGCCCTGGGATCGAGCGATCGCCTGCCGAGCCCGGTGGAGGTCGGCGCGAAACCGTCGCCGGGGCGATTCCGCGCCGGGCGGGCGCTGGTGGTGGGGGCCGCGCTGTGGTCCCTCGGCATCGGGGCGCTGGCACTCGATCTCGGCGGGCTGCGCACCCGTTGGGTGGGCGGGGCGAGGAGTCCGCGCATCCGCTCGCTGGCGGTCCTTCCGCTCGCCAACCTGTCGAAGGAGGCCGACCAGGAATACTTCGCCGAAGGCACGACCGAGGCGCTCACCACGGCGCTCGCCCAGATCGGAGCGCTGCGCGTGATCTCGCGCACCTCGGCGATGCGCTACAAGGATACGCGGCGCTCGATCGGGGAGATCGCGCGTGACCTGGGAGTGGATGCGGTGATCGAAGGCTCGGTGGCGCGCGCGGGCGACCGAGTGAGGATCACGGCGCAGCTGATCGAAGCCGCCACCGATCGTCACCTGTGGGCCCAGAGCTACGAGCGCGAGCTCAAGGACATGCTCGCGGTGGAGGACGACGTGGCGCGCGACGTCGCCCGGCGGGTCCAAGTCCAGATCGCCCCGGCGACGCTGAGCCGCATGCAGACCCACCGTCCAGTGAACCCGGAGGTCTATGACCTATACCTCAAGGGCCGCTTCCACCAGAACCGCGCCACCCTGGAAGAGCTCAACCTGGCGATCAAGCTCTACGAGCAGGCGATGACGCTGGATCCCGACGATCCGCGGCCGCACAGCGGCATCGCGGACGCCTACACGCTCCTCACCGAGGTGCTGAACGTCGTCCCCGGGAGCGAGGGCTGGCCCAGGGTGCGCGAGCAGGCGAAGAAGGCCCTGGTCCTGGATCCCTCGCTCGCCGACGCGCACGCGTCGATGGGTGCCGTGTATTTCCTCGCCGACCTCAAGTGGGGCGACGCCGAGCGCGAGTTTCGGCGCGCGATCGAGCTCAACCCCAACTACTCGATCGCCCACGACGCGCTGGGAGTGCTGCTGGTGGCGCGCGGCCGGCTGGACGAGGGCCTAAAAGACCGGGACGAATCTCCAGTACGTCGACTACTTCGCGCGCCGCTACGACGACGCGATCGCCCAGGGGGAACGGGTGCTGCGGCTGGACCCGGGGTTCTCACGGGCCAACTACGTGATGCGCATGTCGTACGCGATGAAGGGCGACTTCCGCACCGCGGCCCGCTACTTCGACGAGCCGCTCCCCGACAGCGTGCTCGCCGCCGCCAAGCGGGCGATCGAGGTGCGAGGGGCCCCGGCCTTCTGGGAGCTCGAGCGCCGCCGCGTGGTGCTGCGGCGATTCGAGGAGATTGTTCCCACCTGGGCGGCCGTGGTCGAGGCCCAGCTCGGCAACGTCGATCATGCCTTCGCGCTGATCGACCGGGGGTTCGCGGTGAACCCAGGCTCGATGGTGTTCCTCGGCGTCGATCCCCTGTTCGATCCGCTGCGCCGGGACCCGCGCTTCGCGGCGGCGCTCAAGCGCGCGGGGCTGCCGCCGCCGTCCTAGCGGCGGCGCCTACGGCACCACCACCAGCTTGTGCGTCGCGACGTGCTCGCCTGCGGTGACGCGCACCAGGTAGACGCCGGCAGCCACGCGGCGGCGATCGCGACCGTCTAAGCTCCAGCGAATCCGATGCGGTCCGGGCGCGAGCGGCGCGGGGCGAGCGAGCGAGCGGGTCACGCGTCCCGCGATGTCGAACACCGTCACGTCCACCGGCCCCGCAGAGGGGATCTCGAACTCGATCGCCACGGCGTCCGTCGCGGGGTTGGGCCGCGGTGGGGCGAACGCGAAGCTAAAGACCCGGGGAAGCGCGGGCGCACCGCCATCGAGGGGTGCGCTGGGGGAGAACCGACCGGCCTCCTGCCACACACCGAATGTTCCTCCCGTGCCGTCCGCCACCAGTGTCAGTCCCACCGAGTCACCGTGAGCGTCGCCGACCATTGCCGACTCCGGGCCTGCCAAGATCGGCTCGGCCGGGAGGCGCAGCACTCGGGGATGGAACCGGCTCCCTTCGCTCTCGGTCCACGTTTCGTCCACCCACGAGGCGAATACTCCTGCCCTGGCGTCCTGCGCGAGCACCACGCCCTGGAGCGAGGGGATCTTCCTGCCGCCTTCCCAGCCGGGCGCCGGTGCGCCGCTGGCGTCCAGCCGCACGACCCGCGAGCAGCGCTCCTCGGGCTCCTCGAGCCACGAGACATAGACACCGCCGGCAGCATCGCTCACCAGATCGGCTCGGTATTGGTATCCGGGGCCGACGCCGACGGCGATCGGTTTGCCGCCTTCGGGCCAGCGGCGCGCGATCCTCCCGTTCCCGGCCACGCGCTGCAGATGGACGTCGGATCGGCCCGGTTCCCGACCCCCCGAGGTCCACACGACGAAGGACCCGCCTTT
>VBOY01000184.1 GCA_005893295.1 Candidatus Eiseniibacteriota bacterium | reverse complement strand
ACCCTGGAGCAGTTCCAAGATGCAGGCCGGGTCCTTCCGAATTCTTGCTCGCTCTTCAGTCGTCAAGGCCCGAGGCTTCGCGTTCGGTCGCATGCCTCGAACTGAAGGCCTTCCTTCGGAGTCGAAGCCGATCCGGTTCTTGTTTTGCTCGTACCATGCTTGGAAGCTGGCGAGCAACTGTTCCCGCTCCAACGGTTTCGCTTGTTGAAAAATCCCCACATCGATACCGAGAAGATCCGCGGCAAGGAAAAAGTAGTTCTGCCGTTCCCCTGCGCTCTGGGCCCTTGCCGCGCAGTCCATCAAGAATGCGACCGTCTCTCGAGACGGGTACAGCATGAGCGCAGACACTAGGGAGTTCGTGTAGAAAGGAGACCGTCGATCGTCTTCCGAAACGAGCCGAAGAAACAACTGGAAATAGGCAGGGTTTTTTGGCGCTCTCCTTCCGTTCACCAACTCAAAGTAGGCATTGAGAGCTCCCGAGCGTTCGTCGACGTCTCGGCCGTGCAGCGAGCGATCGATGGCCTCAAGAACAAGATCGGTCGGCTGTTTCATCGCCGGGCGAAGCGCCGAGTACCAAGTGAGTGCGCCCTTTCGGTCCTTCTCCGGACTGGCCTCATAAACCTTGCCGGCTCGTATGGCTTCCGCGAATTGCGCTCTGATGGCCGCGATCGCCTCTTCGCGGGTCGATGTCGAGGCGAGAAGATCGGGCATTCCCATCACGAGACTCAAGATCAGGACGATCCTTGCCAAGCGATGGCTTGGCTTCGGGAGCTCAAGTGAGTCAATCATCAGATTGCGCCCCATACCTGGAATTCATGTGTCAGCACCCGCTCAGCGCCCCCCCTGACGAGACGCAGCTGTCCATTCGCGTGTGAGGGAGATTGAAAAACAATGGATTCTTGTCTTGGAAGCCGCTCAAAGCGGAACGCTGGGATACGGTCCTATTGTCGAGTCCCATCAGCATGGCACCAAAATCGATAACCAAGACATTGATGGGGTGGAATCCCATCGACTTCTTGACCGTTACGCTCACACTCGGGTCATTGATGGTGTGGGAACTCGCCCCCATGTACGGGTCGACCAGGTCGAGGGAGATCCGCGAGCCGGCGATTCCTGAATCCGTCAGGGCATTCGTGAGCTGGACTACGCTTCCGCCACCCCGGCTGAAGCCCGTGATGTCGATGTCGCTGCCAACGGAGCCATTGGCCGTGACGTCTTGTACGGCCTCACTGAGGATGGCGGTCCCGCTCTCGGAGGGCTCGCTGGCCTTTCCAACCTGGGCTAACGTGTCTGATTGGACTTCAATCACTATGTATCCGTTGCCACGAAGATCGCCGGCGCGGTGGTCCAGGTCCGTCGCGTTCCTGGGATCGTTTATCGTCTGACCGAGACCGTAGACGATCACCGCCACCCCTACGGGGGAACTAATGCCCTTCTGGTTGAGGACCTTCCATGAGTCCTGCACGGAAGTTCTAATCTGCTGCCTCAGCTCGGCGTTTCTCCCCGCCTGTCTCTGAGCGTACCAACCTGCCCAGTGCACGGCCTCTCGCGCGGCGATTCCTGCTTGGTGCTGGTTTTCCATCGCGGTGTATCCATGCAGCTGCCGCATCGCGTCCTCAGCCTGCTGCATCGAGCCTCGATGTCCCGCATGGGCCCCTTGTTGCCAAACCGCTGAACGAGGAATCCGCCCCCTTCATAAACCATCCCCGTCGGATCGGTCCCGTTCACCGGGTTGTTGAACACGTAGTTGTACAGGTTCAGCGAGGCTACCTCGCCCAGCGGGTCCCGCTGCAGAAATCTCCCCAGGCTCGGGCTGTAGTGTCTCGCCCGGTAGTAGTAGAGCTGCGACTCGCTGTCGAAGTACCTCCCTGTGAACAGCAGGTTGTTATAAACCGCCGAGCTGGTCAGAGGCGTGAACGTGGGGGAGAGGAATGTCACCTGCCCGTAGGCATCGTACTTGTACCGCTCCACCACCGCTCCCGCGGTGCTCGTCACTGCCATGACCGACCCCAGGGCGTTGGTATGGTAGAAGAGATCCGAGGCAACACCCCCCGACCACCGTCTTCGGGTCAGCACCTCGTCCGACCCCAGTCCGTAGACGTAGCTCGCCACCAATGTGTTCGTCTCATCGCGTTCCTCGATGAGCCTGTCTCCATCGTAGACGAACCGCGTGTGGGTCCCGCCGTTGAGATTCTTGGAAATCCTTCTCCCCAGAGCGTCGTAACGGTACGTCGTCAGGTTCCTTCCTGTATCTAGGTAGGTCACCAGCCGGTTCAGAAAGTCATAGTGGTACTGCTGGTCACCCGTCGCCAGCGTCTCCTGGACCAGGTTCCCCACGAAATCGTAGGTAAGGCTCCTCGACCCCGTGGGTCCGTTGAACACCGTGTACTGGTTCAGGGAGTTAATCGTCTGATTGTAGGTGGAGGAGTTCTTCTTATGTGACTTCCAGTTTCCCAGACCGTCCAGTGTGAAATCCTGGGTCGTGGGGGCGGTTCCCTGGAGCACCCCCGAAGCGTTCAGGTCCCCTTCCTTGCGGTTGATGAGCCGATAAACTGCGTCGTACGCGTAAGTCTCTCCCTTCCAGTTGGAGCCCGAGGCCTCGTGGACGCGGCGCTCAAACCTCCGGTTCCCGACGTTGTCGTAGCCGTAGGTAAACCGGGCCACGTCTGCTCCGGTGGAGTTCAGCTTGTTGGCGAAATCGACGAGGCGCCGCGCATCGTCGTAGCCCGCCCCCACGTTGTCCGTGGGACTGCTGAGCATCGTAAGCCTCGTCCCGTTGGGGTAAATGCGGTTCAAGATCCGACTCGGACCGAGGTAGTCGTACTTGATCGTGCCGGTGTAGCTGTCCACGATGCTTTCGGAGCGATTCAATTCGTCGGCCAGAAAGGTGATGGTCCGCAGGCTCGGGTAGGTGACCGACGCTCTGAAGCCCGTCCCTTCATATTGGGAGGTTACGATGTTGGTGCCCGTCAGGAATTGCCCGCGAATGTTCTCCCGCCAGGTTTGAGCTTCGGAGAGGACATTGCCCGCAGAATTGTAGGACAGCGCTACTTCGCTGTCCACGAATCCATCCGAAAGATCCTCGTCATCCAGGGCACGGGTGATGCGACTCTGGCCATCGTACTCGAAGGCCTGCCGCATCGACCCGACGAACCAGGGCGCTCCGCTCTTGTCAACCGTCTTCTCCGTGGCCCGGTGCAGACAGTCGTACTGGGTGGTCGTGGCGATTCTGTAGCCCTGGTTATCGCGATGCTCCCCTTCAGTCTCCAGGGAGTCCTTGTTGTAGGTCACCTGCAGGGTGCTCGCGTCCGGATAGATGATCCTCGTCTGGCGGTTCAGATTGTCGTAGGCGAAGCTGGTGACCCGAAGGTTGTCGTCTTGGACCGCAGTCAGGCGGCTGTTTGAGTCATAACTGTAGGTGGTGGTGATCTTACCGTCGGGGTTGGAAGTGTTGATCAAATTGGAGGGAACGCTCTCCGCAGAGCCATTCCAGAAGTAGCCCGCCTCGGTCTTCGTCAGGCGGTTGAGGCCGTCGTAGAACTTCTTGGAACGGCCGCCGGCGGGGTCGGTTACCTGGATCTTGTTCCCGCGGCTGTCGTAGACGCTCGTGGTGATTAGGTTTGCCGGCGTGGCGCCGAGCCGCCCCACCATTTTGGCCTCGAAGGGCCGATTCATCGAATCGTACTTGAACGTCGACCGGTGCTGCTGGGGAGAAGGAAAAAGGCGGGGAGAGCCTCCCGTCCGATCCGCACCGTACTCCGTTTCGGTGACCTCCGTGACGTTCCCGTTGGCATCGTAGAGATAGTCCACGGCGTTCCGATTGTTCAGTGGATTGGCCGAGTCGAGGGTGAAGGGGAAGGCCACGTTCATCAATGATTTGATTCTCCGATTCAAGCCGTCGTAGCGGGTCTCGGTGGCATGGCCATTGTCGTCCACAGCCCGCACCACCCGCCCCAAACGGTCATATCCCACGAGGCTCGTCGTCCACCCGTCGTGGGCTTGGGGAAGTGGATCGCCGGCTGCCGTCGTTCCAAGTCCGGCGTTGGAGTCGGAAGTCAGGGGCGTCAACATTGTCCCATCGTATTTGAAGAACCGGGTGTCGGCCCGCCTCACCCGTCCCATCTGGCGCGAGAGCTCTGGGTACTGCGTGCTCGGCGGAATGGAGGGCGCCGGCGTGGCACCGCCCAGGGCGCCGTAGGCGACCCGGGACAGCACGTTGCCGGCTTGATCGTAGACCAAGGTGGTTTTTTGGAAGGCCGGATCGAATCCCACAACCTTGCGCCCGTAGCCGTCGTAGCCCGACCGAGCCATGTGACCCTCGGGATCGGTCAACTGGATGACGTTTCCCGAGCCATCGTAGTCGTACTGGGTGACGGAATCGACTGAGGCATTGTAGGTCATGTCTGTCAGGTCACTCGAGGCGTTTTTTAGGACCACCTCCCTCGTCAGAAGGTCCCGTTCGTCGCAAAAACGTAGAATCGCATTCCCCGCGGGAAAGACGGTCTTCCGCAGATTCCCATTGTTGTCGTAAGCGTAGCTGGTGGTCAGCGAGATCGCCGGGACATCATCGGTAGAAATCGTCTCGGATATCTCGCGGTCGAGAGAATCGTAGGCGATTCCTTTCGTGATCCACCGCACCGGCGAGGGAGAGGTCAATGCTCCATCATCACGTCTCTCCGTGCGGTGCTGAGTGACGTTGTTGTTGGCGTCGTAGGCGAACTGCTCGAGGTAGCCGAAAGGAGGGACGGCCGAATCGGTGCTCGCTGCGGCATGAACAACTTGAACAATTTGGTTGAGAGCGTTGACGGTGTACTCGGTGATTGAGGTTACCCATGCGGTCGTAGGTGAACGAAAGGAGCACATTCCGCGCCGTCGGGTTCTGGCCGCTCTCGCGAGGATTGGCCGCAACTCCGGGCGGCAAGGGCATGGTCGGCGTGGCATCCAGCACTTTCTCCTTCAGATATCCGCCTCCCGAGCTCCCCGTGACGTTCGACAGGGTCCGGCCGTCCGGCGGTGCGGGGGTGGCGGTCGAATCACCGTCGGGGTCATTCTCGGCAAAGTACCGGAACCGCACCTCGTTGTATTCGGCGTCTCGCTGGATCGTCGGAAGCCCAAAGCCGTTATAGGCGGTGGTGGTCGCTATTTCATCCCCGGCTCCAGGGGGCGACGGTGCCCCACTCGAATCGGTCGCCACGCCTTCCGACGCTTTGATGAGGTTCCCGCTCCGATGGTAGCCGTCCCCGTTGATCTCCCCCACACTTGAATTCCCCGTCACCGTCATGAATT
Organism: Candidatus Eiseniibacteriota bacterium; assembly: GCA_005893295.1. Lineage (GTDB taxonomy): Bacteria > Eisenbacteria > RBG-16-71-46 > RBG-16-71-46 > RBG-16-71-46 > WS-8. Next base: position 2,323 of record VBOY01000184.1, on the reverse strand, counting down.
GCGAGATTTCGTTGTTGTCCCACCAGGACGGATCCACGGGGGCTGGCGTCGGTCCACCTGAAAGCTGAGCATAGCTCCCTTCCTGGTAATCGTAGGTCATCCTCGTCACGTGCCCGCGGGGGTTCGTGACTTGTACCGGTTGATTGAAGAGCGGCTCGTACTCGACCTGCGTGACAAGCTGCTCTTGGCCGGCGGGCGCACCTCTCGGACCGGGCGTTCGGGTGGCCCGGATCATGTTCCCCTTCTGGAATGGGTCGGGGTGGGCGAGAAGGCCCAGCTGATCATAGTATTCATACTCTTCGGTCATCCCCTCCGCATAGGAAACCAGGTTTCCGGCAGAGTCCACGTTGTATCCACCCGATTCTGTGCGCCGCGAGACGAGCATGGGCTGCTCGCCGGAGTTAGTGATGACATAGGTATGAGTCACGACGTAGTCGATTTCATCGTCTCCGCCGAGGCTCCGAACTCCGCGATTCGTGTGGTGCTCGATGCTAAGGGGATTACCCTGGAGATTGAAGTTGTGCACCTGGACGTTTCCATTTCGATCGATGACGGTAGCCTGGGAGTTGACGACGTTAGCCGTGGGAGACTGCCCCGTAGAGACGCTGTTATAGGTGTACGACAACGCCGGCGGGGGGGTCCCGCTGCCGTAAACTTGGCTCGCGACCGCATCGACGGGGAGCCCCGGAGTCCCGCAGAGAGGATCCGCATAGGAGTAATAGGTGTTCGTGAGGAAAGTCTGGCCCTTCCCGTCCGTGGTCGACTTGAGGTTGTGCTTCATCCAATCTTCCGTGCAGCCGTCCTCGCCAAGATAACGGTAAGAGATCGTCTTCCCGCCAGGGAAATCGTTCCCATTCGGAGTCCCCGTCACGACGGGGGATCGAACCGAGGACAGGTTTCCGCGAACCTCGTCGTAGCCATAGACGACGGTGCGGCCCTGGAAGTCCGTCGCGCTGGTCAGTCGGCCATGCGTGTATCCGAAGGTTATCTTGCGTCCCAAGGTGTCCGTGATGGTCTGGATCTCGCCCGCCGAGGAGATTTGAAGCGTCAGGACGTTCCCATTGCGGTCCTCTATGCGCGTCAGTACCCAGAGGAGGTCAGCGTAAGCGTTGAGCCTGCTTTGCCCAAAGGTCTTCACGGTGCCGTCCGCGTATCGGATCTGATATCCCTGGTTGCTGGCCAGCTGTCGAATCCGTCCCACAAAGCCTTGGAATGGCTTGTACCCGAAACCGTCATTCCTATCCACCCAGACGTTGGACGGCTTGGTAAACATGGTGATTCTCGCTGTAGGTTCCGGGAGTGAGGTATTCGTCATAGTTGAGCTGCCAGTTGTACCCGAGGATGCTCCGCTCGCCGTCCCTCCTGCTGCGGTAGGTTCGAGTGAGCTTGAAGGGGAAGCCTCTTCCGGGAATTTCGGAATCGGTCACCGTCATCTGAAACTCCCCGGTGGAGAGGACGACTCCCAACGGGCCCATATCCGAGTTTCGATAGGGCTCCTGCTCCGCCAGGGAGAAGACAGGCGAGCCTCCTCCTCCAGGCGGCGGGGGCGTCCGGGCATCAGGGCCGAAATCGGGTGGGGTGTGTTCGGGGGCACAGCCTCCATCTAGGATGCACCTCGAAACGGCGGCGCAAGGCGGCGCCCAAAAAACCAGGCTCAGGACAATGACCGGCCCGGTGCAGAGAGGAGAAATCTGTTTCGCCATGACGGTTCCCTCGACCCCCAGAATCGGAGAGACCGAGAGCAACGTGGATGCCATGGAGAATCAAGGCACGACCGCACTCACCGGAATGCCCAGGCTTCGCTTCGTGCGCAGCGGGATGCGAGGGGATCCGTTGTCCTTGCTCGAAGATGGATGTGAGGCGGGACCGGCCACCGGGCCACCGGCCGGTCAGGGCGGGAGAAGCCGGAGGGCCATCTCGGGTGTCCGCGGGAGAACGGGCACGGCGATCGGCGTCCGGGGGCGCAACGTTCGATCAGGAAGTGGAGCGGAGGGAGGCTTCGTGAACAAAATCCACGAGACGCCGGACATTGTCGACGGGCGTCTCCGGAAGGATGCCGTGTCCCAGATTGAAGATGTGACCTGGTCGCCCTTCGGCCCGATCCAGGATGTCCCGGGCTTCGCGCTCCACGACCTCAGGGCTCGCAAGCAACACGGCGGGGTCCAGGTTCCCTTGAATGCCCCGGTGGTGTCCGACGCGCCGCCATGCCTCGTCCAGGGGGATGCGCCAGTCCGCCCCCACCACGTCGGCCCCCGCCTCCGCCATGAGTTCCAACAGCGTTGCCGTCTCGGTCCCGAAATGGATGAGCGGGATTCCTGCCCCG
>VBOY01000091.1 GCA_005893295.1 Candidatus Eiseniibacteriota bacterium | reverse complement strand
GGAGATCGCGGATTGCGACATCTGGCCCCCCGGTAGCTGATCGACACTTCCGACAAGGAGCGATGCCCCGATGACGAAGATCACCCCGTTCTTGTGGTTCGATACTCAAGCCGAGGAGGCCGCGAGGTTCTATATCTCGATCTTCAAGAATTCGAGGATCGTCAACATGACACACTACGGAGATGCGGGGCCCGGCCCTCGAGGCAGCGTCATGACGGTGGACTTCGAGCTCGATGGGCAACCGTTCATCGCCCTGAACGGTGGCCCGCACTTCCAATTCACCGAGGCCATCTCGCTCTCCGTCGACTGCAAGACTCAACGTGAGATCGACGAGTTTTGGAGCAAGCTCTCCGCCGGCGGAGAACAGGGTCAGTGCGGCTGGCTCAAGGACAAGTATGGCTTGTCCTGGCAGGTCAACCCCACCATCTTGGGCGAGATGCTGAACGACCCCGATTCCGAGAGGTCGACGAGCGTCATGAAGGCGATGCTCAAGATGAAGAAGCTCGACATCACCGCGCTCAAGGAAGCGTACGATCGCACGTGATCTCGCGTCCCTGAGTGAGCGTCGGGAGTCGCCGCTCCTACACGCGGCTTGGGCCTCGAGAACAGCCCGGCGAAATTCGAACTGAACGATTTCTCTTGACCTGCCTGCGAGGTGAATGTCCTCGAGCCCCGCTACTGCTGCGCTGAGCGGTAATAGAGCGTGCGCAGGCAGCACTGAAACGACGGAAGTAGCCTTCCCCACGAAAGTATTGTGGAAGGCTCCGATCGCGCCCGCCGCGAGCTCCTCGGGCTTCGAATTGGGGTGTGCTACAAGAGAGTCTTCGCCGCTGCCCTCGGCGTCCCGCCCCCGTCGAGGAGTCGTTCGTGAACGCGTATTCGCTATCCCATCTCAGCGATCACATCCTGCTGCGCGATCTCTCGGCGCTCGTGGCGCGGGATCGAGCCAACACAGCCTCCCTGGTAGCTCATATAGCCGAAGTCGATGCGCGAAGGCTTTATCTCTCGGCTGGCTTCCCGTCCATGTATGCCTGTTGCGTCGAAGAGCTGCATTTGTCCGAAGACGCCGCCTTCAAACGCATCCAGGCAGCGCGATGCGCACGCCAATTTCCCATCCTGTTCACCGCCTTGGCCGATGGCCGTCTCCATCTGTCCGCCGTGTGTCTGCTGGCTCCCCATCTCACCGAGGAGAACGTAGGGGAGTTGATCGCGGCGGCCGCATACCGGCGCAAGTCCGAGATCCAGCAACTGTTGGCGCAACGATTTCCACAGCCCGACGTCCCCACCCTGGTGCAGGCCGTCCCGTCGCAGCCCGCGCCCGCGTCCAGCGGGGTTTCGGGAGGACAACTTGCCCCGGCGCAAGTTCATGTCTCCTATCCCAAGATCTCGGCGCTTTCTCCCGAACGCTTCGCGCTTCAATTCACCGTCGACCGAAGCACCTATGATTTGTTGCGCTACGCTCAGGAACTGCTCAGTCACGAGGTCCCATCAGGAGATCTCGCCCAGGTTTTCCACCGCGCGCTCCAAGCGCTCGTCGGCCAGCTCGAGAAGCGAAAGTTCGCAGCGACCGGCCGCCCGCTCCAAAGCCCCGGTCGCTCGACCAAGAGCCGGCGGCACATCCCCGCGGCGATCAAGCGCGCGGTCTGGGAGCGCGATGGAGGCCGCTGCACGTTTGTCAGTGACACCGGGCGTCGCTGCCCAGCGCGCAGGTTTCTAGAATTCGATCATACCGACGAAGTGTCGCGCGGCGGCACGGCGAGCGTGGAACGGATGCGACTCAGGTGCCGGGCACACAATCAGTACGGCGCGGAGCGCACGTTCGGGGCAGTGTTCATGGAGCAGAAGCGCGAGCAGGCGCGGCGGGCGGCGCACGCTCGAGAACAGGGCTCGAGGAGCGAGTGCGTATGGCCCTGTCTTACTTTGCTCCCCGCGGACGGGCCGCGCCCGCGTGACGGGGGCGAGCTCGCGCCGAGACACGGTGGATCGAAGCGATCGCATAGGAGGCACGTATCGCGTGCGCGAGCGCTCCGTCACCCAGGCCAGGAGATCGCGGGCTGCGACATCTGGCCGCAAGGCGGGTGAACTACGACACGCTATTCCACGACGACGAACTTGGAGCTCTCCGCATGCTCACCCTCTGTGAGCCGCAAGAAATAGAGGCCGGGACTCCGTGTTGGCCCAAGACGGACGGTGTGTGCCCCCGCGCCGAGTGACCCGACATCGTGCTTCCAGACCAGGCGGCCTTGAATGTCCAACAGCTCGAGGCGCGCAGGGGCGTTACCCGTGAGCCTGAAGGAGACGAGCGGGCGGCCCCGTGTGGGATTGGGCCTCACCGGATCGAGTCGAAATGCGGTCGCAACGGGTATGCTACGTGGCACGTCCACCAGATAGCTGTCGTCGAGATAGAGTGCCCAAGTATCGTTGCCGCCGGAGCCGGAGTAAAGAAGGATGCGATGGCGTTCGAGATCCGGAACCAGCGGGATGCTGCGGGGCAGCGGTCTGCGACCGGCGGGCGAGAGCTGCGTCCACGTCGGCGAGCTGCCCAGAGAGAGGGCCCAGACATCAGGGCTATCTGAGCCTTGGACCGTGACGAGCATCCGGTCGCCGGCCGGGTCGTACACCGCCTCCGGATGATCCGCAAACAAGAGCGGTGGTGGCGAGCCTTGTGTAGCGAGCGCGCTCCAGGTTCCACCGGCGAGGTTCAGAACGTGTACGTCGTCGTAAGTTGCGAGCGTGTCCGCACCGCCGAACGTGACCAGCCGATCGCGGAGTGGATCGTAGATGCCGGTTACGCCCCAGCGGCCGCCAAACGACCCCGCTGCCAGTTGCGTCCAAGCTTTGGTGGCGGCATCGAACGACCATGTATCGTCGAGCACCCGAAACGTCGCGGGCGGTGTGCCGGCTCCTTCTCCACCATAAATGATCAGTTTCCTTCTCTGCCGGTCGAATCCCCCGAACGCATAGCTACGTGCGGGGGGGCGGGGGTCATTGTTCTTGGTGAGCTTCGACCAGCTCATGCTGCCGTAGGCGAAGCCCCAGGTGTCATCGAGGTAGGTCGTGACGCCGGCTGGCAAACCTCCGAAGAGCAGCGCCTGATCTCCTGCTGGATCGTTTACGGCCACGGGATTCAACCGGGCTACGGGATTCGGATTGCCGACGGTGACCGAGGCCCATCCGTCATCGGTCCCCAGCGAGCGCATCCAGGTCTGCTCTGAGGTTCCGCTTCCCTCGAACACGTACATTCGATCGCGGACCGAATCGATCGTCGCACCATACCAACCCACGGCCGGAGGAGGCGTTACGAACGTGCTCAGCTGAGACCACGCCGGCGTGCCTGCCAAGCTCAAGGCCCAGAGATCCGAGCGCGAGCCGCCGCCGTAGCCGCCGCCGTACAGCATCATTCGCTGATTGATGGGATCGTACGCTGCGACATGGGAAGCGCGGCCGGGTGGTCCGGTCGCGAGCGACGACCAAGTCGCAACGTTGCCGGCCGTGAGGCTCAAGGCCCAGGTATCGGCGAAACCATTGCCGCCCCCGAAGACGATCATCCGTTGTCCGAGGGGATCGCGTACCGCCGAGTGACCGGTGCGCGCTGACGGGAGCGAACCGGTCGGGGTGAGAAATGTCCACGTCGGTGTGCCCGACAACGAAAGCGACCAGCTCTCGTCGAGCGTCACGACCCCCTGCGGGGAATCGGCGACGCCGCCGAAAACGATCATGCGATCTCCGTTCGGGTCGTAGATCGCCGTCTGCTCCGCGCGCCCGGTGGGTGGGTTGCCGGCTGGGCTCAGCTGGGACCATGTGGGAGTGGGAGAAAACGTCAGCGCGTCGACTTCATTCGTCTTTGTCCCGAACGACCCGATGAATCCCCCGAACATGATCATCCGGTCGCGGGGTTCATCGTAAATCGCGCTGAACCCGCCTCGATTGGATGGGTCGGTACCTACGGTCGGCAGGATCTCCCATGCGGGAGGCACGACGTCGAAGCGCAGCACCCATGTTCTTGGGGGGCCGCATGCGACGCACCCCGGTGCGCGCACCCACGTCACGAGTCGGTCGCGCAGTGGATCGTAGATGATCCCGTTCGCCGACAAGGCTGGCGGGCTCCCCTGCGTCGCCAGCTCGGTCCACACCAATGGACCCGTGAGAGGCAGACTCCACACGGTGGCCGGAGAGGAGCCACCGACCAGCAACATCCGGTTGCGTACGGGGTCGAGCACCATGGCTCCGCCGGACAGCGGCGGAGGAGGAAGCTCGGCCCAGCGCGGTGGCAACGCGAAGCCAGGACTCGATAGGAAGCAGCCGAGAATAACGAGTGCGATTCTCAGCGCGGCCGACGCGGTGCAGGACAAGGTTGCTGCATAGAGGCGGGACATGAGGACACCTCGCGTGGGCGGCTCCCGCTCGACTTGGGACGGAATTCTAGTCCCCCGGATCAGAGGCTTCAAGGCGCGCCGCAGTCGCGTAAGTCACTGCCACGCAGGATGCTACACGCGGCTCCCCTCGACGGAGGGGAACTTCATCCGGCGGACCAGCGCGTCGAAGCGCGGATCGTTGCGCAGCACGTCGAAGCGCGGGTTGCATTGCAAATAGATCATCGCCCGATCCTTCCTCTCGTACGCCTTCTCGAGCCACGTCAGGGCCTGGTCTACCTCGCCGAGCGAGGCATGGATCGAGGCGATCGCGTAGGGCGCCACGTAGCGTTGGCGCGAGCGCTCCATCACGGCGGCCAGGATCGAGCGGGCGACCTCGTGGTGGCCGGCGAAGCCGTGGGTGCACGCCATGGCAGGTGAGTACGCAGGATCGTCTCCGGAGGTCTTGAGCCCGGTTTGATACTCGGCGATCGCTTCGTCATAGCGGCCAGCTTGCTCGAGGGAGCGACCGAGGTCGAAGCGCGCTTGATAGAAGTTGGAGTCGAAGTCGATCGCCTTGCGATACATCGCTGCCGCGTCATCGAAGCGGCGGGCGTAGTAGTACGAATCCCCCGCGCTCGTATAGAGAATGATCGACAGCGGGTCGAGCCTCACGGCTTCGAGCGAATGCGCGACCCCCTCGTCGTGGCGCTTCAGGCACCCCAGCAGCATCGCGAACCACTGGTGGGCCGTCGGGTAGGTGGGATCCAGCTCGAGCGCCCGCTGGTACTCGCGCTCGGAACCCTGCCAGTCCCAGTCGTAGCTCCACAACACCGAGGCCAGGGACGTGTGCCCTTCCGCGAGATCGGGCTCCAGTTCGAGCGCCTTCAGGGCCGCCTCCTTGGCGCGCGGGAACGCCTCGTCGGGCGGGAGGCTGTTGCGGTCGGCGAGGATGTTGTAGCAGTCGGCGAGGCCGGAGTAGGCCGGCGCGTAGGTCGGGTCGCGATCGATCGCGCGCTGGAAGAATGCGATCGCGCGCTCGAGCCCCTGGCCGGTGCGCTGGTTCCAATAATGGCGCCCCTTCAAATAGGCTTCGTGGGCCTCGGGGTCGACGGTGCGTCCCACCGCCAGCCGCGCGCGATCCTGCTCGGTCACTCGCACCCGAATGCCGCTCGCGATCGCTTGTGCTACTTCACCTTGCAACCCGAGCACGTCGCGTACGTCGCGCTCGTAGCGCTCAGCCCACAGGTGCCGGTCCGAGGCCGCCTCGATGAGCTGGGCGGTGATCCGCACCCGGTCGCCCACCCGCAGCACCGAGCCCTCGACCACCACGTCGGCCCCCAACTCGCGCGCGATCTCGGGCAACGGCTTGGTCGCTCCGCGGTAGCGCATCGCCGAGGTGCGCGAGATCACGCGCAGTCCGCCGATCTTGGCCAGGTCGGCGATCAATGCCTCGGTCATGCCGTCGGCGAAGAACTCCTGGTCGGGGTCGCGTGACAGGTTCTCGAGCGGCAGCACGGCGAGCGACCGGATCCGCGGCATTCCGATCTCCGGCTCCGCCACGCGCGCCGGGCCCGAGGCGATGCGCCGCAGCTCCTCGGCCACCTGGCGAGCCGAAGTGAAGCGGTCTTCTGGGCGTTTCTCCAGGCACTTGAGGATCACTCGCTCGAGCTCGCGCGACAGTCCCGGCGCCAACGCCCGCGGGGTCGGGGGCGGCTGCGACACGATTTGGTTCACCAGCGCCGTGGCGAGCTTCTCTCGAAACGGCGGATGCCCGGTCGCGGCCTCGTAGAGCACCGCCCCGAGCGCGAACAGGTCGCTGCGCGTGTCGAGCGTGCGGCCGAGCAGTTGCTCGGGCGCCATGTAGTGGAGTGTGCCCACCACCAGCGCGGGCCCGGTGAGGGCGACGCTGGGCGCTTCCTCGGCGGCGGTGCGCAGCAGCTTCGCGAGCCCGAAATCCAGCACCTTGGCCTGGCCACGCGGCGTGAGCATGACGTTGCCGGGCTTCAAGTCGCGATGAATGATCGCCTGCTCGTGCGCGGCGTCGAGGGCGTCGGCGATCTGTGCCCCCAACGAGAGGATCTCGGGCTCGGCGAGCGGAGCCACCGCGAGCTTCTCCGCCAGCGTCGATCCTGGCACGAACTCCATCACTAGGAAGTCCACGCCGTCGCGATCGTCGAAGTCGAGGACCAAGCCGATGTTCGGGTGGCTCAGGCGCGCAAGCGTCATCGCCTCGCGCCGGAAGCGCGCGCGGCTCGTCTCGTCGGCCACCGCGCCCGACGGAAGCACCTTGAGCGCTACGTCGCGCTCCAGGTGCTGATCGCGCGCTCGATACACCACTCCCATGCCGCCCGAGCCGAGACGCTCCTCGACGCGATAGCGCCCGAGCGTGCGCCCGATCCAATCGCCGGTGGTCATGTCCCGGTCTCCTCATGGGCCGCGCCGCTGCGGCCGTCATCGGAGCTGGTCATCACGCCGCCGGCCGCGCCGGGTAGGCGCGTCCCAGGACCTCGACCAAGTGGACGATGAGGGTGGCTGAGCCGCGCTGCTTGGCCCCGCGAGCCATGTGGAGCAGGCAGCCCGGGTTCGAGGCCACCACCAGCTCGGGGGCCACTCGCTCGATCGAGTCCAGCTTGCGCGCGAGCTGCGCCTCGGCCATCTCGGCGTGCGTCAGGTTGTAGACGCCCGCGCTCCCGCAGCACCAGTCTGGATTCGGCAGGTCCACGAGCTCCACACCCGGCAGCGAGCGAAGGAGCGCGCGCGGTTCGGCACGGACCCCTTGCGCATGGGCCAGGTGGCAGGGGTCGTGGTAGGCCACCCGGAGTGGCGCGCCGGTGTGCTCCGAGGCCAGCGAACGTTCGGGCTTGGGCAGCCCCAGCTCGTGGAGCACCTGGGAGACGTCGCGTGCCCGCTCGCTCAAGTGGGCCGCCACCTCGGCCCCGTCTTCGGCGTGGAGCAGGTGACCCGCTTCGCGCAGCGCGGCACCGCATCCAGCGGAAGCGGTGACCACGGCATCGGCGTCCGCGAATGCCCGCGCGTTCGCCCGCGCCAGGTCCTTGGCTTCGTGCCTGAGGCCGGCGTGCGCGTGGAGCGCCCCGCAGCAGGTCTGGTTGCGAGGGACGCGCACTGCGCAGCCCGCCAGCACCAGGAGCCGCACGACCTCACGATTCACCTCGGGGAACATCACGTCCATCACGCAGGTGGTGAAGAAACCGACCTGTGCGCGTGGAGTGCCGGCGGGATGGAATTGAAGCTCCGTGGCAAACGTTTCCATCCGGGCGCCCGACGGCAAGTCGGCGGCGAGGCGCTCGAGCCCTCGCTCGGACCTTGGTGCGAGCGGCGGAGTCAGCTCGAGGCCCTGGAGCGCGAAACGCGGCATCAGCCGCTGCGCAACGGACGAGCGCATGAGCGAACGGATCGGGCCAGTCTGCGAGAGCCGTAGGAAATCGGCCATGAGGTGCATGCGGCGGCGATCGGGCATCACGTTGCGGAGCACCCATTCGCCGAGCACCCGCAGTGCCCCATGGCGCGTCGCTCGCCGGTTGAGCTGCCCGCGGGTGGCCTCGAGCAGGCGGCCGTAGGGCACGCCGGCCGGACACACCGTCTCGCACGCGCGGCAGTCGAGACATTGGTCGAGATGATGATTCAGCTCGTCGGAGGGCTCGATGCGCCCCTCGGCGAGGCCGCGCATCAGGTAGAGGCGGCCACGCGGCGAATCGGGTTCGATCTTGAGCTCGCGGTAGGTGGGGCAGGCGGTGAGACAGAGCCCGCAATGGATGCAGGTCTCGAGGTCGACGCGCGCGGGCGCGTCGTCGGTGTCGAACCAGTTTGGACCGGTGGGGGGCGCAGAGGTCACGCAGGGGAGGATAGCATCAACGCTGGGCGGCTGAAGGCGCGGTCAGGAACGCACTTTCGCCGCCTGACCGAACCCGACCTACGCCGAACGCTTCATTCCCAATGCGATCTCACTCGCCCTCCACCTCGAGGTGGAAATGGTGCAGAAATCGATGGAAGAGCGGAGCCAGCAACACCCCGACGCTGGTGAGGAAGGCGACGCCGCTGAAGATCGCGTAGGCCGATGCGAACAGCTTGGCGGCCGCCGTCCGCATCGGGTCCACCGGGCCCATGCCGGTGAGGATCATCGAAGCGTTCAAGATCGAGTCCACCCACGGCAGCCCGCCGATGGCGTGATACCCGATCACCCCGACTGCCAGGGAGAAGAGAATCAGCGCGCCGGAGAGAATTGCGTAGGCCACGATCCGCGCGCGGAACAGGTTCGCGGGAAGAAGCGGCTGATGGCGGCGCTCGAACTTGAATCGATGGGCCCGCCGTGGGCCCGCACGTGGGGCTGTCACGGCACCAGCACCAGCTTCCCAAAGTGCTCGCGCGCGGGGAGCCGCTCGTGCGCACGGCGCGCCTCGGCGAGCGGGAGCACCGAGTCCACCACCGGCACGATCGCCCCGCTCTCGACGAACCGCAGCGCCTCGAGCAGCTCAGCCTTGCGACCCATCCACGAGCCCATCAGGCTCAGGTGCCGTCCGAACAGGAGATTCAAATCGAGGCTCGCCTGGTTGCTGGCGGTGGCGCCACAGGTGACGAGTCGGCCATTGCGGGCGAGGGAAGCCATTGCCCTCTCGAATACCGGGCTCCCGACGTGCTCGATCACCACCTCGACGCCCTTCTTGGCCGTCAGGCGGCGCACTTCCTCGGTCATGTCGTGGCGCCCATGGTGGATCACCTCGTGCGCGCCGAGCGCCTTGGCGCGCTCGAGCTTCGAATCGCTGCCGGCAGTGGCGATCACCCGCGCTCCGAGGAGGCGCGCGATCTGGATCGCCACGCTTCCGACGCCGCTCCCGGCGCCGATCACCAGGCAGTCCTCGCCAGGCTTCAAGCGCGCACGACCGACCAGCATGTGCCACGCGGTCAGCAGCACCACGGGGAGCGCGGCCGCCTTCTCCCACGCCAAGCCTTTCGGAAACGGGAGGCAATTGCGGCCGGGCACCGCGACCTTCTCGGCGTAGCCGCCGTTGCGGCGGCGGCCGACCAGGTCGTAGTGGCGGCACAGGTTGTCGTCGCCGGCGAGACACTGGGCACACCATCCGCAGGAGAGCGTGGGCAGCACCAGCACCGGATCGCCCGGGCGCACGTGACGCACCCCGGCACCCACTTCGAGCGCCACGCCGACCACGTCGCTTCCGAGGACGTGCGGCATCTCGACCTCGAGCGCGAGCGAGCCCGAGCGCACCCACAGGTCGAGATGGTTCATGGCGCAGGCCTTGACCTGGAGCACCACTTCGTCGGCGGCGGCGACCGGGTCCGGCATCTCGCGCCGCTCGAGCACTTCGGGGCCGCCGGTGCGATCGAAGACGACCGCGTTCATCGCGCCTCGCCGGGCACGCGGGGCACGCCGCTCTCGGCCCGAGCGCGATCACTCATCGAAGAGGACCGTGCTCTCTTCGTAGACACGCACCTGCCGTTGGGTCCACTTCTGCTCGAGCCACGATTCGAGCCAGCGGTTCTTCTCCTCCAGGCTGCGCGACGGATCGGCCAGCAAGTCGATCGGGACATCGAGGTGCAGGGCCCGCCAGCGGATCAAATGGCGCGTGATCCCCGCCGGCAGACGGGCGCCGTTCCCGGCCAGCTCCAGCACCTCGGCCGGCTCGAAGTGGGGGAACACCACCAAGGTCGTCACGTCGGGGTGGCGCTCGCACGCCACCTCGAAAGACTCGGTGGAGGTGCGGTAGGAACGCGCCCGATCACGATACGCATCCACCACCGCGTTCAACAGCTGGTTGCGCTCCTCGAGCGTGCGACCACCCACGAACACGGTGGGCGCCGGGCCGGCGTGCGCCGCGTAGGCCAGGATCTCGCGCCGCGCGAGCAGCGCGCGGGCGTGCAGAAACGGCTCCTCGCGGCACTGCATGCCGTCGATCTTCTTGCACGCGTCCACGAACTCCTCGCGATCGAGCCCTCCCAGGGCGTGATGCCAGGTCGAGAGGTGCACCCATGGCTCTTCGTAGCGGGCCACTTGGACCACCATGTGGGCGAGACCCGCCTCGCGCGCCGCGGTCGAGCGGTTGGCACCGTCCAGCACCATGTAGCGCGGGTGACTCCCGTCATCGGGCAGTGGCGCCACGACCGGCGGGTTGCGCAGGACCGCCTGCTCGCGGAAGCGGCGCACCAGCGGCTCGAGACGCTGGGGATCGTGGCGCTCGTGCGGGATCAAGGACTCGACCGGGACGAAGCGCAAGTCGGGCAGGCGAAAATCGTCGGGACGTGCGGGGCGCATCGGGCCGGAATCTACCACCGCGGACGGGGGGCGAGCACCGCGGGGGATCGCGCGCGCAATACGTGCGCCTCGATCCGGCTGGCCCGGCGCGGTTCGCGGCAGGAGGTCCTCTCGGCTACCATGCGAGGTCTTTTTGTCCCGAACCCCACAGGGAAACTGGGCGGTCCCAGGCACGCGACTCGCGCGAGGCCACGACGCCTGCAACGACAAGGAGCGGATCGAGATGGTGCGCAAGATTCTGATGGGGGTCGCGATCGCGACCTCCCTGGCAACGATTGCCTCGGCCCAGACCGCCGACGAGCTGGTCGCGAAGTACATTCAGGCCAAAGGCGGGTTGGAGAAGATCAAAGCCTGTCAAACGAGCCGCGTGACCGGGAAAATGGTGATGG
>VBOY01000090.1 GCA_005893295.1 Candidatus Eiseniibacteriota bacterium | reverse complement strand
CCGTGGTGCGGGGCGAGGGCGAGCTGCCAGGCGCGCTGCGACTCGCGGCCGAGTTCGGGGCCGAAACCCTGGTCGAGCGCTACATCGAGGGGCGCGAGCTGACGGTGGCTCTGCTCGGGGATCGGCCTCTGCCGATCGTCGAGATCCGTCCTCGGAGCGGGCTCTACGACTACGAATCCAAGTACACGGTGGGCCACAGCGAGTACTCCTGCCCCGCCGACCTGCCCGAGCCACTCGCGGGGCGCGTTCGCGAGCTGGGCCGCGCCGCCGCGTCGGTGCTCGGATGCTCCGGCGTTTCGCGCGTCGATTTCCGGCTCGATCAGGCCGAGATCGCGTACTGTCTCGAAGTGAACACGGTTCCGGGCATGACGCCCACCAGCCTCGTCCCCATGGCCGCGCGGGCCGCCGGCATCAGCTACGACCAGGTGGTGCAACACATGATCGACCTGGCCCTGGCCGATGCGCGGCGCCGGCGCATCCAGCAGCCCTCCAAGACCTGAGCACAACCCAGGAGCGAACATGGATGCCACGCAGGAGTTCTTGAAGTCGCTGGTCGAGGCCCACGGCGTGCCCGGCTTCGAGCGCAACGTCGCCCAGGTGATGGAGCGCTACCTCAAGGGCGTCGGCTCCTTTTCGCGCGACAACCTGGGAAGCTTCCTGTGCGAGAAGAAGGGAAGCAGCGCCGCGCCACGAGTCATGCTGATGGGGCACCTGGACGAGGTCGGCTTCCTGGTGAAGTCGGTGACCAAGGAGGGCTTCGTCAAGTTCCTGCCGCTGGGCGGCTGGTGGGGTCACGTGGTGCTCGCGCAGCGGCTGATCATCAAGACCCGCAAGGGCGACGTGCTCGGCGTGGTGGGCTCGAAGCCGCCCCACGAGCTGCGCGATGAGGATCGAAAGAAGGTGCTCGAGATCCGGGAGATGTACATCGACGTCGGCGCGAGCTCGGACTTCGACGTGCGCAAGCGCCTGGACATTCGCCCCGGCGACCCGATCGTGCCCGACTCGGACTTCACGGTGATGGCCAACCCGAACCTGCTGCTCGCCAAGGCGTGGGACAATCGCATCGGCTGCGCGGTGGCGGCGGAGACCGCGAAGCGGCTGGTGAGCGTGACGCACCCGAACACGGTGTTCGCAGGAGGCACGGTGCAGGAAGAGGTGGGGCTCCGCGGCGCGCAGACCTCGGCGTTCAAGGTGCAGCCGGACGTGGCGTTCGCTCTCGACGTCGGGATCGCCCACGACACGCCGGGCACCGAAGGGGACGAGAAGCTCGGGGGCGGGCCGCTGATCGTGGTCTACGACGCCACCGCGATCCCCAATCGCGGGCTGCTCGACCTGGTGACGGACACCGCGAAGAAGCTCCGCATCGGCCTCCAGTTCGAATCGGTCGAGCGGGGCGGCACCGATGCCGGGCGCTTCCACGTGACCGGCCAGGGGGTGCCCAGCCTGTCGCTGGGTGTGGCGACGCGGTACATCCACAGCCACAACAGCATTCTCGATCGGCGCGATTTCGAGCAGACGGTGAAGCTGCTGGTGGCGGTCGTCCGCCGGCTCGATCGCAAAACCGTGGCGAGCTTGGCGTAGGCAGAATCGGGTCCACGCTGGCGCGGTCGGGAGGAGGTTTACGCGAATGATCCTGATCAAGCGACTCATCCCCGAGTCGCAGAAGCTCGCGGACATGTGCGTGCGCATCGGGATCGGGTTGGCCGCCGGTTTCCTCGTGCAGCGCGTGTTGTTCCTGATCGTTCGCCGCCTCCAGGTGTGGATTCAGCGGGCCGGCCACGGCCACGAGCGCGCCCGGCAGCGGGCGCGCACGATCGGCCAGATCTTCCGCAACCTGGTGACCGTCCTGGTGGGCGGGTCGGTCGTGGTGTACGCGCTCGGGGTTCTGGGTTGGGACGTTCGCCCGTTGCTCGCCGGTGCCGGCATCCTGGGGGTGGCGCTCGGCTTCGGGGCGCAGACCCTGGTGCGCGACGTCATCGCCGGCGTGTTCATCTTCGCCGAGGATCAATTCGGCGTCGGCGACCTGATCGAGGTGAACGGCAAGGCGGCCACCGTGGAAGCTCTCACCGTGCGCTGTACCACCCTGCGCGACTTCAATGGCTTCGTCCACTACGTCCCGAACGGGGAGCTGAAGACCGTGGTGAACCGCAGCCGTGGCTGGAATCGGCTCGCGGTCGACGTGCCGCTCGCTGCCGACGAGGACGTGGATCGGGCGCTCGAGCTGTGTCGTGGGGTGGCGGCGGCGATGAACGCCGACCCGGCGTGGAAGGCGCGCTTGCTCGACGACATCCAGGTGTGGGGCGTGGAGCTGATGGGCGGGCAGGAGCTCCAGCTGCGCATGGTGGTGCGCGCCGAGCCTGGTTCGGCCGCCCACGACGCGGCGCGGGAGCTCAGGCGGCGCGTGCAACGCTCCCTCGTGCAGGCTGGGCTGCGCACCAGCGTGCCGCGCGAGATCGGCATCTCGGCCATGGATGTGGCGCGCGACGTGCCGCCGGCGCGGGCGTCCTGAGGGAGCAGAGGTGGCTCTCAAGATCCACGACACGCTGCGCGGCGGGAAGCGACCCTTCGAGCCCGTCGTGCCGAAGCGCGCGGGCATGTACGTCTGCGGCATGACGGTCCAGGACCGACCACACGTCGGACACATCCGCGCGGCGATCTCCGGCGACCTGATGCGCCGGTACTTGATCCACCTCGGCTACGATGTGACCTACGTCTACAACTTCACCGACGTGGACGACAGGATCATCGAGCGGGCGCAGCGGGAGGGAACCGAGTACACGACGGTGAGCGAACGCAACATCGCCGTGTACCTCCGTTACGCCGACCTCCACAACATCATGCCTGCCACGGTCTATCCGCGCGCCACTCGGCACATCGCGGAGATCCTCGAATTGATCGCCACCTTGATCGAGCGCGGCTTCGCCTATCCGGCCGGTGGGGACGTCTACTTCGAGGTGCGCAAGCGCGCGGACTACGGCAAGCTCTCCGGACGCAGCGTCGACGAGATGCGGGCGGGCGCGCGCGTGGAGGTCGGGGAGCTCAAGCGCGATCCGCTCGACTTCGTGCTCTGGAAGGGCGCCAAGCCCGGCGAGCCGGCCTGGGAGAGCCCGTGGGGGCCAGGACGTCCCGGATGGCACATCGAGTGCTCCGCCATGAGCATGAAATACCTGGGCGAGCATTTCGACATCCATGGCGGCGGGCAGGACCTCATCTTCCCGCATCACGAGAACGAGATCGCCCAGTCCGAGTCGGCGACCGGGAAGCCGCTGGCCAACTTCTGGACCGAGAACGGCATGGTCAACCTGGCCGGGGAGAAGATGTCGAAGAGCACCGGGAACCTCTTCTTCATCGAGGAGATCGCGGAGCGCTTCGACCCCGAGGTCGTCCGCTACTATCTGCTCTCGACCCACTACAGGAGCCCGATCGAGTTCAGCGAGGAGCGCTTGAGCGAAGCGGGGGTGGCCCTGCAACGCCTGCGGGTTCCGCTCGAGCGCGCCGAAGCATGGAGCGACCCGAACGGAGGGGGCAGGGCGGCGGGTGGGGCCCTGGCCGAAGCCATCGCCGAGGTCGAGGCTCAGTTCTGCGAGGCGATGGACGACGACTTCAACAGCGCCCGGGCGATCGGCCACTTGTTCGACTTCTCCCGCCGGGTGAACCGGGCGTTCGACGAGGAGGGAGGGCCCGAGGCCAGGGCGGCCGCCCATGTCTTGCTGCGGCTCGGGCAGGTCCTGGGCCTGTTCTGGAAGCCTCCGGTCGGGGAAGCCTGGGATGCCGAGGCTTTGGAGCTGGTTGCCTCGCGGGAGCAGGCTCGGAAGGCTCGGGATTGGCCCCTCGCGGACCAGCTGCGGAACCGACTCTTGGAGCGGGGAATCGTGGTCGAGGACGGCCCCCAGGGTCCCAGGCTCAAGCGACGTGGCTGACGAGGGCAGGTCTTTCTCCTTCTAAGGCGCCCTTAAGGCACCCTCGGATCCTCCAGGCGGTACCCGGTCGATGTCAGAAAGATGTTGACCCTTCTCGCGACACCGACCTACCCTGAGTGGTGGACCCGGGTATTCACGGACCGTGCTCGAGGGCGTCACCCGTATCCCCAGCCCTCGCCCCGGAGGACGTGGCTGCGCGAGTCCATTTGTTCATTCGGCCGGACTCACTGGCCGGAAATGGTGGATCGAGGACCTTCATGCGTCGGTTCGTGGTGAATCGGTCGTGGATCTTCATTCTCGTGCTGTTGATGGCCCTTGCGCCGCGCCCGGCGCATGCATCGGTCTCCCGTACGCCGGTCGTGCAATACACGCTCACCAACACGACCAGCTATGGCGATCCCGATGATCCGATGGCGGCCCCGACTAAGAAGGGTCAACCGACACCGAGAAATCGGATCGGAACAGGGCCAAGCGTCCGCCCCGGGGGTGACGTGGGACGGTACGGCAGCGTTTGGATGTGGCGTCTTCGCACCGTTTTTAGGGCCTTGCCAAGCGTTTACTTGCGCTTCTAGGCCCGCTGGCGGTTGAAGTTGTCGTGACCGGAGTTTCGGCGTGCCGAGCTACGACCGGAATCGCATCGCTGATCTCGAGGGACGGCTCACCGTATCGGCAGAGCGCGTGCCGGCTGCCGTTGCGGAACTCGAGATGCTTGCGGATCTTTATCTACAGGCGGACAGCTACCTGCCCGCTCTGGAGACGATCCAGCGCCTATTGAGGCTGCCCCAGGCGCGCTCTCTGTCCGCCGCGCGCCGAGCGGCCTTGGAGCTGAAGGCGGTCTCCTGTCGAATCTCACAGGGCGACTGCGCCGCCGCGCTCGCCCATTGCCGCGAGATCCTTAGGAGCGAATCGCAGATCGACTCCCTGCCGGTTCGCGCCCTGCTGCACCAGCGAAGCGCCGAGGCGTTGCTCAAGCTCACCCGCCTCGAAGAGGCGCGCGAGCGCGCCGCGCAGTCCCTCGCGCTGTCGGACCAGGCGGGGGACATCGGTCTTTCGGCCGCGGGTCTCAACCTGATGGGTCGCATCGCGTACCGCGAGGGGGACCCGTTGGCCGCCCGCGACATGTACGAGCAGGCGTTGGCGCTCTACCGGCGGCTCGGCGACGAGGCGAGCGCCGCTCGAGTCCGCAACAACCTCGGGCTGATCCTCAAGAACCTGTGCGAGTGGGAGTCGGCGTGCGCGCACTTCCGCGGCGCGTTGGAGAGCTTCCGGGGCCTGGGACGCTTCGCCGAGACCGGGCCGCCGCTGCTTCATCTGGGGATCGTGTACCAGAAGAGCGGCGAATGGGCACGGGCCGAGGAGCACTATCGGCAGGCGGAGCACGTCTTCCTCCAGGTGGCCGATCACCTGAGCCTGGTGCGGGTCACGATCGGGCTCGGCAACGTCGCCCGGCTGGAGCGCCGCTTCAGCGACGCCGAGTCGCTGCTGCTCGGAGCACTCGAGCGGGCCCGCTCTCACGACGCGCGGCGCGAGGAAGCCCTGGCGCTCGAGTTCCTGGGCGAGCTCGAGGCGGACCGCGGCCTACCCGAGGCAGCGGTGGCCCGCTATCACGAGGCGCTCGCGGTGGCGGAGCGCGCGGCCTCGGATGGCGACGTGATCGTGGAGCTGGAGCGTCGGCGCGCCGAAGCCCT
The DNA here is from genome assembly GCA_005893295.1 of Candidatus Eiseniibacteriota bacterium. GTDB lineage: Bacteria > Eisenbacteria > RBG-16-71-46 > RBG-16-71-46 > RBG-16-71-46 > WS-8. Next base: position 3,501 of record VBOY01000090.1, on the reverse strand, counting down.
GTGCGAGATCGGCAAGCTCGACCAGGCAGAGCAAGCGTGCGAGCGAGCGCGCCGCCTGGCGCGACGCATCGACGACCGGCTCGAGCACGCCGCGACGCATCGGGTGGCGGGCCAGATCGCCTGGGCACGCGGGCAACGGAACGAGGCCCTGCAGGCCTGGGGCATCGCGGCCAGCTTGCTCGCGCAATGCCACGAGCGCTACGAGTTGGGGCGAACGCTGCTGGCGCTGGGGCGCGCGGTGCAGAATCCACTCGAGGCGCGCCGGCACCTCTACCGGGCGAGCGCCCTGTTTGCCGAGCTGCCGGCACCGCACTGGCTGGAGCAGGCCGAGATCGAGCTGGCGCGGCTGCTTGGCGCGGCCCCAGATCTCCCGGGGCGCCCGGATTCGACTCTGGGGCGGCGCCATCGAGCGCCGAGCTTGGTGGCGTGCTCGCATGCGATGTTGATGGCCGAAGGGCTGGCGCGGCGGGCGGCCGCGACCGAGCTGTCGGTGCTGATCACGGGTGAAACCGGAACCGGCAAGGAGCTGATCGCGCGCACGATCCATGGACTCTCCCCACGCGCACGTCGCCCCTTCCTGGCGGTCAACTGTGGGGCCTTGCGCGCCGAGCTCGCGCTCTCGCAGTTGTTTGGACACCGCAAGGGAGCCTTCACCGGGGCCCACGCCGAGGGCACCGGCTTGGTCGAGGCCGCCAACGGGGGAACCCTGTTCTTGGACGAGGTGGGAGAGCTTCCTCATGACGTCCAGGTGACGTTGCTGCGGTTCCTCGAGAGTGGCGAGTATCTGAGGCTCGGCGACTCGCAGGTGCGAAGGGCCGATGTGCGCATCATCGCGGCCACGAACCGCGAGCTCAAGGCGGGAGCCGATCACCGCTCGTTCCGCCGCGACCTGCTCTATCGGTTGAACGAGATCGAGATCCGGCTGCCCGCGCTGCGCGAGCGAGCAGCCGACATTCTCCCGCTCGCCCGGCACTTCCTGACCTTCTACGGCGGTCTCGGCGGCCCCACGCTCTCCACGGAGGCCGAAGCGGTTCTCAGGGCCTACCCATGGCCCGGCAACGTCCGCGAGCTCGAGAACGTCATGAAGCGGGTCGCTGCGCTGCACGGGGGTGGTGGGATCGTGGACTCGAGCGGGCTGCTAGCCTTCCTGCTGGAGGCGTCGCTCACCCCGACTGCTGCAGACGAGCGCTCGACGATCCTGGCCGCGTTCGAGCGCTCCGGCGGAAACAAGAGCCGCATGGCCGAAATGATGCACGTGAGCCGTAAGACGCTGTACGCCCGCATCAAGAGACTCGGCCTCGATCTGTCCTAGCTTCCCTGTTACCCCTCCACAGCGGGTGTTACCCTTTCGTAACGGTCCAGCTATCTGAATGTTTTGCAATCGGATAGCGTGACGACCACGGCTCGAATCGCCTCCTTCACGCTACAACGCGGCCCCCGAAACTTCCTCGCGCCATCCCGATCCAGTCTCGTAACCCGTTGTCGGATCATCTGAAGCTCCGTGGGGTTGCGAAATGCACGCGTTTGGCACTGGACGTGCGTCTGATCAGGCGGGATACGGGGCGCGTCCCAGAAGGTCGCGCACCGAAGCGGTGGAGGAGGCCCGAACATCCACCGCTTCACTTTTGGACGCGGAGCGGTGGCTCCGGTCCTCGAGTTGGGTAGTCGACAAAGAATCCTCGGACCCAACCAAGAAGGAGGTGACAGCGACCTAGATCTGTCGGTTTCGTGCAGTTCAGCGAGTTGGTGGTTCGTAGTTCGTCACACAAAAACTAAATACGCCCGGTCAACGAAGCCGGGAGGACTCTGGAGCTTCAACCCGGTCATCCACTGTTCTCTCGGGAAAAGGCAGCCAGGGCAGCGGATGTAGTCAATGCGCAATCTGCTGGCTCGCAGGCTGCCTTTTCGATTGATGGACCGATTTCCACCGGTTGAGCCGGGCCGCTCTCGGTGCTACCTTGTCGCGCATGAAACGAAACCCCTTTGATGCACCCGCCCCGGCGCGACCCCTCGCGCCCGTGTTCACCCTGCTCGCCGTCGGGACCGCGCTGTGGGCGATCCTCGCCGGCTGCGGCGGAAAGCAACAATCAAGCTCGACGAATGGCAGCGCCGCGAGCACTGCCACATCGGCCCAGCCGGCGGCAGGCACTACGCAAACAGCCGCGGGAGCCGGCGGAGGCGATCTGGGGGCCCGTGTCTACGCGCAGCGGTGCGCGCTATGTCACGGACCCGCCGGCAAGGGAGATGGACCGGCAGCGGCGGGTCTCAATCCCAAGCCGAGGAATCACACGGACGGCGCCTACATGAACTCGCGCACGGACGAGCAGCTGCTCGAGGTGATCCGCAATGGCAAGGGCGGAATGCCGGCCTGGGGCAAGATCCTGTCCGACGAGGAGATTCACGCAGTCCTCAAGCACGTTCGCTCGCTCGCCAAGTAGTGCACGGGTCTCGGCCGTGCCGCAGCCCGAGTGCTGCTGCCGAGACTTGCGACTGGATCGCGCTGGCGTAGCTCAACTGGTAGAGCATCTCATTTGTAATGAGACGGTTGGGGGTTCGAGTCCCTTCGCCAGCTTCGCCTCGGGGCGATCGGGGGACGACGTGCGCGTCCGCTTCCCGTGTGGAGGGGTTCCCGAGCGGTCAAAGGGAACAGACTGTAAATCTGTCGGCGTAGCCTTCGGAGGTTCGAATCCTCCCCCCTCCACCATTCTTGTGTAAGAAAACGACTTAGCGGGAATAGCTCAGTGGCTAGAGCGTCAGCCTTCCAAGCTGAGGGTCGCGGGTTCGAATCCCGTTTCCCGCTCCATTTTGCCCTTGCTGGTACGGTTACGGAGGCGGCCCCCGGCGCCAGACACGAATTTTCGAAGATTGGGATTGACACAGCTCGCTGAGACTCCCTAGATTACGACGCTTGCGTTGTCTTCCCACCGGCTTTCGTGAACCCGAAGGCGGCCGGGGGGCTTGTGTCTTTGCGCGCCTGGACTTTGATCCCGTCGCTTTCGGTCCGGTGCAGCACTCCATCAGCGCGTCATCCACACGAGCAGTGCTGCCCGCCTGAGGTTGTTGGTCGCGCCCACGTAGCTCAGTCGGTAGAGCATTTGCATGGTAAGCAAAAGGTCAGCGGTTCGATTCCGCTCGTGGGCTCCATACCGATGTGCGTCAGGGATCCGCATCCCTCGCGCGAGACATCGGCGCGGCGAGGACCAAGAGCGACAGGCCGTCCAAGCGAACTCGTAGGGGTCGAACTCGTGCAGTCGATGCCGAGAGCCCGCATGAAGAGATGGCCCCTGGGCCAGGGACCTCGGTGATCGGTTGCTGGCGCACTTGCGGATCTCCAGACAGGAGCCGGATCCATGGCGAAGCAGAAGTTTGAGCGGACGAAGCCGCACGTGAACGTGGGGACGATTGGGCACGTGGATCATGGGAAGACGACGCTGACGGCGGCGATCACGATGGTGCTGGCGCAGAAGAATCCGAAGATCGCGGTGCGCGACTACGGGTCGA
>VBOY01000089.1:15114-18127 GCA_005893295.1 Candidatus Eiseniibacteriota bacterium | reverse complement strand
CCGCGGCGACTGACGGCGAGGCGCCGGACCGGCCGCGCCTAGTTCGAGAACTTCTGGATGCGATCGTGCAGGTTGTCGGCGACGTAGACGTTGCCGCCCGAGTCCACGCCGATCCCGGTCGGGAAGCCGAACCCGTTGTCCCACTGGGTGACGAAGGTTCCCGTGCCGGTGAACACCTGGACCCGCGCATTGCCGAGGTCGAGGTCGTTGTCGCCGCGCGCGGAATCGGTCACGTACACGTTGCCGTCTGCGTCCACCGCGATCCCTCCCGGGTACTTGAACTGGCCCGCCGCGGAGCCCTTGGTCCCCCAGGTCTTGACCCACACGCCGTCGTGCGTGAACTTTTGGACGCGGTGATTATTGGTGTCGGCCACGTAGACGTTCTGATTGGCGTCCACCACGATCCCCTGCGGTGCTTGGAACTGTCCGTCGGCCGAGCCGGTATCTCCCCACGCCCTCACGAACGAGCCCGCGCTGGTGAACCGCTGCACGCGGTTTTGCAGGGTGTCGGCGACGTAGAAGTCGCCGCTCACCCGGTCCACCGCCACCGCGAGGGCAGCCAGGAACTGCCCGTCTGCCGTGCCCGCCGAGCCCCACTGGTCGAGGACTACGCCGAGCCGTGACAAGCGGCGCACCGAGGTGACGCCACACACGTACAGGTCCCCGGCGGCGGTCGCGGCGATCCCCTTGGCTTTGAACGTCGCATCTCCGACGGTCGTGGGATCCCACGACGCCAGGAACTCACCCGAGCTCGTGAACTTTTGGACGCGCTGCTGGAAGCCTGTCTCCACGGCACCGAGGCTTTCGGTCACGTAGACGTGCGCCGAGTCGTCCACCGCCACCCAGGCCGGGAACTCGAATTGGCCGTTGCCGGGCCCGGTGGTCCCCCAGGCGAGCAGGAATCGATGCGACGTGGGGCCTTGGGGCGCCGTGGATTTCTTGCCGCAGGCGCCCAGGAACAGCAGTGCCGCGCTGGCGAGCGCGAGCGAGGCCAGGGACCGGCTCATGGGGAGACCTCCCGTGGAGTGCCCGATCGGGCCACGGTCAAGCGAAGCAAGCGGACGCGCCAGGGCATGCGCACGCGGCACGATCGGGGCAAGTAGGCACCCGTTTGCACCATTCTATCGGCCGCGCTCTGGAAACACCAAGGGCCCGCGTGGCCAAGCGCCGACTACCCGGTGTGCGCCTCGAGCCGATTGCCGGCGCCGAGCTTCACCAGCCGGGGCCCACCGAAGCGCCGGGCCTCGTCCTCGGTGAGCCAGCAGAACGACATGATGATGACCTCGTGCCCGACGGCCGCGGCGTGGGCCGCGGCGCCGTAGATGTTGATCGCGCCCGACCCGGCCGGCTCCGGGATCGCATAGGTCTCGAAGCGAGCTCCGGTGGTGACGTTGGCGACCACGATCCACTCAAAGGGAAGCACGCCGGCCGCCTCGAGGACCGCGGCGTCGATCCCGCACGAGCCCTCGTAGCGGGCCAGCGAACGGTTGACCACGGCGTTCGTGATCTTGGCTTTGCAGAACTGGCGCATCATGGCGGACGGACTATAGCGGGCCCCGGGCCATTCGATCCAGCCGCGGAGCCATGGCAACGCGCGCCCGTTTCCGGGCGATACGCTCACGCATGCGCCCGTTTCGGCAATGCGCCCGTTTCGGCTTGTCCGGGGGGCCGGAAGCGGCGAGACTCGCGCCGCTTCCGATACGGAAGTTCGACAGCCCGGACGGAGTCACGCATGAACGTCTTGCGCGGCGTGTTTCTCGCTGGATCCCACAGCCCCTGGCTCTCGCGGCGGGCCATGCGTCATCGCTTCGTGCGTCGCGCGGTCTCCCGCTTCATGCCCGGCGAGACGCTCGACGACGCGCTCCGCGCGGCCCGCACCCTCGGTGACCAGGGGTGCGCGACGATCCTCACCCACCTGGGCGAGAACGTCACCGATCGCGACGAGGCAGCGACCGTGGCGCGGCACTACCTCGAGGTGGCCGAGCGGATCCGCGGCGCCGGGCTCGACGCGGAGATCTCGGTCAAGCTCACCCAGCTCGGCCTCGATCTGGGCCGAGACCTCGCCGTGGATCACTTGCGGCGCATCGCGCAGGCGGCCCGCGGCCTGCCGGGACGCGTGTGGGTGGACATGGAATCGTCGAGCTACACCGACGCCACGCTCGACGTCTTCCGCTGCGTCCGCAAGACGGGAGACGACCTCGAGAGCCTGCTGCCGCTCGGTCCTCCGATCCGCCTCGTCAAAGGAGCCTACGACGAACCGCCCGCGGTGGCGTTTCGGCGCACGCGCGAGGTCGACGAGAGCTTCATGGCACTCGCCGACCGCCTGCTGAGCGAAGACGCGCGCCGTGCCGGAGCCTGGCTCGCCGCGGGGACCCATGATCCCGCCATGATCCGAAGCCTGAAGGAGCGGGCCGCCTCGCGAGGGCTTCCGCGCGACGCCTTCGAGTTCGCGATGCTGTATGGAATTCGCCGCGCCGAGCAGCTGCGTCTGGCACACGAGGGCCATCGGATCCGCGTCTTGGTGAGCTACGGAGCCCATTGGTTCCCGTGGTACATGAGGCGCCTCGCGGAACGCCCTGCCAACGTGCTGTTTGTCGTGAGGGGAATGCTCGGCTCCTAGGCGCGGCCTTGGCCGTTCCGGGCTGGCCGCTCACCGGGCGCTCTGCTAGGGTGAGCGCATGAACGCTCGCACGCTGCTGCTCCTCGCCACCCTGACGCCTCTGAGCTCGGGGCGGCCGACCACGGGCCCGGTGGTCCCATTCCTCGAGGACGACTACCCGCGGGCGCTCGCCCAAGCGCGGGCGCGCAAGGTTCCGCTCTTCATCGAGGCCTGGGCCCCCTGGTGACACACCTGCCGCTCGATGAGGGCCTTCGTCTTCACCGACAAGTCCCTCGCGCGGCACGCCGGGCGGTTCGTCTGGCTCGAAATCGACACCGAGAAGAGGGAAAACGCAGCCCTCAGGCGCCGGCTCCAGGTGCCGGCGCTGCCCACGTTCTTCATCCTCGACCCCGC
>VBOY01000089.1:0-15088 GCA_005893295.1 Candidatus Eiseniibacteriota bacterium | reverse complement strand
TCCTCGACGAGGGGCGACTGGCCGTGGCGCGCGGCGCGGCCGGAGCGGACACCGCGGGGACAAGAGGCGGGGCGAAGCTCGCTCGCGCGGCGAGCGCGGCGGACCTCGCCTTCGCCCGAGCCGAGCGACACTATGGCGCGGGCGACATGGCCGCCGCGGCGGCCGATTACCGGCGCGCCCTGGCCGCCGCTCCGCCAGGCTGGCCGCGCTACGCGCGCGCGGTCGAGTCGGCTTTGTTCGCGTTGCAGGAGTCCGACGACAACGAGGCGGTGGCATTGCTCGCGCGCGACGCCTTCCCTACGCTGCGAGCCACGCCGTCGTCCGCCAACGTGGCGGCAAGCGGGATCGGGGGCGCGCTGGCGCTGCCTAAGGATCATCCGAAGCGGCGCGAGCTGGTTCGCGCGCTGGAGGCCGACGCCGAAGCGGTGGTACGCGATCCCGAGGCGAAGGTGGCCGCGGACGATCGCTCGGGGGCGTACATCGCGCTGCTGGACATCCGAAGCCACGGCCCACGAGCAGCGCTCGGTCTTCGACGCGCACCGCCTGTCGGCGTATCTGGAGATCGGGCATCCGGAGCGCGCGATCCCGATGCTCGAGGCCTCGGAGCGTGATTTTCCGGAAGACTACAACCCCCCGGCGCGGCTCGCCACGGCCTACAAGGCGATGAAGCGCTGGGACGACGCCTTGGCGGCCTCGGACCGCGCACTCGCGCGCGCCTACGGCCCGCGCAAGCTGCGGTTGCTCCAGACGCGGTCGGAGATCCAGATCGGTCGCGGCGACGCGGCCGCGGCGCGGCGCACGCTCGAAGAAGCGGTGGCGATGGCCGAGGCGCTGCCCGAGGGGCAGCGCTCCGAGTCGACGATCGCCTCGCTCAAGAAGCAGCTGAGCGCGCTGCCCTAACGCCCGTGCCCCGGACGTAAGCCCGAGGCACGCGCGGGTCGACCGAATCCTGACTAGTTGAGCAACGTCACACGATTCAAGCCCACCACCCGGTCGTCCACCTTCATCTGGAGGAAGTAGAGGCCCGGCAGCACGCGCTGCCCGTTGCCCTGGCGCCCGTTCCACGCCACGCTCCACGAGCCGGGGGCCCAGTCCTTGGCCGGGATGCTCGAAACCACGCGGCCACCGATGTCGAACACCTGGAAGGACACGTTGCCAGCCTTGCCCAGGGCGAACTGGATCTTCATGCTGCCCTTGGCCGGGTTGGGCACCATGCCCTTGAGCCCGGTCGCGGCCAGCGGCGACTCCCCTACGCCGGTCGACTGCACGCCGAGCTTGGCCCCGATGTCGTAGGTCCCGCTCTGGCCGTTGTCGTTCACCACCACGACTCCGTACCAATCCGTGTCCGGGGGCGTGAAAATGAAGTCGTGCTGGGCTTCCATGACGCGCGCGCTGCGCGGCACCATGTAGAGGCAGTCGGTCGGCGAGCATCCGACCGACCCTAACGCTTGGAACAGCAGCACCCGGGTCTCGGCGGTGCCGCCGGTGCGCCGGAACTGGATCGTGTAGGTGTGGCCCGGAATCCCATATAGGTCCCAGCACTCGAGCACGTCCGTCGCATCGGTCGTGCGGTTCTGGAGCTGGTTGGCGCTGGGGTCCAGGAGGTCGGGGTTCGAGCCCGTGTCCACGGCCCCGTCGTCCCATTCCACGGCGGCCGCACCCGAGCCCGCAGCGCGGAACGCGCGTGCCTGGTAGACGCCGGTGGGGACGTGATTGCCGTTGAAGTCGCCAATCACGAAGTCCACCACCCCCGGCCCCTGGTAGGAGCCCACCACCGGCTCGCCGAAGCACACCGGATACTGCGCGTGAACGAAGCTCTCGGGGCCATACACTTCCATGTCCCAATCGTCCCCGGACGCGCCGCGTACGCCGATCGCGGTCCAGACGACGTCGTTCTGATAGAAGCTGTAGTTGTTCGTCACGCCGGTCGTCGTGACCGAGGTGCCGCTCAGCAGGTCGACTGGCGTCCCGCACTGATCGGGGAGGTTGCCACCGCTGTCGACGCGCTGGTAATAGATATCGGAGTTGGTTCCGTTGCGGAAATCCCGCCAGGCTGCGAAGGCCCCACCCCCGCCGTCGGCCTCGACCGTGGGCTGATCCTGGTTGCCCGAGTTGTTGCATAGGGCGACGCCATTGGCGGTCCACAGGGCGGTGCCCGAGCTGTTCAGCTTCTGGCCGTAAATATCGGTGCCGTTGGTGCCGCTGTCGCGCGCATCGGTCCAGACCACGAACATGCCACCACCCCCGTCCGCCTTCACCGCGACGTCGAACTGATCGGTGGCCGCCGTGCACACCGGCACCCCATTCGCCGTCCACATCGGCGTGCCGGTGGCGTCCACGCGTCGGGCATACACGTCGCTCGTGGCTCCCCCCCGCAGATCCTGCCACGCCGCCACCACCCCTCCCGCGCCGTCGCTGGCGACCTTGGGCGTGCGCTGATCGCCCGGCATGCTGACCAGCGCCACGCCGTTCGCGGTCCACTGGACCGTGCCGCTGGCGTTGACGCGTTGGGCATAGACGTCGAGGCCGTTGGCGGGCGTGCGCGCGTCATCCCACGACACGATGGCCCCGCCGGCGCCGTCACCGCAGATGCTCGCGCTCCCCTGGTTCCCGGTCGCGTTGCACAGCGAAACTCCGTTGGCGGTCCACAGCGCCGAGCCGGCCCCGCTGACGCGCTGGGCGTACACGTCCTGGTTCGCGCCACGGTTGTCCTGCCAGGCCACGATCGCGCCGTACAGCCCATCGCTCACGAGCACCGGTAGCTGCTGCGTGCCCGCGGCGGCTCCCACCACCAGACCACCCGCGGTCCACAGCGCCGTCCCCGAGTTGCTGACCCGCTGGACGTAGATGTCGGTGGCGGTGGCCCCGCCGCGGTCGTCCTCCCAGCACAGGATGGCGCCCGCCGTCCCGTCGGGAATCACCGACCCGAGACGCTGGTCGCCGACCGCGGTGCAGATGGCGATGCCGTTCGGTCCCCACAACGGCACGCCGGTGGTGCTCAACCGCTGCCCGTAGATGTCGAGGTTGCCGTTGCGATCGTCCTGCCAGAAAAAGAGCGCCCCTCCCAGGCCATCCGAGACGACTTGGGGCGCGCTTTGGAAGCCCGCGCCTCGGACGACCGGCATGCCGTTCGACACCCACTGGGTCACCCCCCCGCCGTTCAGCTGCTGGGCGAAGATGTCGTAGGTGCCGTATCGATAATCGGTCCAGGCAACGAAGTAGCCGCCGCCATCCCGCACCACAACCGGTTGGAGCTGATCGAACGGGGCGGCGCAGAGCGGGGGATCCGAGGTGGGCGGTGGAGGCGGTGGAGGCGGAAGGCTGGGGGTCTTGAGCCGGGGAGCCGGCTTCAGCACGATGGATCCGTCGGACATCTTGATCTCGATCTGTGCGCGGGCCGGAGACAGGGTCCGCGTCGGATACACCATCGAGAAGTCGCGGGGTTTGCCGGGGACGCCGCTGAAATAGCTCGGCGTGCCCTGGGGAACGGCGGATGCTCGACTCGTCGCATCCTTGTGAACCGGGGTCTCGTCGGCGCGCGAGCGCGCCGGGCTCGTGACGCCGCAAAGCACCAGCAGCGCCGCGACGGCGGGACGCATGAAACTGGTCATTCCATTTTCCTCGTGCCGGAGTGGGGGCAAGGATGAGGGGGGAACGCGCGAGGGAAGTTGCGACCGCGCTTCGGGCTGGGGTGGAGCTTCCCCGTGAACGGTATGTGTAGACTCTAAGCCAGGATACAAGCTTTCGTCGAACCGCCGCGGCGCTCCGGGGGCGTCCGCCCTCTGAACCGGCGTGCCGCGAGCCATGCTGCAATTTCTCATCGTCCCAATGAGGATCATGAGGGTTGGCCTAGTTGAGCAACGTCACACGGTCGAGTCCGACCACTCGGTCGTCGACCTTCATCTGGACGAAGTAGAGGCCCGGCAACGCGCGGTGGCCGTCGGCTCCGCGTCCGTTCCACGCCAGAGTCCACGTGCCGGCACTCCAGTCCTTCGCTGGAATGTTCGACACCACGCGCCCACCGATGTCGAACACCTGGAACCCCACGCTGCCCGGCTTGCCGAGGGCAAACTGGATCATCACGCTGCCCTTGGCCGGATTCGGCACCATGCCCTTGAGCCCGGTCGCGGAGAGCGGTGAGCTGCCGACGTCGGTGGTGGGAATGCCGGACACCACTTTGATGTCGTAGGTGCCCGACTGCCCGTTGTCGTTGACCACCACGATCCCGTAGAACTCGGTGGTGGGGGACGTGAACGTGAAATCGTGCTCGGCTTCGATGACGCGGGCGCTGCGCGGCACCATGTAGAAGCAGTCGGTCGGCGAGCATCCGACCGAGCCGAACGACTGGAACAGCAACACCCGAGTGAGCGCGGTTCCGCCGGTGCGCCGGAACTGAATCGTGTAGGTTTGGCCGCCGGTCAGTTGGGCATCCCAGCACTCGAGCACGTCCGTTGCGCCCGTGGTGCGATGCTGAAAGTCGGCGGGGTCGATAGCCAAAACGTCCGGGCCATCGTCCCACTCCACGGTCGCAGCACCCGAGCCCGAGTACCGCGAGGCGCGTGCGTCGTAGTTGTCGGGCACGACGTGGTTGTCATTGAAGTTGCCGATCACGAAGTCGACCACCCCTGGCCCCTCATAGGAGCCCGCCACCGGGTTGCCGAAGCACGTCGGATAGGGCTCCAAGCCATAGCTTCCCGGCGCGTACACCTCCATGTCCCAGTCGTCCCCGGAGGCGCCGCGCACGCCGATCGCGGTCCAGTAGAAGGTTCCCGCGGTCGGGGGGTTGGTGACGGGGTGCATGTTGAAGGCGTAGTTGTTGGAGGGGCCGGCCGCGGCGACCGACGTGCCGCTCACCAGGTCGACCGGGGCGACACACTGGTCCGGGTTGCCACCGCTGCTCACGCTCTGGCCGTAGATGTCGTAGTTGGAACCGCTACGGAAGTCTCGCCACACCACGAACGCCCCTCCCACGCCGTCCGCTTCCACCGAGGGCTGGTCCTGGTTGCCGGCGGGATTGCACAGCGCCACGCCAGTCCACAGCGCGGTGCCCGAGCTGTTCAGCTTCTGGGCGTAAATGTCGGTGCCGGTGGTGCCGTTGTCGCGCGCATCGGTCCAGGCGAAGAACACACCACCCCCGCCTTCCGAGGTCATGTTGAGGTCGGACTGGTCGGTCGCCGCGGTGCACACGGCGACCCCGTTCGCGGTCCACTGGAGCGTGCCGGCCGCGTCCACGCGGCGCGCGTAGATGTCGGCCGTGGCCCCGCCGCGAAAGTCTTGCCACCCGACCACGATCCCACTCGCGCCATCGGTGGCGCACTGCGGCTTCTTCTGATCTCCGGTCGCGGTGACGAGCGCCACGCCGTTGGCCGTCCACTGCGGCGTCCCGCTCGCGTTCACGCGCTGTGCGTAGACGTCGAGGCCATTGGCGGGCGTGCGGGCGTCATCCCACGCCACCTCCGCCCCGCCTGCACCGTCGGCGCACACGCTCGGGTTCGACTGGCTGCCGGAGGCGTTGCACACGGCAACCCCGTTCGCGGTCCACTGGGGTGACCCCGAGGCGTTGACGCGCTGGGCGTAGATGTCCGGCGGGGAAACCCGTCCGTCCTGCCACGCGATGATCGCGCCCGAGGAAAGGTCGCTCACGAGAACCGGCGTGAGCTGCTGGCCTGCGGCCGCGCCCACGGCGACACCGTCCGGCGTCCAGAGCGCCGTTCCCGAGTTGTTGACGCGCTGGACGTAGACGTCGGTCGAGGTCGCGCCCGCGCGGTCGTCTTCCCAGCACACGATCGCTCCGTTCACGCCGTCCCCGATCACCGCGGCGAGTCGCTGGTCCCCCGCCGCCGTGCACAGCGCGACGCCGGCGGGTCCCAAGAGCGGCTGGCCGTTGGCGTTCAGACGCTGCATGTAGATGTCGAGGTTACCGTTGCGATCGTCCTGCCAGAACGAGAGCGAGCCCCCCAAGCCGTCGGCGACGATCATGGGCGTGGTCTGGAAGCCGGCGCTCTTGCACACCGTGTTGCCGTCCAAGCCCCATTCCCGAGCGCCCGCACCATTCAGCTCTTCGGCGAAGATGTCCTCGGTCCAGATGAGGAAGTAGCCGCCGGCGCCATCCTGAACCAAGACCGGCTGCGTCTGATCGAACGCAGCGGTGCAGAGCGCCACGTTGCTCACCGCGACCGAGGTCGTGAGACGGTTGGTGGTGAGACGCGGCGCCTGCTTCACGTCGACGGAGGGATCGGACGTCCGCTCCGGAGCCGACGCGTGGGCCTCGGACGAGTTGCGCCCAGTACCCACGATCGCGAAGTCGCGGGGTTTGCCGGGAACGCCGCTGAAATAGATCGGCGTGCCCTTGGGAACGGCGGATGCTCGACTCGTCGCATCCTTGTGAACCGGGGTCTCTTCGGCGCGCGAGCGCGCCGGGCTCGTGACGCAGCAAAGCACCGCCAGCGCCGCGACGGCGGGACGCATGAAGCTGGTCATTCCATTTTCCTCGTGCCGAGGTCAGGCAAGGATGAGGGGGAACTCGCGAGGGAAGTTGCGACCGCACTTTCGGGCTGGGGTGGACCTTCCCTGTGAACGGTATGTGAAGATTCTAAGCCAGGATACAAGCTTTCGTCAAGTCCACAGAGAGTCGGGGTCGACGGTGGGAAAAATATGCGTCGAGACCCTTCACACGGCGGGAGCTCGCTCCAGCGGCTCGATGAGTCGCGCGGCAACGAGACGATCGAGGATCGCGCGCGCCTCGCGCAACGAGAGATCGCAGGCCTCGATCGTCTGGCGCAACTCCGCAAGGCACGTCCGTCCCGCCGCCAGATCCTCGAGGAGGATCCCGTCCACCGGTTTCAAGCCGAGGCTGGTGGCCCACGCCCCCTTGGCGCGCTCCAGCTCGAGACGCGGATCCTGAGCGCCCTGGGCCCTTCGCACCGCGGCTCGGTAGGTCTCGGCCGCGGCCCGACCGGGCTCCGTGACCAGGAAGCGCTGCTTCGGCTTCCACGGTGCCACGCGCTCCGGATTCCTCCAGTCGAAGGTCATCTCGCTCTCTCCAGGAACGCCGAGGGGCGACATCCGCCGAACTATCTACCTTACCGCGAGCGGACGACTACGGGAAGTCCTCGGTCTGACGGGGCGCGACTTTCCACGAGCGGCGAGGGCGCTCGACGCTCGGTTTGGCTATGATGCGCGGCACCCTGGTGGCTCTCGTTCCGCGAGGTCTCGTGCTGCGAGCGATTTCCCGTTACGCGAGATGGCTTCACACCCGGTGGCCGGCGGGCACCACCGAAACGTTGCCGGTGCTGGGCCCGGACGGGACGACCAGCGTGCCCGGCGTATTCGTCGCCGGCGACCTGAGCGGCGTTCCGTTGCTCAAGTTCGCGCTCGACGGGGGCGCGCGCGTGGCTCGCCGGGTCGCCCACGACGTTGCGGCGCGGCCGGCGGCGGCCGGTGAGCTGGATCTCATCGTGATCGGCGCCGGGGTGGCCGGGATGGGCGCCGCTCTCGAGGCATCCAAGGCCGGCCTGCGCTTCGAGGTGCTCGAAGCGGCCGAGCCGTTCTCGACCCTGGTCGACATCCCCAGGGGCAAGCCGATCTTCACCTACCCGCGCGCGATGAGACCCGCGGGCGATCTCCAGGTGAGCGCCAGCGTGAAGGAAGCACTGCTGGACGAGCTGCGGGAGCAGGTGGCGCGCGCCGGCATCCGCCCGCTCAGGGCGCGTGCGGAGCGCATCGAGCGCCGCGGAGCGAGCGTGGTGGTGCATCTGGCGGGTGAGGCGGCGCTGGTCGGACGCAACGTGCTGGTCGCGGTCGGTCGCACCGGCAATTTCCGCAGGCTTGGGGTCCCGGGCGAGGATCGGGAGGACGTCTATCGCCGCCTCCACGATCCGAGCGATTTCCGCGGCCGGCGAGTGCTGGTGGTGGGCGGAGGCGATACCGCGCTCGAGACCGCGATCGCGCTCTCCGAGGCGGGCGCACGCGTGACGCTCGCTCACCGCGGGCACGACTTCTGGCGACCGAAGCGAGAGACGCTCGAGGCGCTGCGACGGCTCGAGCACGGCATGGGCGGCACCTCGCGGATCGAGGTGCGTCTCGATCGCCGCGTGCACGAGATTCGCCGGCATGCGGTCATCCTAGTCGGCGGAGATGGGGGCGCCGAGGAGATCGAGAACGATGCGGTCTTCCTGATGATCGGGCGTGAGCCGCCGCTCGAATTGTTGCGGCGCTCCGGCGTCCGGCTCAAGGGCGAGCATCGACTCGAGGACCGGATGATATTGATCGCCTTCCTGCTCGCGTGCCTCGCTCTCTACGACTGGAAGTCGGGCGGGTCGCTCGCCCAGCTCTGGGCGGCGCGCCATTGGTTCCCGACCAACCTGCGCGCTCTCTTTTCGGGGATGGGCGGGGCGTTCGCAGCTGCCGCCGCGGACCGGCGGACCCTGCTCGGGACCCTCGCGATCGGCGGCTCCACGCCGGCCTTCTGGTACACCCTCGCCTACTCCGCGGTGGTGGTGGTGTTCGGCGTGCGTCGCATGCGGCGGCGGCGCACGCCCTACGTCACCGCGCAGACCCTTTGCTTGATGGTGGTGCAAGTGCTCCCGCTCTTCCTGCTTCCCGAGATCCTGCTCCCGCAGATGGACGTCCACGGCTGGCTGCCGCGCGGGGTGGAAGACGCGCTGTTCCCGGCAGTCTCCTACGGCCACGGGCGAGAATTCTGGCGCGCCTACGGATTGATCCTCGCCTGGCCCCTCGACGTGTACAACGTCTTCACCGGCAGGCCGCTGCCTTGGTGGATCGCGATCGCGATCGTGCAGACGCTGATCTTGATCCCGCTCGGGATCCGCGCGTTCGGCAAAGGGTTCTACTGCGGCTGGATCTGCTCGTGCGGCGCGCTCGCCGAGACCCTTGGCGACACGCAGCGCCACAAGATGCCGCATGGCCCGCGGTGGAACCGGCTGAACATGGCCGGTCAAGGAATCCTGGCCGTGGCGGTGGCGTTGCTGGCTCTGCGGATCGTCGGCTGGTCATTGCCGGCCGGCAATCCCGCCGACGCCCTCTTCTTCCCGATGCTCGAAGGCTACAAGTGGACCGTGGACGTGTTCCTCGCCGGAGTGCTCGGGACCGGGCTCTACTTCTGGTTCTCGGGCCGCGTCTGGTGCCGGTTCTTCTGCCCTCTGGCCGCGCTCATGCACGTGTACGCCCGGTTCAGCCGCTTCGCGATCGTGGCGGAGAAGAAAAAATGCATCTCCTGCAACGTGTGCACGTCGGTCTGCCATCAGGGAATCGACGTCATGAGCTTCGCCAACCGAGGCCTCCCGATGATCGACCCGCAGTGCGTCCGCTGCTCGGCGTGCGTGCAGGAGTGCCCGACGGGCGTGCTGCAGTTCGGGCAGGTGGATCGCGCGGGACATGCGATCCACCTCGACCGGCTGGCCGCCTCGCCGGTCCGGATGCGGGAGAACGGCCCGTCGCCGGCGCGTGCGTGAAGGGAATCGGGAAACCCTGGGCCGGCCGGGCGGCGCGCGGTACTGTGCAGCCATGAAGGCGAGGCCGCGTCCGGTCACGTTGGCGGTAGACATCGGGGCCACCGGCATCAAGCTGCTGTGCCTGGATGCGCGCGGCAAGCCACTGGGCGCCCGGGTCCGCGTTGCGACGCCGAGCCCGGCCACGCCGCAAGCCATGCTGCGAGCGATCGCAGGCGCGCTCGGCGGTCTACCGCGGTACGACCGCGTCTCCGTCGGTTTCCCCGGCGTCGTCGAGCGTGGAGTGGCGCGCACCGCCGCGAACCTCGATCGATCGTGGATCGGGATCGACGTCGCGCGAAAGATCGCGCGCCTCACCGGCAAGCCCACCCACGCCGCGAACGACGCCGACGTGCAGGGGCTCTCCGTGGTCGAAGGCAAAGGCGTGGAGCTGGTGCTCACCCTCGGCACCGGCGTCGGCTCGGCCCTGTTCCTCGATGGCCGCCTGGTTCCCAACCTCGAGTTGGGGCACCACCCGTGGCGTGACAACAAGAGCTACGAGGATCTGCTCGGCGATCCGGCGCTCAAGCGCGTCGGGCTCCGCATCTGGACGCAGCGTTTGCGCGAAGCCGTCGCGACGCTGCGCGCGACGTTCCAATGCCGCATTCTCTACTTGGGAGGCGGCAACGCCCGGCTCCTCGAGGGACATTGGCCCAAGGGAATCCGCGTCGTCGACAACGTGGCCGGGCTCCTCGGAGGCATTCGCCTGTGGGAGCCCGGCCGCGTCCAGCATCCTCCGCGCTCGAGCTGACCTTCAGTTCACGCCCAGCAGCTCCACGTCGAAGACCAGGGTCGAATTGGGCGGGATCGCTCCGGGCGCCCCACGAGAGCCGTAACCGAGCTCGGGCGGAACCGTGAGCTTGCGCTTGCCGCCGACGTGCATCCCCTTCACGCCCTCGTCCCAGCCGCGGATCACCTGACCGGCCCCGAGCGAGAACGTGAACGGCTGCCCGCGATCGACGGAGCTGTCGAACTTGGTCCCGTCGGTGAGCCAGCCCGTGTAGTGGACCACGACGCTCATGCCGGTATCGGCGACCTTCCCGGTGCCGACCACCGTGTCCTGGATCTTGAGACCGTCCGGCATCGTGACCTCCGCCGCGGGAGCCGTGGTCGATGCCGAGGGTTGAGTCGCGGCCGCTCCCGGCTCGGTCGCCGGGGTCGAGGAAGGAGGCGTGGACGAAGACATGGAAGACGAAGACGTCGCGGAACCCGCGCTCGCGCCGGAGGAGCTTCCGCCCGACGAGGATCCGCCGCTTTGATTGCAGCCAGCCACCATGATCAAGACCGCGACTGCTAACCACCGTGATCGAACAGTCATGGGCCACTCCTTAGCCAGAGTTTCGCGAACCCTATGGATCGATGCGGGAAGAGAGCACCACGCTCGCACAACCTCGGGCACCCCGCAAGGGTCGGCGTTCAGCGGCGCCGCGCCGCCGCGCGCACCTCGGAGAGCGTCGCCCGGGCGATCGTGTCGCGGCGGCCGGCCAGCGCCACCGCGCTGCGCGCCAGCCATTCCGCCTCGTCCAAGCTGCGCCGCCGCCTGAGCAACGCCACCGCCAGATTGTTGCGGGCATCGGCATCGCCCGGAGCGACCGCGAGCGCGAGCCGATACTGGTGCTCGGCCGATTTCCAGCGCCCCGCAGCGGCCTCGACGTTGCCGAGGTTCACGCGCGCTCGCGCCAAGCGCGGATCACCGCGCAGCGCCCGCCGGTACTCGCGAGCGGCGGCCTGGCGGTCTCCGCTCGACTCGTAGGCGACTCCCAGGTCGTTGTGCTCGTTGGCGCTCAAGGCATCGTGAAGGATGGCGAATCGAGAGCACCCCAACAGCGCCAGGGCGAGCGCCAGACAGCCGCGGCGCATCAGCGCCCCGGGCGTTCGAGGATCAGAGCCTGGCGGTCCGCGGCGTCCCATTGATGCATCAGAGCACCCGGAGCGACCGAGCGCGGGCGATGGCCCCCGTCGTGGAGGACGTAGCGGCGACCGTCCCAGCCCACCACCACGGCGTAGTGGCCGCGTGTCGCGGGCCCGATTCCGCGGCGGAACAGGACGATCGGAGGAATCCCGGCTTCGAGCAGGGTGTGGAGAGAATCTTCGGTGAGCCGCGTGACGCGGGCCGCGAACCCCGCGCGACGGCCACACGCCGCCAGGTCCGTGATGAGCGACCCGCGCAACGCCGGATCGTAGGCCGACTCCGCGGTGGACGCGCGGGCGGAGTCGGCCCCGTAGTAGCGCAGCACCATCGCCACGGCGGCGGGTCCACAGCGCTCGGGAGCCTGTCGGATGATCGGCACGGGAAGGGTGACCGGGGCGCGCGCGCCGCCCCACGCCACGGCGAGCATCGCGCAGCGGAGCAGCGGCACGATCACTTGATCACGATGTCCTTGTTGAGGAGCTTGACGACCACGATCACGAGAATGACGATCACCAGCAGCGTCACCACCGCGCCCAGGCCGTCGCCGCCGGAGGGCAGTCCATGGGCCATCGAGGCGAGCTGATGGAGGTCCTGGTCCGATAGACTCGCGAGCCTCGAGCGCGCCTCTTCGGGCGTGACGCCGTAGTCCTTCAGCTTTTGCGCCACCACCCGATGCTCGAGCGCTCGCTGGAGCACGATCATGTCGGCCGCGCGGACCGATTCGACCCCCGTCGTGCCGCTGCGGCGCGAGGGTGCGAGGCCCGCCACGGCGGGGGCCGCGTCGAGAAGCAACAGATGGGCGGCCAGCAACAGAGCGGTCCAGAAGCACAGGCGGCGCGGGAAGCAGCGCATGGCCCCTCCTTAGGCTAGTGGAATCTGCGACCCGACTCGCGGCCACGGGCCAGATGCACAGAAGCCTAGCCACAACCGAAGCGTGCGGCAACTGTCGCTTCGGGGGCCCCCGAAGGCTGTGATAGAATTCGCACTTGCTCCGCCCTCTCGCCATCGCGTCGATGCAATGGTCTCGCATGAATCAAGCTCTGTTCGAGCCCACATGGATCTCGTGAGCCGAACGCCCGCACCGCTCTCGCTCGCCCGACGCTGGATGCTCGCATGCTGCGCGCTCGCCGGCATGCTGCTCGACGCTGGCATCGCCCAAGCAGCGACCGCGGCCGACTCCGCGGTTGCCGACACCAGCCTGGCTCGAGCCCTGGTCCAGGCCGGGTTCGAAAACGTGGCGGCCGAGCGATCGGAAGGCCAGCTGCGCGTGGCGCTCGAGAACCGCCGTTACCGCTACAGCGCCACCGCCTTCGGCATCGCCTCGCGGCTCGCGGCAGAGCCATCCGTGCTGTTCGAGCGCCGCCTGGGTCTGGTGGCGGCAGCCGCGGTCTACGATACCGGGGGCGAAGGGCGCG
The DNA here is from genome assembly GCA_005893295.1 of Candidatus Eiseniibacteriota bacterium. Classification (GTDB taxonomy): domain Bacteria; phylum Eisenbacteria; class RBG-16-71-46; order RBG-16-71-46; family RBG-16-71-46; genus WS-8. The sequence goes on along the minus strand of VBOY01000089.1, from coordinate 2,252 downwards.
CGGCCGTCTACTATCCGAGCGACGGCTCCTACCCCGCGGCTCCGCGCGAACCGAAGCTCGCCTCGACCCAGAAGAGCCTCGACCTCGTGATCCGGCCGCTCTTCACCTACGAGCTAGGCCGCCTCTTCGACCCGGTGCAAGTTCGGCTGGAGATCATGCCCGAGCTGCGCTACAACCCCTGGCCGGGCGGTCGCATTCGGGCCGGCCTGGTGTTCCCGATCCGCAACGACTTCGACACCGACTCGCTCCACCCCGATCTCAACCGGATCCGCCCGGGCCCGGTCCTGCTCGAGCAGTTCGCCTGGGCGCCCGGGGCCGCCCTGGTCTCCGGCACCGCCGGCCTGCTCGGCAACAACCGCTATGGACTCTCGGTCGGCGTCGCGCGTCCGCTCTCGGGCGGTCGCTTCCTGGTCGATGGCCAAATGGACATCACGGGCTTCGTCGCCTTTACCGACAGCGGCACCACGGCGTCCACGCCCTCGCTCTGGACCGGTTTCGCGGGCGTCACCTATCGCCCCAGGGTGCTCGACCTGGCGATACGCGCGCGGGTGGCCCGGTTCCTGTACGGGGACAAGGGAGTCGAGCTCGAGCTCAAGCGCTCGATGGGCGACCTCGATGTGGCGTTCTACGTGCAGCGCACCCAGGACGTGGACCCCTTTACCGTCACCGGGGTGCGGGTGGCCGTGCCGATCCCCCCGGCCACCCGCCCGGTGGGCCCCCCGGTGCGGGTGCTGCCGGTGGAGCGTTTCTCCCTTTCGTACGCGGACGAGGCGGCCCCGGTGGGCCGCTACGTGGGAGAGGTGGCGTCCCGCGAGGACTACCTGAGGCAGCTCAATCCGCCCTCGCTCGCCGACAAGGCGGACCGTTTCCGGGGCGCGGTCCAGCCAAAGACGGATACCCACCCGACCTGGGGGCGCGCCTCGATGAGCGGCATGACCGGATTCGTCAATACTCCCTGGTGCGGGACGATCGGAGACCGAGACCTCGAAGTCGGTTACAACACCATCCCCAAGGCAGTCGCCTACGACCATCGGGGCCAATTCCGTAACGACGTCTACTACGCCGCGTTAGGCTTTATGCCCCACTTCGAGGCGGGCCTCAGGTGGACGGTGATCCCGGGACTCAAGTCGTTCGGGGAGCTGGTTCCGAACTCGAAGCTCACCGACTCCGACCGGATGCTGAGTGCCCGGGTGGAGCTGGTCGCCCCACGGGTCAACCGGCCGGGGCTTGCAATCGGCATCGAGGACGCTCGAGGGACTCGCCGATTTCATTCAACTTATGTCGTTACTGGTATCCCCATGGATATTTACCAATTGCAAAACCGCATGTCGCTGGGCTATGCTCCCCACATCTTCACAGCGAGTCGCCATGTTCTTGACGGTTTGTTTGGGGCCGTCGAGGTGTTGCCCTGGCGGTTTGTGGCTTTGGCCCTCGAAAACGACACCCAAAAGTGGAATGGGCTGGCCGGGTTCGAAGTGGGCTTGGGTCTGAGGGTTCGTGTCGCGCTGCTCGATCTCGAACGTGCAGATAGCAAGAGAGTGAGCCTTGGCGCGGGATGGTCCCATTCGCTGTGAGCGACGGGTCTAGGGTAGGCCAGGGAGGTGCTTGCCCCATCCACGATCAGGGACGGCGAAGCGCGCAGCGCGGAGAGCAACGTCACTCCTTCGCGCATGAGGAGGAACCCATGCAGCATGCTAGCCACAACCGACTTCGCCGCGCTGTAGTGTTCGCTGCGCTTGCAGCGCTGCTCGGCGTCGTCTCGCTCACGCTGTCGCAGTGTACGATGGTGGGCGACAACCTCACCGGCGTGGGTCTGACGTCTACCGCTCCGACGACCTGCGTCAAGAAATGCAATGACCTGTACGACCTGCTGTTCAAGCTGGAGCAAAAAAAACACGCTGCCGAGATCGACGTCTGCCAGTCACTCGACGACAATCAGGCGAAGGCCGACTGTCTGGCGGCGGAAGACGCTCGGCACCAGCAGGCAAAGGCTGACCTCACCGCCGGCAAGACCGCGTGCCAGAATGATTGCCACCACCAGGGCGTTGGCAGCGCCGGTTGAGGCTTGATCGAACGGATCTAGTTCCTACGCGTAGCAACTAGCAGCATTCCCGCAGGGACCCCCGAGGGTCCCTGCGGTCGTTTTATCCACAAGGAAGATTCTTCGCTCATCGACGCGATTTGCAATGTGCCGGGAGCGTCCGGGTCTGCGGCGGAGTCTCCTCCCCACCGCATCGCTATGGTGGAAGCAT
>VBOY01000016.1 GCA_005893295.1 Candidatus Eiseniibacteriota bacterium | reverse complement strand
CCGGTTCTTCGCCATGTTGAGCGCGCTGGTGTTCGGCACCAGCGGCCGGCTCTCCCCATATCCCTTCACCGTGTACTGCTCCGCCTTGAGCTGCGGGAACTTGCCCACCAGATACGTCCGCACCGCCTCCGCCCGCCCCTCGCTCAGCTTCTGGTTGTGCGCGTTCGAGCCCCGCGCGTCGGTGTGCCCGCCGATCTCGATCTTGAGCTCCGGCCACTTCGACAGCACCGCCCCCACCACGTCCAGCAGCGGCAGGCTCTCCGCCAGCAGCGCGCTCTTGTCGGTCTCGAAGTTCACGTCTTGCAGCCGGATCATCCCGGTGTCCAGCAGCTCGGTCTCCTTCTCCATCACCTCGATCGGGCAGCCCTGCGCGTCCACCTTGAGTCCCGGACCGGTCTCCGGACACTGGTCCACCCCGTCGCATACCCCGTCGCCGTCGCTGTCCTTGGGGCACCCTTTCTCGTCCACCGTGCACCCCTTGGCCGTCCCCGGACACTGGTCGATCCCGTCCAGCACCCCGTCGCCGTCGCTGTCCTTGGGGCAGCCCTTGGCGTCCACCGTCGCGCCCTTCGGCGTGTCCGCGCACTGATCGAGCCCGTCCCAGACCCCGTCGCCGTCGCTGTCCTTCGGGCAGCCCTTGGCGTCCACCGTGGCGCCTTTGGGCGTATCTGGACACTGGTCGATCCCGTCCAGCACGCCGTCGCCATCGCTGTCCTTCGGGCAGCCCCTGGCGTCCACCGTCGCGCCCCGCGGTGTGTCGGGGCACGCGTCCTTGCGATCCGGCACGCCATCGCCGTCCGTGTCGCGCGGGGTCGCGCCGAGCGCCACCAGGACGCCACCCGCCACGATCATGTCGTTGATCTTGCGGCTGCCTGGATCGGTCGAGTAGGCGAGCTGGCGCATCTCGAGCCGCAGGCCGAGTGCGTCCGTCATCCAGAAGCGCAACCCGCCGGCTGCCTCGAAGGCGCCTTGGCTCACGGCGCTTCCGCCTCGGGACGGACTGAACCGACTCGTCCCACCGCCCGCGCTCAGAAACGGCCCGCCCCATCGGCCGGCCCACGGCGTGAACACGACGTTCCCCGACGCATGGAAGAACGTGACCTCGCCGCCATTCGAAACGTCTTCCTGGGTCGGGGTGACACCCGCGGCCGCCTCCACCGCCACCCACGGACGGAGCTGATATCCCAGACGTCCGCCGAAGTAGAGGTCGTTGGCGACCGGCACGCCGTTCGAGCGCTGCTGACCGTCCATGAGCGCCCACCCTGCCAGCGGCGTGAACTCCAAGTGGGAACCGACCGGTTCGGCATGAGCGACTTCCGCCACGATCGCCGCGATGGCCACCACCAGGGTCAGGCGAAGACGCACGTGTCCTCCTCGTCCTGAAAGATTCGAGCAGCCCGCGCTGCGGGTTCGGCCGCGGCGAGAGGTTTCGGCGAGAGGCGGAAAGCGATCCGGCCGCGGACGATAGCGGGCGGACGGTGCCCCGGCAAGCGGCCGGGCGACCACCCCACGGCGGGGCCGGGCTGGGCGCGGTCAGAACGAGGCTTGGAGGTCCAGGAAGGCCTTGTCGTGGACCCACCACACGTCATAGGGCTCGTGATCCAGCTCGAGCCCTTCCGCCGCGGACACGCTCACGACGCCGAAGCGGGCGGTGAGTCCGACGTAGGCGCGCGACTCCACGCGCGTCCCATAGGTGGTGAAGGGAGCGAGCCCGGCCTGGCTCACCGTGATGCGATCGTGGAGCGCTCCGACGCGGGCCGCCCACCCGCTGCTCCGGCCGTACGTCGCCTCGATCTGGAGCACCCGATCGATCTGCGCGAGGTCGCTCACGCCGGCCGTGGGCTCGATCCGTTGGTCCCCTTGCTGGTAGAGCCAGCGGATCTCGGTCGTGAGGGCGCGGAGGCGCCGGCGCACGGCGCCTTCGCCGGACCACTGGCGGCGGAAGTCGCTCGAGCGGCTCGAGCCGTCGCTCGACCATGCGGTCGAGCTCGCTTGCCGATTCAAACCCGCAACCTCCCACTCGGTTCCCAGGGCTTCGCCCTCTACGGAGGCCCGAACCAGAGCACCCCACAAGGTCGCCCGTTCCGTGACGCCGGTCGTTTCCACCGGGATTCTTCTCCGCGACGGCGTGAGCCAGCGGCCAGAGACGTCGGCGCGCCACGGCCCCGCGCGCGAAACGAACCGCAGCGCCGGCTGGAAGGGGTGCCGCGCGTAAGGCTCGGCGTGATTGCCGACCCGAGTCTGGCGGAATGCCCACAGGTTGTTGAACGTGTCCTCGAACGTGAACGCCGTCTGAAGCTGAAGCGCGGTGGTGTCGGCCCCTGTCTCCCAGGTGAGCGCGAAATCCTGGCGACTCTTGTCGTGGAACGGCCGGAACATGGCGCCGGGAGTGCCCCAGCGGGTCGGAAAGCGAAACGAGAAGTCGAAGTACTGGTACGACACGATGTCGCTCTGCTCCTCGCGCACCTCGAGGCCGAAGCGCGCACGCTCGCCGAGCGGGGCACCGAGCTTGAGCTGGGTGTCGATGAACCATTGCCCGGAGGTGAGACATCCCTGGGACGTACGGATCCCTTGCCTCGAGCGCTCCCATTCGTCACGCCATGCGCGCGGCGGGCGCGCGAGCAGGTGATCGATGAGGCTCTCGTCGTCTTCTTCCTGCGTGATCACGTCGAAGCTCGAGAACTCCTCCGTGCCTGCGAGCGCTGTGCCGAGATGGATGAGCCAGCCAGCGGCGACCAGCGCGCCGGCGAGTGCCACCCGCCTCAAACCCGCGCCCCCAGAGAACGCGACACCTGCCCCGCGGCGCGCGCCGCGTCCAGCCGCTTCACGAACGCGCGCGCCCGGCGGGTGATCTCATCGAAGGCACCGCTCTCGGCCAGGGCGGGATCGGCGAGCGAGGCCCCGAGCCCGACCGCCAAAGAGCCCGCCTCGAGGCAGGGAACGAAGTTCTCGAGCGTCGTTCCGCCGGCGGCGCGCACCGGCAGGTCGGGCAGCGGATCGCGGATCACCCGGATGTAGGCCGGGCCTCCCGCCACCCCCACCGGGTAGACCTTGACGACATGGGCACCGGCCGCGCGCGCGGCGATGATCTCGGAGGTGGTGTAGGCGCCCGGGCAGAACATGGCGTCGGCGGCGAGCGCGATCCGCGCCACCTCGAGCGACAGATTGGGCGCGACCAGGAAGCGCGCACCCGCCGCCAGCGCGTCGCGCGCCTCGGCCGCGGTGAGCACGGTCCCCGCGCCGACCACGACATCGGCGCGATTCGCCAGCTCGGCGATCGCCCGCGGCGCGTGCGGCACGGTGAACGTGATCTCGAGCAGGGAGATTCCACCTTCGGCGACCGCGCGCGCGGCTGCCACCGCGGCCGCGGTCGAGGACGCACGGATCACGGCCAGCATGCGCCGCTCGCGCAGCTCTCGCAATGCCATGGGATCGACCACCGGCACCTCCTCGTCGCACTCTACGAGCCGCCCCGCGATTCGGCAACGGTGGCCGGTCGCCGCCTCGCTCCCGACCCGCCTCGGCCATGGACTCCCGCCCCGCGCCCTTGTCCATGACCTTGGCCACGCGCACAATGCCCGATCCAATGACGACTGCTCCCACTCAGTCCCGGTGGCCGCGCCGAGTGGCGTGGGCCATGGGGATCGTCGTGGTCCTCTCGGGGGCGAGCTTCTGCGGGCTCGTGCTCTTGCTTCCGCCCGCGCGCGTCCACGCCCTGGTGCAGGCTCAGCTCAAGAGCACGCTCGCGCGCGACGTGCGCTACGCGGGCGCGAGCGTCGGGCTGCTGCCGCCGGTGCGGCTCACCGTCGCGCGGCCCGAGCTCGCGGAGCCGGGCGGCTTCGGCTCCGGAACCGCGTTCCGCGCCGCCTCGCTCCATCTCGATCTCGACCTGTTCGCCCTGCTGTTCGGGCGCACGGTCGTGCGCCGGGTGATTCTGGACGGCCCGCAGCTTCACCTGGTTCTCGCCGCGGACGGCAGCACCAACCTGGACGGGATCGCGAGGCCTACGCCCGCGAGGGCGCGCCCGATGGACCTCGAGGTGCGGGACCTGGTGGTCCGAACGGGGAGCCTGGTGGTGGACGATCTACGGGCTTCGCGGCGTCTGGCGTGGCCACCTCCGGGCACACCGCGATGCGTGGCGTGGCGCGCGGGAGCCTGGCGGCGCGCCGGCTCGTGGACCTCGATCGTTCCCTGGCGCCGCTGGTCTTTAAGCTCGATCACCGCGGCGCGTACGACTCGGCGAGCCGGCGCTTGGCGCTCGAGCGCGCCACGCTCTCTCTCGGGCGGGCCTCGATCGATCTTTCGGGCGTGGTCGACGATCCCGGGCCCCGCGCGCGGCTCGATCTCAAGACTCGCGGGCGCGCCCTCGATCTCGCCCGCTTGGTGGACTTCGCCAACGCCGCCGATCTCAAGGCGCTCCGCGGGCTGCGCGGATCGGGTCAGCTGAGCTTCGATCTCGCGATCCGCGGCCCGCTCGGCCCGGGCGGCCCTCCCCGGCTGGTCGGTCGGCTCACCGTGGCGGACGCGACACTCCGCTATGCCGGGGCCCCCGCCCGGTTGGAAGGGGTGCGCTTGGGTGCCCGCTTCGCGCCCGACTCGCTCACGATCCCGGATTTCCAGGCGCGCGTCGTGGGCGCGACCGGTAGTCGGCTGACCCCGCTCTCGGGACGACTCGACGTGACGCATTTCGCCGATCCGGTCGTCAGCTTCGGGTTGCGCGGCGATCTCGACCTCGCCGCGATCGGCCCGCTCGTGGCGCCCAAGGACATGCGGCTCACCGGACGTTCGGCCTTGGATCTCGAAGGGCGCGGGCGAGCCAAGGATCCGGGCTCGATCGCGCTCTCGGGCCGGGCGCGACTCGTCGGCGGGACGGTGGAGTCGCGGCAGCTGCCGAGGAAGATCGAGGGTCTCGAAGCGGCGTTCGAATTCTCTCCGGCGCGCGCCGCGGTCCGCGGCCTCAAGGCCCGCGCCGCGCGCTCGTCGTTCGCGATCGATGCCAGCGTGACGCGCCCGCTGGCCCTTCTCGCCAAGCCCGGCGCGGGGGGACCTGCGGCGGTCGAGTTCCAGCTCGATTCACCGTATCTGGACTTGGCCGAGCTGCTGCCCGTCGCGGGAGGAGCGCCGTTCGTGCTCCAGGCGACCGGCGGAGGTCGGGCCTCGATCGCGCGCTTGAAAAACGGCAAGCTCGACGTGAGCAACGTGCGCGCCCAGATGATCCTGGAGCCCGGCGTGGTCTCGATCCCCGACTTCCGCTGCGATGGCTACCAGGGCGTGGTGGCCGGCGCGGCGCGCTTCGACTTAGGCGACCCGAAGCGCCCGGCGATGACGCTCAAGGCGCACGTGGACAGCGTCCAAGCCGACGCCCTGCTTTCCGCCTGGACGCCCGCGAAGGGGCTGCTGCGTGGCTCGCTCGACAGCCGGATGGACCTGGCGCTGCGCGGGGCCACACCCGACGAGATCAAGCGCTCGCTCACCGCGGTCGGCCTGGCCACCTTCGCGCACGGTAGCTTCGGGCCCGGCCCGGTGCCGGACGAGATCGCGAAGACCACGCACATCGCGCCGCTGAGGAGGCTCGACTTCCACAATCTCAAGGTCCCCTTCCGGATCGAGCGCGGTCGGGTGGTGACCGACGCGGTCGAGATGCGCGGGCCCTACGGGGACTGGAAGATGTCGGGCGCGGTGGGGTTCGACGGCGCGCTCGACTACGCGGTCAGCGTCACGCTGCCGCGGGAGGTGGCGCAACGCCTCGAGACGCGCTCGCCACTCGCCGCCGGCGCGCTCGCGGACGAGCAAGGGAACCTGCTGCTCGACCTCAAGGTCACCGGCACGGGCCGCGCCCCGCGCGTCGCCTGGGACGGCCAGGCGATGCGGGACCGGGTGGCGGGTCGCGTGTCCCAGGCGCTCAAGGCCCAGCACAAGCGCCTCGAGCGCGAGGTGGAAGACGCCGTGGCGGCACGGCGCAGGGCCGCCGAAGACAGCGCGCGCGCGGCGGTCGGGCGCGCGCGGCAGGGGCTCGCGGACAGCCTCAGGCGCCGCGCCGGCGGGGTGCTCAAGGGGTTCTTCGGCGGCGCTCTCGGAGACTCCGCTCGCTAGGCTGGCTTCTTCATGCTCAAGCGAGCCGGCTGCCGTACGTGGCCACCAGGGGCGATGATGCTCCTCGGCTCGCGCGAGTGCGGCCTGGAAGCGCGGATCGTCGCGGAGCGGGTCGAGGAAGGGATCGCGGCGGAACGGCACGTCGTGCTCCAGGGCGCCGCGCTCGCGAACGCTCAGGGGGAGTCGCAGCGAGTCGACGATGCGGCGGGTGAGCGAATCCTGGAGCTGGAAGATGTCGCGCCCCAAGACGTCCTCGGTGAGCGACCAGCGCACCTTGCCGCACGGCACCTCGATCAGCTGCGCGGCGACCCGACATTGGTCTCCCGCGGGCAGGATGGTGCCCACCAGCACCGCGTCCACCTCGAGGTCGCGCGCCAGCTCCTTGAAATCCGGCATGGCGGTCGCGAAGCGCGCCGCGCCCAGCGGCGAGCGCACCACCAGCGATTCGATGCCCGCGAGCGACATCGCGATCGCATCCGCCAGGCTCGGGCCCAAGAACTCGCGCTCGGCGTCGGTGCGCAGCAGGCGGAACGGCAGCACCGCGAGCCGCACCAGCGTCGGCTGGAGGACCGGGCGAGTCGCGGTGTCCGACGTCGCCTCCACGGCTCGCAGCTCGCTCGCCAGCTCCGCGGCGCTCGCCGGACGCCGCTCGCGCTGCTTCTCGAGCGCGCGCGCCAAGGAACGAGGTCTGTGACAGCGTCAAGGGCCCGCGCGGAAGCGACAGCGTTTCGCCTTCGGCAGCTCCATGGTGATGAACAGCCGCCCTGGTCCTCGCCGATTTCGTAGACGTGGCACAGCGCCGGATGCGTGAAGGCGGCCGCCGCGCGAGCCTCGCGCCAGAAGCGATCGCGCAGGATCGGATCGCCGATGTCGGCGCGGATCACCTTGAGCGCCACCGAGCGATCGAGCCTCAGGTCGCGCGCCGAGTACACTTCTCCCATGCCGCCTTCGCCGAGACGGCCCTCGATGCGATAGTGAGTGAGCGTCTGCCCGATCATTGCCGTGGATGGTGCCGAGATCGCCCCGAGGCCAGGGTCGGGCGAGACGGCGATACTACAGCACGCCGATCGGGACCTCGGCGTGCTCGACCTCCTCGATCCACAGGCGCAGCAGCTCGGCCGTCGCCACGAGCGAAAGCGGCTCGCCCGCCACCCGCAGGGCTCCGCCGGGCACTCCGGTGAGCGCGCCGCGGAGCTCGGCGAGCCCGGCTCCCACCCGTGCCTGCACCGGTGCCCCGCGGCCATGGACGCGAAGCGTGGCGGTCCAGAAGGCTCCCAGCCACTCGGGCAGGAGCCGGGCCGATCCACGGCGCTCGCGCATCCCGCGGGGGGTGAACAACGAGCGCTCCACCACTTCGACCAAGCGCGCTCCGCGCTCGGTGGGGAGCAAGGCGGGCGGCAAGCTCACCGCGAGCAGTTGGCCGGGGGATAGACCGACCTCGGGTCCCGCGGCCGACAAGCGCTCGAACAGGCAGCCGTGGGGCTCGTCCCAGAACGATTCGTTGAAGCACTTGTGGTGCTCGCGCGCCCAGGCCAGGTAGAAGGCGCCGCTCTCGCGGCGGCCGACGGCGCGCGCGATGTGGGCCATCGCCACCAGCGCGTGGTACCAGAGGGCATTGAGCGCGACCAGCTTGGTCGCCGAATCACCCTCGCCCACGACGAGCAACCCATCCGAGTCGACCCGCACGCCGCCGCGGGTGCCGGCGCGCAGGTACTGCATGACGCTCTCGAGCCGAGCGTACATGCCGTCTTTCAGGAACTTCGAATCGTCGCTGCGGCGCCCCAGCAGGTCGGCGGCGTGCACCATCCACAGAGCGGGCTCGGGGTCGCCGTGGCTCGGCGTCCCATCGTCGAGGTCGAACTCCTGAGGTGCCAAGCCGTCGTCGATCGACTCGGCGAAGCCCCGCAGCACGGCGTGCGCCGCTTCGAACGCTCGCAGCGCGACCAACCCCGGCAGCGCGCGCAGCGCGTCGACCGGGCGTTCCACCGCGTCGGGGTACCGGTCCACCAGGGTGAGGCGATGCCCGCGCCGCACCAGCGCCTGCTCGAGCGCGCGCGAGAGCGGCTCGGTCCAGAGATCCGGCTCGTCGCGAGAGGGCAAGGGTCGTGGCGACTCGTGGGCGGCCGCCGCCTCGCGCACCGTGAGGTCGGCGGACTCGAGCCTCGAGCGCCGCGACGACGTCACGCGCTCACGTTCGGCGCGATCGAGCGCGGCCACGCAGTCGGCGAGGGTGCGCGGCGGGGGTGCGCCGAGGCGCCCTTCGCTCGCCAGGGTGCGGAACAGCGCCTCCTCGGTGGACGCGACGACGTGCAGGGCGGTGCCGCCGGCGAGCGTGGCTTCGATGTGGCCCGGTACCAGCGCGTCCTCGCGCTCGCCGCCGTCGGCCGGATACTCGAGGTCGCGCACCCACACCCGCGCGGGCAAGAACGCGCCACTGTGCCACAGCGTCAGCGGGACGCCATCCGCCGCGCGCTCGATGCGCACCCGGCCCGGCTGTCCCTTGACCGAGCCGATCGGCTCGCGGGCCGCGTGCGGGCGTTTGCCGGGGCCGCGCGCCACCAGCAGCGGACTCACCGAGAGCCGGATCGGCGGGCCGCCCACGTGTCGATAGCAGACCGCCACCGCATGATGGCCCGAGATCAAGAACAGCGTCTTTTCGAGCCGGCTGCCCGATGCCGCAAGCACCCAGGTCGGCCACGGATCGAGGTCGAATTGCTCGAGACAGCGCGTCGGTGGGCGCAGCGCGTTGCCGGCGTGAATGTTCGTCGCCAGCTCGACCACGCCGCCGTCGGCGTGGAGTCGCTCGTCGAGCTTGAGCAGGACGGTGCTCACCCGGCCATGGAAGCTCAGCGCATGCAGCAGGCCGTGGGCACGTCGCGTGTGGGCTCCGAGGGCCGTGCCACAGGAGGATCCACCGAGGCCGTTGGTGAGCAGCCACTCCTCTGCCAGACCGGCCGCGGGATCGGCAAAGACGTCCTGTCCCAGTCGCATAGGCGAGGGCACGATACCATGACCCCGCCAAGGAGCGCTCCTAGAGAGCGAGCGGCCGATGGACCAGGGCGGCGAGCGGGACCACGGCCACCCCGTCGAGCCGTTTCGGATCCAGCGCTTGCGGCAGCCAGGCGAGCGTGCGCGGCGTGGCGCGCACCATCACCACAAGACGACCGCGCTCTGCGGCTTGTCGCAGCAGCTCGGCCCAGCGACGATCGAGGGCGCGCGCGTCCTTCCCCAAGGTCTCGTCCTCGATCGTGGCATCGACCACGCGGTAGGCGATCCCCATGTCGGCCGCCAAAGACTTGCACACCGCCCCGGGGACCGGTGCTACGTGCAGGAAGGGAACGCCGCTCCTGCGCAGCTCGTGATAGATGGCGCGCATGACCGACATGTCCTGGGTGGCGAGCGAGCCCATGAGGTTCGCGACCGCGGTGACCGGCAAGGCCTGGTCCAGTGAGTGCCGCAGCTCTCCCGAGATACGTCCCGGCCGCATGGTGACGAGCAGGGTGCCCGCCCCGGGGTCCACCTGAGGGTAGTTGACCGGCTCGAGCGGCAGATGGAGCACGACCTCACGGTTCCTCCGGTGTGCGCCGCGAAACGTCTCCGCACTCTGGCGCCGTCCCGGCGCCACCGCGACGGCGAACGGAACCGGGAGCGAGAAGAACGAATCGGCGAATGCTTCGCTCTCGCCGAACCCGTAGACGACGAGAGCGAGCCGCGCCGGCTCCCGCGCTGTTCCCGGCGCGACCGGCATGCGCACCAGACGGACCTCGTGGGTGGGACGGTTCGGGAGCCCGACCACCAGCGTGACCACCTGCGAGCCGTCGCGCGGCCAGACCTCGCGACCCTCGAGCACGGCGGCCCCGCGGCGCTCGAGCGTCTGCGTCAGGGCGTAGTTGACCTGGAGGAGCGAGGTGCCGGGCTTGAGACCGACCCTTACGTGAACCGCATGGGAGGCCGTCTCGGCGGTCCCTTCGGTCACGCTGTCCGAAGGTATGCCGGCGACCTCCAGAGCATGACGAAGCTGCCGGCCGACGAGGCGAACCACCCGCTCCCTCTGCCCCACGCTCTTCGCGAGCGACAGCTGCCCCGGCTCGGAGCGCGACAAGAGAAGTGCTTCGCCCGCAAGGAACACGACCAGCGCGGATGCCGCGAAGACGCCCAGGGCCTTGGGAGACGGAACCTTCGACTTGCGCTTGGGCATGGCTGGGGTAGGGACTGCAACTTAGGCGGCGATGACGAATTCGTCAACGGCTAGGGCTGGCGAAGGGCTCCTGCTCATGGGAGCACGCACGGTGGGTTGGATCGCGAGGTGGGCTTTTTGCACATCGCTGACACACGAATGAACAGCGAATGACAGCCTTCTCATGCGGCAGCCGATACTCTCATCAGGTGGTCCCCTCGCAGGGCCACGTACCGGAGGTGAGCCCATGAAGCCCGTTCGTTTCGTCGTCGCCACGCTCGCCACTGCGGTGTGTACCGCCTGGGGGATCGCGGCTTTCGCATGTGACAAGCATCAGGGTACCCAGGCGTCTGCTGCGTCCGCCTCGGGGACTTGTAACGCCAAGATGGCGGCGGCCTGCAAGGCGAAGAGCGCGGCAGGCGTGAGCGCGCAGGCGGGCGCGTGCCCGATGCACGCGACGACCGCCGTGGCGGCGGGAGCCAGCGGCGCGTGCGGCAACCATGCGACGACGGCCGCCGTGGCCGCGGGTTCCAGCGGCGCGTGCGGCAACCACGGGGCGTCGACCGCGTCCGCCGACAAGGCGAGCGGGCATTGTGGCGACAAGGCTGCCTTGAGCGCCGGAGCCGGCCAGTGCAACGGTCGTGGGATGGCGCGCTTCTCGGGGGCGGCGCAACACCCCGAGTGCGATGCGTGCGCCGACATGGCCGAGTGCGAGGCCGAGCTTTCGGCGGCGGGTGCTCAAACCCAGGTAGTGCCGCTGCGCAACGGCGTGATGTTCGTGTATACGGCCAATAGCCCCGGGGCGGTGAACGCGGTCCAGGCGGCTGTCGCGCGCCGTGGCGCGCGTCTACTCCAGTTCCAGACCGCCGGCGACAAGGCGCGCTTGTGCGCCGATTGCAAGTCGATGCGCGGAGCGGCGGCGAGCGGTCGTCTCACCCGCGAGGTGGTCAACATCGAAGGCGGCGCGCTGACGCTCATGACCTCCGACGACCCCAAGGTCGTGGCCAAGATCCGCGCCATGATGGACAGGACTGCGGCTCGCGCCAAGATCTGACGAGCGCAACGGACGGGAAGGGCCGGCCTAGGAACATGGGCCGGCCCTTCCCGTTGCCCCTGGGATCGAGCCCAGGCTAGGCTTGGCGCCAATGACTGCTTCCACCTTCCGCCGGCGCATCCTGGTGAGCATCGGGCTCGCGGTCGCCCTACCCACCATGGTGCTCGCCGGGCTCGGCATCCTGCTCGCGATGCGCATCTCGCAGGCGATCGATTCCCAGAGCGCACGCTACCACCTCTACATGGCTCAGCAGGTGACCGAGAGCTTCGAGCAGGAGCTGCTCGCGCACCTGCGCGAATCGATCACGCGGGCCGAGAACGCGTCTCGCGCCGGCGCGCAGGGGCCGGCACTGGCCGCCACTCTGGAGCCCAGGCCCCCCGAGTTCGAGACCGCGCACCTGGCGACGCTCGACGAGCTGTCCGACTACTTCATGCTGGTGGTGGAGTCGCAGCCCCTGGTGTACGGGTTCGATCGCGATCGCCACCCGGGCCAGAGCTACGCGGGCCTGATGCTGCGCGATTCCAAGGGACAGGTGATCGGTGCCGGCGGCTGGTGGTTCCGCCCGGGGCGGTTCTTGGTCGACCACCTGCGCACGGTGATGGAGGATCGACTGCCGTCGCAGGAGCGGATCTACGGCGGGATCGAGTCGATCCGCAACGTGAGCGTGCTGCTGCTCGGCCCCGATGGTCGCGAGATGGGCCGGGTGCGAAGCCCTGGCGGCATGCGCAATGCCGCGATCGAGCCCCTCACGGGCCCCTTCGAGGGGTTCGCGGTGCGCGTCACCTCCACGCCGTTCGCGCCCGACGCGTGGACGCGCGGCTTCGTGATCACGGAGGTCACATTCATCGGTCTGATGGGCCTGGCGGTGCTCGCCGCCACCTGGTTCGGCCTGCGCTACACGGCGCACCAGATCGAGCTCGCGCGCATCAAATCGAGCTTCGTGTCGAACGTTTCGCACGAGCTCAAGACCCCGATCTCCCTGATCCGGCTCGCGGTGGAGACGCTCGAGATGCGCCGCTTCGCGTCTCCCGAGGAAGGAGAGAAGTTCCTGCGCCGCATCAGCCGGGAGACGCAGCGGCTCAATCAGCTGGTGGACAACATTCTCGACTTCGCGCGCCTCGAAGCGGGCCAGCGGACGTTCCGGTTCGCGCCGGTGGACGTGCTCGAGATGATCCACGAAACGGTGGACAGCTTCCGCCTGCGACTCGAGGACCAGGGTTTCGCGCTCGAGGTGGACCTCCCGGACGAGCTTCCGCCGGTGCGCGGCGACGCCCACGCCCTGTCCCAGTGCGTGCTGAACCTGCTCGACAACGCCATGAAGTACTCGCGCGGCTGCAAAGAGGTGCGGGTGTCGGCCCGGGCCGTCGATGCGCGGGTCGCGATCTCGGTGTCCGATCGGGGGATCGGGATCTCGCCCCACGACCAAAGACGCATCTTCGAAAAGTTCGTGCGACTGGAGACCGGCCTGGTGCACGATGTCAAGGGTGCCGGTCTCGGACTGTCGCTCGTCGATCAGATCGTTCGCGCCCATGGAGGGCACGTAGAAGTGAGCAGCGTCCCGGGCGAAGGGAGCACCTTCACCCTGGTGCTGCCGGCGGGTGGTGAGGCGCAGTCGCGGCAGATCGAGCCCACGGCTCAGACCGGTTCGTGACGCAGAGAGAGGACGGAACCATGAAGCGGGTGTTGATCGTCGAAGACGAAGAGGGTCTGCTCGAGGATCTGCAGCATAACTTCAAGTACGAAGGATACGACGTGATGACCGCCAAGACGGGCGTCGAGGGACTCAAGCTGGCGCTCAAGCAGAAACCGGATGCGGTCGTCCTCGATATCATGCTTCCCCAGAAGGACGGGTTCACGGTGCTCAAGGAGCTGCGGCAGCGCCATCGCGACATGCCCGTGCTCGTGCTCACCGCCCGCAACTTCGAGGCCGACGTGCTGAAGGGCTTCGATCTCGGCGCGGATGACTACATGACCAAGCCGTTCGGGCTGAAGGAGCTGTTGGCGCGGGTGCGGCGGCTGGTGCAGCGTGGGCCTTCCGGGGCACCCGTGCCGGGCCCCACCATCTACACCTTCGGCGACGTCGAGGTCCGGTTCGAGCCGCGCGAGGTGCTCAAGACCGGCAAGCCGGTGGCGCTCTCGTACAAGGAATTCGAGCTGCTGCGCTACATGATCGAGCACCGTGGCCGTACCGTGTCGCGCGAGGAGCTGCTCGAGGAGATTTGGGGCGTCGATGAGGAGCTGGGCGTGACCACGCGCACCGTCGACACCCACGTCTCGAACCTGCGGTCCAAGCTCGGGGCCGGATTCGCGCAGCCCTTCATCGTCGCGGTCCACAAGGTGGGGTACAACACGGGTGTGGGCCGCCGGCGTGTTCGCCGTAGTCCGCTGCCGCACGCGCCAGCCTCGCGAACTCCTCGAGCGTCAACGTCTCGCCGCGCCGCTGGGCGTCGACGCGCGCGTGGCGGCACAGGCGCTCGATCTTAGGCTTGGGGAGGGCGAGCGTCGCCTCGAGCGTATTGAGCAACTGCTTGCGTCGCATCTGGAACGAGCCCCGGATGATGCGAAACAGCAACGCTTCGTCCGGCACCTCGAGCGGCGGCTGCTCGCGCATGAAGAGCCGCACCAGCATGCTGTCGACCTGGGGTCGCGGCCAGAAGGCGGAGGCGCGCACCGTGAGCAGAGGTTCGAGCAGAGCATGGTAGCGCGCGAACAGCGTGAGCGCCCCGTACTCGGGGGTGCCGGCGGCTGCCCCCAGCCGTGCCGCGTACTCCCTCTGCACCAGGAGCACCGCACTCTTCACGACCGCCCGCTGGGCGAACAGCCGCTCCAAGATCGGGGTCGTGATGTTGTAGGGAATGTTGCCCACCACCACCCACCGCCGCACGCCCTCGGCCGACGCGCGCTCGACCAGGTCCAGGGTCAGGAAGTCCGCCTCCACCACCTCGACCTGGGCGATCTCGGCGAGCTGCTCGCGCAGCAGCGCGGCGAGCCCCGCATCCTTCTCGACCGCCAGCAGGCGGTGCACGCGAGACGCGAGGAGCGGCGTCAGGGCGCCGGCACCGGGACCGATCTCGATCGCCACGTCATCGGGAGACAAGTGGCACTGGTCCACGATGCGCTGCGCAAGATCCTCGCGCACCAGGAAGTTCTGGCCGAAGCGCTTGCGTCCGCGGCAGCGCGCCGGCGCACGTAGGCCGAGGCCTTGCGCGTCTCCGGGAGCCTCGGCGAGCGGGGCATGGCCCCCAGTGTATGCGCCGTGTGCCGGGCCGAGAAGGCGCCGCCCACGGGCTCGCGCAATCCGTCTTCAGGCAACGCCGCGTCGCGTTCGGCTGTCGAGCGCTTCGGCCGCCATCTCGCGGGCGTACGGGTCGGGAGAGGCCTCGGCCGCGCGGCGCAGTGCGATCCGGCCATCGTCTCCCAGCTCCAGCAGGGCGTAGGCGGCGTGACGTCTCACCCACCACGACGGATCGGTGAGGCGCGCGGCGAGGAGCGGCACGGCGATCGAGGCGCGGGTGAGGCCGAGCGAACGCGCCGCTTGGGCACGCACCTGCCAGGCATGATCACGCAGCGCCGCGAGGAGCGAGGTCGCGCACCCGTCCGCACGCAGCCTTCCGAGCGCGCGGGCCGCGCTCACCCGCAGGTCGAGGTCCTCGGACGCCAGCCGCCGCTCCAACAAGAGACACGCCGGACGATAGCCGCGCTCTCCCAGCACCTCGATGATGGCGCGCTCGAAGCCGAGGTTGTCGATTCCCCCTTCGAGCGCATCCTTGAGGATCGGCGCGGCATGGGGCCCGAACGCACGCAACAGCGCCATCCGCGAGGCATGAGATCGACCGGCGAGAGTGTTCGGATGGCGGACGAGCCAGCCCAGGGCCGCGCGGTCGCGACAGCGGGCCAGGGATTGGGCCGCCGCCATGGCGACCGTCTCCGGGCCTCGCGCCAGGGCGCGGCGCAGCGCCCGCCGCGATTCGAGGGACGGCACGAGCGACAACCGCCGCGCCGCGAGCACACGACGCCACGGGGAATCGTCCCGCAGCGCGAGGCGCTCGGCGGCCGAATGGGCGTCGCGCCCGAGTGCCACGGCGAGCCGGAGGCGCTCGCGGCGAGCGAGCCGCAGCGAAGCCGTTTCGAGGGCGGCCCAGAAGATTCCTTCCCCGGCCTCCCGAGCGGCACGACGCAGGTCGGCGGCCGAGGCGCGGCGGGCCAGGAAGCGGACCATGGTGCGCTGGAACCCTCGCAGCGAGCGACGGGCGCGGATCCGTTCGCGGCGCTTCTGCGCGCGCCAGAAGAAGAGCGCCGCCGTGATCGAGGCGGCGAGAATCGCCGCGGCGAGTGGGGCGGGGAGAGCGAGATCGAACGGGGAAGGGACCATCGCATCGGAGGTTTCGGCGCGACCGGCGAGCGGCTTGAGACGAGCGTCGAGCGCGAGCGGCGTCCCGGGACGGGCGGCGCGCACGGCCAATCTGGTGGTCGCAGGCGTCGGCCTTGCGTGCATCGGGTTGCTGCTCGGCTACGGCGTGGTCGAGAATTGGCGCCGCTGATCGGGCGCGCGACGACCGGCTGAACGCCCGGCT
>VBOY01000182.1 GCA_005893295.1 Candidatus Eiseniibacteriota bacterium | reverse complement strand
CCGTAGCGGTTGTCGAACAGGTGCTTGGTGTCGGCGTCGTTGATGGCGATCACCGGGTAGCGCAGCACCTTGCCCGCCGCCATCGCGCGAAGCCGCGTGACGCCGGTCGAGGTTTCTTCGGTGCCGGCGATCAGGCCCTTCAAGTAGCCGCGCTTCTTGGTGTGGAGCACCGTCACCAGGTCGCAGCCGTCGTCCATGGTGACGTGGGGGCGCGCCTCGATGCAGGCCAAGATGTGCGAGTAGTAGGTGCGGTGGTCCTCGCCCTTGATGGCGTAGGTGGCGATGTCGTGATGGGCCACCAGCGAGGCCGCCACGTCGTCCTGGGTGCTCAAGGGATTCGAGCCGCACAGAAACACCTGGGCGCCGCCCGCCTTGAGCGTGCGCGCCAGGTTGGCGGTCTCGGTGGTCACGTGGAGGCACGCCGCGATGCGCATGCCCCTGAGCGGGCGCTCTTTGGCGAAGCGGGCGCGGATCTGACGCAGCACCGGCATGTGCCGATCGGCCCACTCGATGCGCAGCCGCCCCTCGCGGGCGAGCCTCATGTCCTTGACGTGTCCTTCGGCCTGCCCGTTCAGGGCAGCGCCATTTCCGCGTGAGGCAGCGAGCTTGGCCATGGTCGATCCTTGCGCTGGAGTGGGCGTGGTCAGCTTGAGGGGCGGGATGATGCCCGATGATGAGTTCGCACGCAAGCGATGCTTGACAATCTCTGCCACGAACATATGCTTTTACATATGAAAAGAACCACGTTGCTCCTGGACCCGGCCATTTATGCGGAGTTGAAGCGCCGAGCGGCCGTAGAGGGCCGAACCCTCACCGACGTCGTCGAGCACTTGCTGCGGCTGGGGATCCAGTCGGGCGGCAGCGGGCGGCGCGGCCGCATGCAGCTTCCTTCGTACGATCTGGGCCCGTTCCTGGTGAGCCCCGCCGACACCGGCACGCTGGCGAGCCTCGAAGAGCGAGCGCGCGAGGCCGAGGAGGCGTAGTGATCGCCATCGATGTCACGCTACTGGCCTACGCCGTCAACCGACATACGCCCGAGCACGCCCGGGCGACGGCCGTGGTCGAGGAGCTGGCGAACGGAGACATACCATGGGCATTGCCGTGGCCCGCGGTGCACGACTTCTTGCGCCTCGTGACCCACCCCCACGCGGTGGCGCGACCGCTCAAGCCCTCGGACGCCTGGGGATTCCTGGGGATCGTGATCGCGAGCCCGGCGGTGCGTATGCTGGGACCGACCGAGAGGCACGCCCAGGTGATCGTGGAGCTATTGGGGAATGCGACCAGCGACGGCGGTCTCCCCCATGGATTCGAGGTCGCGGCACTGCTGCGCGAGCACGGAGTGCGCGAGCTGCTGTCCGCCGACCGCGCAATGCGGAGCTACTCGTTTCTCGCGGTGCGCGATCCGCTGCGCGGGGAACTCTGGCGGCCGTCTTCGCCGCCCTTGAGACGTTACCGAGCGCTGGCCTCGCGCGCGCTCAGGGGATGACCAGGGATCGGGGAAGGGCTACTGAATGCCGTAGCGCTTCATCTTAGCGATCAGCGTGGTGCGCGACATCCCGAGCGATTTAGCTGCATCGGTGCGCACACCGTTGGCGCGCGCCACTGCCTCGACGATACGCCGCCGCTCGGCTTGCTCCAGCTCTTCGGTGAGGCTCACCGGGGCTCGCGTATCGTCCAGTTGAAGCGCCTCCGCGCCCACCTCTCGATCGTTGATCCCAAGGACCACTAGCCGGTTTACCGTGGCTCGCAACTGTCGCACGTTCCCTGGCCACGAATAAGCGATGAGACGGTTGCGCGCCGCCGCGGACAGGACGATGCGCTTGTCGTGTCGCTCGCAAGCCTCGCCCAGGAAATGGGTGACCAGGAGGTCGATGTCCTCTCCCCTCCTGCGCAAGGGAGGCAGCACGACGACGGCATGAGCAAGCCGATAGTAGAGGTCAGCCCGAAACTTCTCTCCGCTCTCGAGAATCGTCTTCTCGCGGTTCGTGGCCGCGATCACAAGCGTGTCGACGGCCACGTTCTTGTTCGACCCGACACGGCGAACCTCGCCGGTCTCGAGGAAGCGAAGCAGTCGCGACTGGAGATCGAAGGACATTTCGGCGATCTCGTCCAGGAACACCGTCCCGCCGCTGCAGCTCTCGAACAACCCAACTTTGTCGCGCGCCGCCCCGGTGAAGGAGCCCATGACGTGGCCGAAAAGTTCGCTCTCGATCACTTCGCGCGGCAACGCCCCGCAGTTGATCGGCATGAAGTTCCCAGTGCGGCCGGACAGCTTGTGGACGCCCTGGGCGATCAGTTCCTTGCCCGTGCCTGATTCGCCAAGAATCAGGATCGAGGAGCCGCTCCGGGCCAACTTGCAAACTTCCTCCAGCAGACCGAGGACCAGCTTGTTCCTCGTGACGAAACCGAACGCCTCACGCGCCCAGGTTGCGCGTCGCTCGAGCTCGCTCTCGCCACGGGGCCGGCGGGGTGGCCTCCGGAGATCTGGGGTTAGGGCCGGGGGTTCTTGTATGACGGCTGTCTCAACATTGCGTTGCGCTAGTCGCTCTTCGACCTCTGCCAGCTTCCCCAAAGCACCCATGCGCTCGAAGTGCTCCCGCGCCGCAACGTACGCCTCGCGTCCCCCTGGCGGGTCCGCGTACTCGCCCGCGTGCGGCCCGCGTAACCAGTCACCATAGGCCATCCAGAGCTTGCCCCACTGCTAAGGTGTCTCGATGTCGTCGTAGAAGGCGAAGCCCTGCTCGAACCATTTCTTGGCTTCGGCCGCCCGCCCGACGGCGGCGGCGGACAGGGCAAGCACGCGGTAGGTCGCGGCCTCTTCGTAGCGGTCGCCCAGTTCGCGGCAATGGGCCAGTGCAGCTTCCGCCTCGGTGTGAGCTTCGTCGTGGCGGCCGAGGAGGTACATCGCCTCGGCTCGGCGACGCCGAAGCTCAGCGACGATGTCGCCCTTGGGCACGAGAGCGAGGGCCATGGGCCAGACGAGGTCGTAATGCTCAAGAGCATCTTCGGCCCGGCCCCTTTCCAGGTACTCGTCACCAACGTACTCATATGCCAGTAGAGAAGGGCGCGAGAGCGGATCTGGTCTACCTGTGGCCTGGAACGCTAACCGGGCTTGTTCGTGGTCCCCTCTGTGCAAGGCGACAAGTCCTGCTAGCAAGAGTGTGTATTCCTCGTTGGTTGTATGACCGATTGCCCTTGCCTCCCGAAGGCAGGCGTCTATGGTTTCTTGGGCGATGTCGAGCCTGCCCTGCTTCCAAAGCAATATGCCCAGCACTCTACGTGTGACGTTCGCTTGAACTCGATTCCCATTCCCCTCGAGTATGCGAAGGGCTTCTTGTCCAGCCTCGAGCGCGCTGGCCCATCTGCAGAGAGAACGCTCAAGACGGCCTAGATTATCGAGCGCTATCGCCTCCACGAACTTATTCCCACTCCTTCGCGCGGAGACGATCGCCTCAAGAACGAAACCTCTGGCCACGGAATGACGCCCGCGGAAGATCTCCGCGGATGACAGCTCCAGCGTGCAGCTGGCAAGAAGCGATGAATCCGGGCGCGTCAGGAGTTCCGCCCGGAGTGAACTAAGCCTCTCAACTGCTTCATCGACTCGGTTCATTCGCCACAGGCAGGCAGCCTCAGAAATCTGTAAACGATGTCTCTCAGGCTTCTCGGTTTCCAGAATGCCTGAATGATCTCTTGCGATTGCCCGCACTTTCTCAAGTGCAGCCTCGTATTGGCCAGCCACGCGAAGAGCCGTGGCCCGTACGAGCTCCAACCTCATGACCCATTCCTCTGGAAGCGAGCGCAAAGAGAGGGTCTTGGCCACAAGTTCGAGAGCAGGCGTGAACTCACCAGCCGCAACAAGCTCCTCGCAGCAAGCCAGAACAGCTTCGGCCAGTGGGCGAGAATGAGAAGTGGCTGAATCGCCCCGGACCAGGTCACGCAAGGCGGCGGCGCGAGCAAGGATCTCGCTCATCGATAGGGACTCCGAACCCTGCTGGATTGCACGGTCATTCGCCTC
>VBOY01000015.1 GCA_005893295.1 Candidatus Eiseniibacteriota bacterium | reverse complement strand
TCATGAAGATCTGCTTGTTCACTCCCTTGCGCGATTCGAGGATGCGTCGCGCCAGCTCGAGTCCGGCCTTGGTGTTGGTATGGAATGGTCCGGCCTGGATCTTCATCAATTCTTTGAGCGGCACTCGCTGCGCGTCGTCGCCGAACAACACGACGTCCAGCGAGTCGCGCGGGTAGCGGGTCTGGATGAGCTGGGTGAGAGCGAGCGCGATCTTCTTGGCGGGCGTGATGCGGTCCTCGCCGTAGAGGATCATGCTGTGGCTCACGTCCACCATGAGCACCGTCGCGCACGCCGATAGATGCTCCTGCTCGAAGACCTCCAGGTCGTCCTCGGTGATCTTGAGATCGTCGATGCCGTGCTTCTTGACCGCGTTGCTCATCGAGCCCAGGGGATCCAGGTCCGAGAGGTTGTCGCCGAACTGGTACGGCCTGGTCTCCGAGAGCCGTTCGCCGCCCTTGCCCGCCACCGGGGTGCGGTGATCGCCCGCGCCCCCGGCTTCGAGCGCCGAGAAGATCTCGTTCAGGGAGTCCTGGCGGATGCGTTTCTCGCCCTTGGGACTCATCGTCAGCCCTCGCGGCGAGCGCTCGACCTCGCCCGAGCGCTCGAGCAGCTTCTTGAAATCCGCGATGCCGAATCCCTCGTTGAAGAATCCGTACTGCTGGCCGAACTGCTCCATCCAGCGCAACGCCTCCTCGACGTCGCCCCCGGTCTGGAGCAGCAGGCTGCGGTAGATCTCCATCAGCTGCTTGAGGAACTGGACGTCCTCGGGCCGCGGGCCTTGCCACTTCGAATAGTCGAAACGCATCGGAGCTCCGCTCGCCTAGCCCGACAGCTCGCGCAGCCGCTCGTCCATGGCGACGGCGAGAGCGCGGCCCCGCTCGGTCCCGCTCAGCCGGCCCAGCCGTGCGGCGATCTCGAACTGGCGGCGCCGCTCCTCCATCTCCACCGCCAGCTCGCCGAGACCTTGCGCCGCCATCGCCGCGGCCTCGCGGCCGCGGGACTCGCCGGTGTCCCGACCCAGGTCGAACGCGCGCCTGAGCGCGCGCGCGGCGTCGTCCGGCCGATCCTGGCGGAACTGCGCCTGGGCGAGCTCGAGGTGGACCTGGGCTCGCTCCAGCCGATCCCCGGGCGACGGCGTGGGGCTGGTCGGCGCCTCGAGCGCGCGTCGAAAATGCGCCTCGGCTTCGCCCCAGCGCTCCTGCCTCGCCGCGAGTTTGCCGAGGTCGCTCGCCACCCAACCCATCAGGCGCCAGCCGTCCGGACCCTGCACCTCGCGAGCAATCGCCTCGGCGCGCTCGAAAAAGGCTCGGGCTCGATCGGGATCGCCCTCGGCGAGGCACTGGAGACCGCGGCTGCGGGCCGCGATTCCGCCGTAGATCAACCGCGCGCCCGGCTCCAGCGTGGGAACGAGCGCCTCGAGCTTCTCGACCAGCGCCACCACTTCGCTCGCAGGCTTGCGCTCGAGCGTGATGCCATGGAGCACGAAAGCGGCGTTCGCCGCCGCCTTGCGCGTCTCGGCGTCGGAGCTGTCGATTCCCCATGCTACGACTTGGGCGAAGGCCTCGATGGCATGCTCGCGATCCCCGCGCGCCTCGTACTCGTGGCCGAGCGCCAAGAACGCGCGCCCGGCGTGGCGTCGATGGGCGGGCGCGGTGAGCCCCTTGACCCGCTCGCACGCCTCCCGGTAGTGCTCGAGGGCCTTGGCGCCGAGCCCCAGCCCGTCGTCCAGCTCGGCGAGCGCGAGCGAGACCTGCGAGGCGACCATAAGCCCATCCGGCAGCCCCGAGGCGAGCCCGCTAGCCGCGGCTCGCTCGAGCAGCCCCGCGCGAGCCCCTTGGCCCTCCACGGCGTCCGACGGCTCGTGAGTCCCGCGCGCGAACAAGGCGTGGGCGTGAGCGAGCTGGCCCGCGGGCAGGGACATTCCTTCCGCGAGCGCGATGGCGCGGTCCATCCAGGCGATGCCACCCGCGCGATCCCCGGAGGAAGCCAGAGTCAATCCGAGGTCGCGGGCGGAATCCGAGGCGACGCGGCGAGCGTGGGCCCATATCAGCTCGCGCGCGCTCGCATCCCAGGCGGAATCGGGCGCATCACCGGGCCTTAAGAAGGTCTCGCCGAGACGAACCGAGGTCTCGAACAGGGACCGAGCGGCTCCCCAGTGACCTCGTGCGTGCTCGATTCGAGCGAGCCGATCCGCCACCCACACCAGCCGCATGCGCAGCTCCGGCTGCCTCACCTCGGCCTCGCGCGCCAACGCCCGCTGGCCGCTCTCGAACAGTCGGTCGCTCGAATCCTCGAGCTGAGCCTGCAGCCCGAGCGCGGCCTCGGCCCGCGCGCGTAGCGCGGTGGCGAGCGCGAAATCGTCCACGTCGCCGAGGCCCTGGAGCGCCCGATCCAGGCACGCCACGGCTGCGTCGCGCTGCCCCGTCCAGGCCGCGTAGTCGGCGAGCTGAAGCTGGAAGCGCGCCCTGAGAACGACGCCTTCCGTGCCGTGAATCGCGTTCACCGATTGCTCGAGGGGCTCGAGGATCGAGCGGGCTTCCTTGGGCTCACCCCTGAGCAGGTGCAGCTCGGCCTGCTCGAGCCGGTTGGTCAACTGCGGGAGCGTGGCGCACGTCGGTCGCGGCTCCCGCGACAGCACCTTGTACAGCAGGAACCCGAGCAGGACCAGCGCCAACGCGATCACGCCGATGTCGTCCATGCAGGACTCCGCCTTCTAGTCGTCGGCCTGGAGGCCCGACAGCATGCTCTTCAGCATGTCCTTGTAGGCGGTGGTCGAGGAGTCGGTGCGCTCGCGCGACAGGATCGAGTTCTGGTGTAGCCCTTCGAGCACCAACTCCATGGCCACCGCGGCTTCCTCGGAGGTCGTCGGCTCCAAGTATTTGGCCGCGACGCGCTCCAGACCGCGCACCGCCGCGAGCCGCTTGCCGTAGTCGACCTGAGGCATGTCGTCGGCCACCTCGACGTGGTTGCCACCGGCGAACCATTCGAGGATCGGCCGGTATTCCGATGATGCGGTCTCGGCTTCGCCGGTGGCTCCGGCCTCCGCCGCGCGACCGGCGCGCCCGCGGCGTGGCTTGTAGGCATCCGGGAAGCGCTCGGCGAAGACCGCCTTGACGCCGCGGCCGAGCAGGGCGCGGGCCACGTTCATCGCCCCTTCCTGCTCGCCTTCCAGGACCAGCTCCACCTTGCCGCTGACCCCCGAGACCGCGTTCGCGAGATCGCAAATCCTCGCCCACACCTTCGATTCGCCGGTCTTCAGGCCCCGGCGCTCGGCATTCGAGACCAGGTTCTCGATCAACGCGATCGGCAGCCGCGCCGAGACCCCCGAGTTCTGGTCCACGTATTCGCTCTTGCGCGCCTGGATCGCCACTTCCTCGACCAGCTCACGCAGGAACTTCGGGATCACCACCTCGATGCCGCCGTCGCGCGATGTCCAGGACTCCTGCGCCGTGATCGCCAGGCCGTGGTCGCGGGCGAGCGGATAGTGGGTCATGATCTGCGAATTGATGCGGTCGCGCAGCGGCGTGATGATGTTGCCGCGGTTGGTGTAGTCCTCGGGGTTGGCCGAGAACACGATCAGCACGTCGAGCGGCATCCGTACCGGGAAGCCGCGGATCTGGAAGTCCTTCTCCTCCAAGATGTTGAGCAAGCCGACCTGGATGCGCGGCTGCAGGTCCGGCAGCTCGTTCACCGCGAAGATGCCGCGGTTGGTGCGCGGGATGATCCCGTAGTGGATCACCCGTTCGTCCGAATAGTCGAGCCTCAGGGTCGCCGCCTTGATCGGATCGATGTCGCCGATCAGGTCGGCGATCGTCACGTCGGGCGTGGCCAGCTTCTCCTGGTAGCGCTCGTCGCGGTGGATCCATTGCAGCGGCGTGTCGTCGCCGCGTGCCTCGACCAGCGTGCGCGCGTGGTGGGTGAGCGGATGACACGGGTCGCTGTGCAGCGGACAGCCCTCGATCGCGGGAATCCATTCGTCGAGAAACCGCACCAGCGAGCGCAGCAGGCGGGTCTTGGCTTGGCCACGCAGCCCGAGCAGGATGAAGTCGTGGCGTGACAGCAGCGCGTTCACGATCTGGGGCTCGACGGTGTGCTCGTAGCCGACGATGCCCGGAAACAGTGGCTGGCGGGTGCGCAGCGCGGCGATCAGGTTGCCCCGGATCTCATCCTTCACGGAGCGCGGGTGATGGCCCGCCTGCCTCAGCTCGCCGAGCGTACGAGGGCGGAGCGTCACGGCATCGATTTCCTTGCAATCGGCCGGGTGAGGCTGCGGACGGGGGAGCACGGACACCGTTTAGTCTAGGGGCTTGACGCGCTCTGCGCAACGCGCCAGCCCTCTCCTGCTATCCTTTTTCACATGACCCCCGACCGCTCTCTCATTCCTGAATGCAAGGAGATCCAGCGCTTGCTCCGCCCCTTCTCCACGGTCGAGGTCTTGCGCGCCGCACCCTCGTGGCCCGCGCTGCGCGACAGGATCGAGCGGCTGCTCGACACCATGCGCTGGTTCACGCCCGACACCCCTCCCGGGCCGCCCGTCGACCCGGAGCGCATGCGGGCCGTGCACTGGAACATCGAGCACGGGAATCGCTACGAGCAGGTGGAGCACGCGCTGCTTGGCCATCCGCAGCTCGAGCAAGCGGACGTGGTGCTGCTCAACGAGGTGGATCTCGGGATGGCGCGCTCCGGAAATCGCGACGTCGCGGGCGAGCTGGCCGCAGCACTTGGCCTCTACGGGGTCTGGGCGCCGCTCTTCATCGAGACCACGATCGGCCGCGACGATGACCCGCGCGCCGCCCGCGACAGCCACAACGAGGAAGCCTTGTTCGGGCAGGCGATCCTGTCGCGCTGGCCGATCGGCCAGGCGCGCGTGATCGAGCTGCCGAGCCCGGACCGCGAGCAGTTCCGACACGAGCGCATGTACGGGCGGCACATCGGCTTGATCGCCCCGATCGAGCGCCCTGGCCGGCCATTCGTGGCGGTTTCGGTGCACCTCGCGGTCCATCGCACGCGGTCGCTGCGGGCCCTGCAGATGCGCACCCTGCTGGAGGCGCTCCAGAACGAAATCCGTCCGGTGGCGCTCGCCGGTGATTTCAACTCGCACACCTTCGACCGAGGTCGGCCCTGGGATGCGCTGTTTGGAGCCTTGGCGCTCTTGTTCTTGCCGCACAGCCCGCTCGAGCGCCGTTTGCTGCGACCCGACCAGGGCGCCGCGCGCGAACCGCTGTTCGACGTCTTGCGCCATTACGGATTCGAGTGGTCGGGCTTCGTGGACCGGCAGCCGACCCTGCGGCTTCGACTTGCGCGTCTGCCGGAGGCGCGCCGGGTGTTGCGCGTGGTGGGGCGGCCCGGGCGTGCCGCGCTCGCGCGCGTGGAACAGCGCGCGGGGCTCCGCCTCGATTGGTTTGCCGGTCGTGGCTGGTTCGAAGCACGCGGCCTCACGGTGCGCGGCCTCGATGGCCCCGGCAAGGCCTCGGATCACGCGCCGATCATGGCCGAGTTGGGCTAATACCACCCAAGCACTAGAATACTCGGCCCGCGGACCCAGGCGGGATCTCGAGGACCCAATGCCCACCCCCGCACGGAATACCTTGGCGATCGTCGGTGCCGGCCCGATCGGGCTCGAGGCGGCGCTCGCGGCCCTCGACCGCGGCTTGGACGCACACGTGTTCGAGCGTGGCGAGGTGGGCGCGCACCCGCGCGCGTGGGGCCACGTGCGGATGTTCACGCCGTGGCGGATGAACGTGGGCCCGACCTCTCGCGCGCACTTAGAGAAGGCCGGCTGGAAGAGCCCCGACCCGGAGGTTTGCCCCACTGGCGAGGAGTTGGCCGATGGCTACCTCGAGCCGCTCGCCCGCCTGTCCGAGCTCGAGGGCCGGATCCACGCCCATGCGCAGGTCGTCCACCTCGCGCGCCGCGGCCTCTTGAAGGGCGATTCGATCGGGAGACGCGATCATCCGTTTCGGCTCCTGGTGCGCGATGCCGGAGGCCGCGAGAGCTACCTCCACGCCTTCTCGGCCATCGACGCCTCGGGGGTCTATGGCCAGCCCAACTGGGCCGGCGACGGCGGCATCCCGGCGCGCCAGGAGCTCTACCTCGCGCCGCAGATGTCCTACCACGTGGACGACGTCGTCGGGCTGCGTCGCTCGCGTCACGCCGGCAAGCGCACGCTCGTCGTCGGTGGCGGGGCGAGCTCGGCCACGAGCGTGGCCAGCCTGGCGAAGCTCGCGGCGGAGGTGAGCGGCACCCAGGTGATATGGGTGACGCGCGGCGGCCGGGAGGCGCTGCTTCCGGAGAACGCAGGCGATCCACTCTCCGAGCGTCGCGCTCTCTACGCGCGGGCGCGCGCCCTGGCGAGTGGCGCCGATCCCGCGGTCGAGCACATCGGCGAAGTCCGGATCGAGGGCTTCGACTTCAACTCCGCCACCCATCGCTACCGCGTGACGCTGATGCGCGACGAGGAGACACGCGTGGTGGAGGTGGACCAGGTGCTGGTGAACACCGGCTTTGGGCCCGACAACTCTCTCTATCGCGAGTTACAAGTTCACGAGTGCTACGCCTCGCGTGGGCCGATGAAGCTGGCCGCGGCGCTCCTCGGTGCTTCGGCGGGCGATTGCCTGACGACCCCGGCGTTCGGCGCCGACGTGCTCACGAACCCGGAGCCCGACTTCTTCATCCTGGGGCACAAGTCCTACGGGCGGAATCCAAACTTCCTGCTGGAGACCGGGTACAAGCAGGTGGCGGAGGTCGTGGCGCGGCTCACCGGGGAACTGGCTACGCTCTAGGCGCCTTCAGCGCAACAGGCAACTCCTGCCGGACCATTCCTGCCGAAGCGTGGAGACGCGGTGGAGGTACACGCCGGCGGGTAGCGGAACCCCTTGGTCGTCCCGTCCATCCCACACGAAGCCGCCCATACCTCCCGTCATGCGTCGCACGAGACGCCCGGAGAGGTCGTAGATCCGGAGTGTGGCGACACCGGGAACCGGGGCTCCGGCCAGGGTCACGCGCACACTCGAGGAGAACGGATTCGGAGAGATCCTCAGGACCCCGCGGCCACCGCTCGGAACCGGATCCGAGACGCCCACCAGCGGAGCGAACGGGTAATCGGTGACGGTCACGGAGAGCGCACAGTTCCAGGACGGGGCCTGGAACGTGTAGGTCCCGGGTCCAAGCGTCGAGACCATGAGGGTGCCGCTGCCGAGATCGTCGTAGTAGGGCGTGTGGGCGGTCTCGACCACGCCGTACCACGGATCGTAGTCGACCTCCTCGGCATGCAGCTCGAGGCGCAGCTGGGTCTCGTCGGAGAGCACGAAGTCGTCGAAGATCACGTGCGAGAACGCCTGGGTGTCGCCGTCGCGGTTGTAGCGGCGGAGCGGCGCGACCGCGCCGTCCTTCTCGCAAGTCGACAACGGATCGGCGATTCCCCAGCGTGCCTGCGCCGCCGGCGAGTACACGCGGCTCTCGAACAGGACCTCCGCCGGCCTCGCGTCCCAGAAGATCGTATGCGCTTCGTGCAGGTTCGTCACCTGGGCGCTGGTCATCACGACCGTCACGCGGCGGCGCTGGGTGAGGAACGCCGAAGCCTGCACCCAGGCGCCGCGATGGTTGTCGAGGCTCCGGTGACCGACGTGAAAGAGGTCGAGAGTCGGCGGCATGCCCAGCAGGCGGGACTGGGCCGTGACGGTTTGGAAACGGGCATCGCCCAGCGCCTGCGCGCCGTCGTTGGGCTGCCATTCCCCATAGGTCGCCATCAGCCCGCTCAGCGCACCGTCGTTGTAGCGGTCGTCGGTCGAGGCGAACTGGCCGATCAGGATTCCACCATACAGGGGATTGTCGGCCTCGGTACGCGGCGCATGGAGGTTCGTTCTGACCCAGTCGTAGTTCATGTGATCCACGTCGATGGGTAGCGGATCGAGGAAGTCCAGGAAACCGACGAGCCCGTCACGGCTCGCGGCCCAGTTGCCGCACAGCACGCCCTCGGCCGTCAGCCAGCGCGCGATCTTTCCTTGGCTGGCCAGACCCGCCACGTCCTTCTCGATGAGCCAACGCACGATCAAGGACCCGAAGCTGGCGCTGACGAAGTTCACCTGCCGGGCGCCTGAGCGCTCGAGCACGTGCCGCGCGTACTTGGCCACGATCATGGCGTAGCGCGGCACTCCCCCGCCCCAGGCCGCGGTGATCTGATCGATATCGGCGACGTCGGCCGCCGAATAGTACGCAGGCGGCGTGTCTCCGTAATACGAGATGGCCGATACGGCGTTCGGGGGCGGGCTGTTGGTGCCGTCGGCGACAGGCAACCCGGCGAGCGAGGCGATGCTGTCCATGAGAGCTTCATGGATGGTCTCGCCGTAGACGCCGTGGCGGTCCGCGCCGGCGCGCTCGAAGCCGTGGACGTAGATCGTGACGGTATTGTTGGGGTCATGGTCCGCGTTGGCCGCGGACGACCCCAGCGTGCAGGCCGCCACGACGAGGATCCAGGCGTTCCTTCGCATTCTCCAAGTCCGGCGGCCGGGTTTCAGCGCGACCGCCACCATGATATCCCAGGACGCGGGGGGGCGGTCTACTGCTAATCACCTCGGCCACCGGGACCGGCGCCGCGGCCTCAGTTCTTCCACATCCGCTCCCACCAGCGCATGCGGTCCTCGGGGCGAGACCAGTCGCCGCCGACCGCCATCTTGCCGCGAATCCGCTCCAGGTCCCATCCGGTCAACGCGGCCAGGTTGCCGGCTTCCTTGGCGCGACGATCGGCGAGCCCAGCCCGGTAGGCGCGGCCGCCGGGACAATCGGCGTCGCCCTTCCATTCGTGGCGGATGATGTACCGGCCCTGGAAGTTGGCACGATCCACCGTCTCCTGGAACACCAGGTCCTCGGGGAAGTGAGCCGCGTCGTAGCGGACGTGGAGGCGGGTGAGGAACGGTGCCTGGCCGGCGGCGCTCGCGTCGTTCAGCCAGAAACAGCCCAGCCCACGCAGCTCGTCGTTCGAGAGCGGCTGGCTGGCGCAGGGATCGCACCAACCCATGTCCCAGGCGTACTCGGTGAACACCACCTCCATGCCCTGGTCCCGCACTTGATGCCCGAACATCGAGCGATAGAAGCTCGCGAACTCCGCCTTCACGAACTCGGGAACGTCGCGGTCGGACGGCAGCTTCACCGTGCGGTAGTTGGTGGTCTCGACGCGGCCTTTGCGGCTGATCGCGTACACGAACAGCTCTTGCTCCTTGTCGGCGTTGACCATGCCGAGGCGGATCGGGAGCACGAACTTGGGCGACTCGAACGCCACCTGGATCGGGCGTAGGTAGGTGAAGCCGAGCTTCTCCTGCTCCTTGAGGTTCACCTTGGCGACGAAGAACTTCATGCCCTGCTTGATGTAGCCGCCGAGGACCTTCGAGGCGCCGTCGGGCACCCGGTAGCCGTTCTCGTTG
>VBOY01000181.1:3057-5367 GCA_005893295.1 Candidatus Eiseniibacteriota bacterium | reverse complement strand
TTCCCATGCTTCTTGAACGGGAGGATTTGCCGCTTGTTGCGCAGCATCTCGAGCGCGGCGATGAGCTTGGGACGCGTCTCCTCCGGCTCGATCACGTCGTCCAGATAACCCAGCTCGGCCGCCACCCAGGGGCTCGCGAATCTCTCGTTGTACTCGGCGACCCGCCGCCGCCGTTCGCCGGCCGGGTCCGCCGCCGCCCCCAGCTCCTCTCGGTAGAGGATGTTCACGGCTCCCTCGGCGCCCATCACCGCCATCTCGGCCGTCGGCCAGGCGACGTTGTAGTCGCCGCGGATGTGCTTGCTCGACATGACGTCGTACGCGCCACCGTAGGCCTTTCGCACCACCACCGTGAGCTTGGGCACGGTGGCCTCACAGTAAGCGTACAGCAGCTTCGCTCCATGGCGAATGATGCCGCCCCATTCCTGGCGCGTCCCCGGCAGGAAGCCCGGGACGTCCTCGAAGGTGACGAGCGGGACGTTGAAGGCGTCGCAAAAGCGAACGAAGCGTGCTCCCTTGACCGACGAGTCGATGTCCAGCACGCCCGCGAGGACCTGCGGCTGGTTGCCGATCACACCCACGGGTCTACCGTGCAGGCGCGCGAAGCCGACGACGAGGTTCATGGCGAAGTGCCGGTGCACCTCGAAAAAGTCCCCGTCGTCCACGACGCGACGGATCACTTCCTTCATGTCGTAGGGCCGATCCGGGGCGTCCGGGACGATCGACTCGAGCTCGGGGTCGCGACGATCGACCGGGTCGGCGCTCGAGCGCCGCGGCGGATCCTCGGCGTTGCTCGAGGGCAGGAAGGACAGGAGTCGCTTCACGTGTCGGATGCAGTCGGCGTCGTCCTGGACCGCGAAGTGCGCGACGCCGCTCTTCGAGTTGTGCGTCATCGCGCCCCCCAGGTCCTCGAAGCTGACCTCCTCGGAGGTGACCGCCTTGATCACGTCCGGCCCGGTCACGAACATGTGGCTCGTTCCCTCCACCATGATCGTGAAGTCGGTGATCGCGGGAGAGTAGACCGCGCCGCCCGCGCACGGGCCCAGGATCGCCGAGATCTGGGGCACCACGCCCGAGGCGAGCGTGTTGCGCAGGAAGATGTCCGCGTAGGCGCCGAGCGAGAGCACACCCTCCTGGATGCGCGCTCCGCCCGAGTCGTTGAGGCCGATGACCGGGGCGCCGTTGTCCAGCGCGAGGTCCATGATCGCGCAGATCTTGCGCGCGTTCGCCTCGCTCATCGTGCCGCCGAACACGGTGAAATCCTGGGCGAAGCAGTAGACGAGGCGCCCCTCGACCGTACCCCAGCCGGCGACCACTCCGTCGCCGACGATGCGGCGAGCCTCCATGCCGAAGTCGCGTGCCCGGTGGGTCACGAATGCGCCCATCTCCACGAACGAGCCGGGGTCGAGCAGCAGCTCCAGGCGCTCGCGCGCGGTCAGGCAGCCCTTCTGATGGATCTTGGCGACGCGCTCCGGACCGCCGCCCGCCAGGGACTGCTCGCGGCGCCGGCGCAGCTCGGCCAGGCGTTGCTCTCGGTCCACGGATCCTCCGCTCGAAGAATGCGCGACGCGCGGGCGAGGGTAGGGACGGGGTCGCAGGGGGTCAAGGGCGAAGCCGGCCACACGCAGCGGCGCGGCAGCCGCACCCGGAGGCTCCGTTGTCGGTGACGCCTTGGTGGCCGCTGTGGCTCGGCACGCCTCCCGAGGGCCCGTTCTCGCTCGGGAGCTGGACGCACAACCTGGTGTTCGTCGTCTTGTTCTGCGTGCTGGTGGACTTCGTCAAGCTGGTGATCGAGCTGCTCGGTCGCAACGAGGAGCGCCTGTTCACGAGCGAGCCCTCCCAGGTGACCGCCGTGATCCCGAGCCGCAACGGAGCCGGCGTGCTGCCCGGCACGGTCGGCGAGCTGGCGAAGCAGGTCGACCCCTCGCGCATCCTGGTGGTCGACGACGCGAGCAAAGACAGGACCTCGGAGGTGGCGAAGGCGCTCGGCTGCGACGTCCTTCGCTTCGAGAAGCGCAAGGGGAAAGCGGCCGCCGTCAACTACGCGGTGCACCGCGTGAAGACCCCGTACACGCTGCTGCTCGACGACGATACCCGGCTCGGGGGAGCGCGCATTCCGACCTCCTTGCTGTCCGACGACGGGTACGACGCGGTGGCGTTCCACGTCCTGCCCGACCGTCGCAACCGCGACGGCTCAGCCGGCAACAACTTGTGGGGGCACATCCAGCGCTACGAGTACGGCAAGAGCATGGAGATCGGGAAGCGCTTCCACGACGTGACCCAATCGGTGAGCTGCGTCTCGGGCGCGATCGG
>VBOY01000181.1:0-3032 GCA_005893295.1 Candidatus Eiseniibacteriota bacterium | reverse complement strand
GAGGATCTGCAGCGCACCATCATCCACTTGCTGAACAGTCGCCGGATCGTGTTCGCGAACGAGCCGGTGTGGACGGTGGCGCCCAGCCGCCTCGGGCCGTGGCTCAGGCAACGCCTGTTCGGATGGTATCCGGGGCTCTACCACCAGCTCGCCAACTTCATCCGCCTCACGTTCAAGCCTGGCGCCTCGTGGCGCTTGCGCTACGAGATGCTCTACAACCTCTATACGGCGATCAGCGACCCGCTCAAGACCTGGTCGATCGTCGTGCTCGCGCTCACTCCGGGGTTGCGCGGCTGGCTCATCGTGCTGTATCTGACCTACTTGGCCTTCGAGCTCTACCCCTACTGGATCGTGCGCGTGCCGGGGACGAACCGCCGCGCGCCGCTCTTCGTGTTGCTCACCTATCCCGTGTATGGAGCCATCAACACGGTGCTCCGCACGGTGGCGGTGCTGTGCTGGGCCTGGTTCCGTTACGTTACCGGCTCGATGCGCCCACGCCGGGGCCCCAAGGATCGGATCGCATGAGACACACGATGCTCGTGGCGGTCGTCGTGTCGCTGGCCCTCGCGACGCCCGCCGGCGCCACCCCGCCGGCGTACGTCGGGGGCCAGGCACGCTACTGGGCCTTCAGCAACCACAACGACCTCCGCGACGTGCTCGCCTACTGGGTGCCAGGTCCCTTCCATGTCCAGCTCGAGTACTGGGATTTCGTCCGACAGGACACCGATGACCAGTTTCGGCCCGAAGTCGGAATCCACCTCCGCGACAAGCGGCGCAGCGTGACCACGATCCAGTGGCGACACGAGCGCAAGCAGGAGCGGTTCTGGCTCGGCACCGACCAGGTGCTCTCCGATCATTGGGTGGGACGCGCCGAGGTGAGCCCGATCGTGGCCAAGGATTCGACCGAGTGGGTGGCGGACGCCGGCGCCGACTACTACTGGGGCTCCTACAATTTTGCTCAGGCGACCGTGATTCGCGACCCGCGCGAGGGCGGTCTGTGGGTGGTTCCGCTTAGGGTGCGCATCGCGAACGAGCAAGACGACTGGTTCCAGCTGACCGTGGCCCCGGCGAGCAGGCGGACGATCGGCTGGGCGGTCGACGCCAAACGGCGCTGGCTACGACTCGGGGTCGAGCGCAACAACCGCTACGACTTCACGCGCCTCGACAACGTGATCTACTCCATCGGCTGGCCGCGGCGCGGACTCCCGGTGCCGCGCCAAGCCTGCTATCGTGAGGCACGATGTGCACCCCGACCTTCCACCACCTGACCTGGAGCAAGACCGAGGTCCCGCGCCACCGCCACAACCTCGCGGATAGCGCGGCCGCCACGCCCGATCTCGAGGCCCTCGGTCTGCCGCATCAGGCCGGGCTCGCCAAGAACAGCGATCGCGTCCTCGCGGAGCTCGGGCATTCGCTTGGGCTCCGCCTTTCCGCTCCCTCGGGACGCGTGCTGGTCACGGCAGGCGGGAGCGAGGCGAACGCCTGCGTGTTCGGCGCGCTCGTGCGACCCGGCGAGGAGGTGCTGGTGGAAACCCCCGGCTACGAGCCCCACTACGAGGCGCCGCGCGTCTTCGGCATCGCGGTGCGCCGGTTCACTCGGCCGCTCGGCGACGCTCCGGATCTCGCCGCTGCCGTCGAATCGACGCTCTCCGAGCGTACCCGCATGATCGTGGTCTCCCACCTCCTCGCGAGGCTTGTGGATCCTGTGCGACGAGATCTTCCGCGACTTGGCGCCGGGACCGCTCGGCACCCACGCCGCACAGGGCCCGCGCTGGGTCGCGACCGGGTCGCTCACCAAGGCGTACGGTCTGGGCGGGCTTCGCATCGGTTGGATCGCGGCGAGCGAGGAGGTGCTCGCGCGGGCCGAGCAGCTCCAAAACGCCTTCTCGGCGGTTCCCGCTCTTCCGAGCGCCACCCTGGCGCTGGCCCTGCTCCCGCACCTGGATCGCCTGCGAACCCGCGCGCACGAGATCCTGGCCACGAACCGGGCGCGCTGGCTCGAGTTTCTCGCTCGCCGCCCCGTGCTCGGACCGTGGACCGCGAGCCAGGGCACGACGACGTGGTGCCAGGTGGGCGGTGACCGCGGCGATGCCTTCTCCGAATTCGCGTCCCGCCGCTTCGATCTCGCCGTGGTCCCCGGCCGCTTCTTCGGCGATCCGGCCGGGATTCGCGTCGGCCTGGGGCGAGACCCGGCTTCGTTCGCCGCCGCGCTCGAGGTGTTCGGGCGGGCGGTCACCGCGTTCGAAGCCGCTCGACCACCGTCCGGGGGTCGAGGCGCCGCCGAGGTGATCCAAGGGTCCGCATGACGCCCGAAACGATCCTGGAGCGGATCCAGCGCGATCTCACCGAGGCGATGAAGTCCCGGGACGCCGACACCTTGAGCACGCTGCGCATGCTCAAGTCGGCGCTCATGGAGGCCAAGACCAAGAAGTCGAAGGACCAGGTCCTTTCGCCCGCCGAGGAGATCGACATCCTGCAGCGCTATTCGAAAAAGCGGCGCGAGGCGATCGACGAGTTCCGCAAGCTCGGCCGCGACGACTTGGTACCCCGCGAGGAGCAGGAGATCGCCGTGACCGCGCGCTACCTGCCGCAGGCCCTCCCGGAATCGGAGATCATGGCCCTGGTGCGCGAGGCGATCAGAGCCTCCGGTGCCAGCGGCCCCAAGGACGCGGGCAGGGTGATCGGCGCCGTGATGGGGAAGGTGCGGGGGCAGGCGGACGGCGCGACCGTGTCTCGTTTGGTTCGCGAGGCGCTGGGGGCATCCTAGCCGTCCTAAAGGGAAGTCGAACCGGGTCGGTCAGGGCGGTCCACTTGAGTCCGGCGCTTGGTGCCGAGATCCGGCTCAGGGCTCGGAATCGGCCGAATCGAGCGGCACCCCGGTCGTGCTGTCGACCGCCACCGAGTCCGGCAGAGCCTGCGGCGGCTTCGTGCGAGCGGGAGCCCCGAACAGCCACTGGAGCGGATTCCAACCGCCGGGCGGCCGCCCCTCGAGCGCGGCCTGCAGCTCGTAGTCCGTGAGGAGCCCGCGGTGC
>VBOY01000180.1:3132-3957 GCA_005893295.1 Candidatus Eiseniibacteriota bacterium | reverse complement strand
ATGTCGGCAACTCGTCCAGGGCCTGCTCTACACCACCCGCGCCGCACTGCCGCACCTGCTGCAGGCTGCCGAGGATGGCCCGCGCCGAGTTGCCGACATCGTCAATATCAGCTCGATCGCCGGCCGCTTGGCGTGGAACGGCTACGGCGTCTACAACCTCACCAAGTTCGGCGTGAACGGGCTCACCGAGTCCTTGCGGCAGGAGGTCACCCAGCGGCATGTGCGCGTGGGCGTCCTCGAGCCCGGCGGAGTTGCGACCGAGCTGGGCTCGCACAACAGGCCGGAAATCCGAAAAGGGATGATCGACCCCTTCTACGAGCAGACCGAGGTCCTCACCCCCGAAGATATCGCCGACGGCGTCGCCTACATGGTCACGCGCCCCCGACACACCGCCATCGGCGAGTTGTGGATCATGCCCACGGCACAGGTCTGACGGCTATTTTAGTGCGCCGCGTGCCTGCGGACGTCGCGCTGTCAGCCTCGGATTCGGACTGCGGTCTAGCAGCGGCCTAGCAGCATGAGCTTGACCGTCTTGGCCGCCCCAGCCCCTGGCTTCCTCCGCGCGCGATCAATCACTCCGAATCGGCCTTCGTGCTCTCGGCCGGTACAGGTACAGAGGATGGTGCGCGCAGCGTGTCAGCTGGAGCCTGCGCGGGCGAGCGGAGCGTGTCGCGCGTGACGGTCTCGTGCCGAGCGGCGTGAGCGGTGGAATCGGGAACGACGGTGACCCAATTCGCCGAGGCCGTCACCGGCGTCACCGCGCGAACGGCCGTGGGCTCCGCCACTGGATGCGAACGGCGCGCCACGAGCCGCTGCGCCCTTTCG
>VBOY01000180.1:2622-3114 GCA_005893295.1 Candidatus Eiseniibacteriota bacterium | reverse complement strand
AACTCGGGATGATCGGCGTACCAGGCGATCGCCCACACGTTCGTGCCGGACGTCTGCTCGAGCAGCTCGGCGCGCCATCCGATCGGACAGCCGATGCCGGTCGCCGGGATCTCGTCGGCCACGAAGCCTTCGGTCTCGCCTTCCCGCACGAGCAGGCGCGGCCCGATCCAGATGCGGTTCACTTCCGTGGTCGGCGCCACCCCATACCAGGCCAGTGTCCCCAGGTAGCGAGCACGCTCCTCACCAGCCGGTGGGATGGTGCCGGCCGCCCAATGTCCGCGCCGCACGAGCAGGCTCGCCCATCGCTCGACGGCGTCGAAATCGGCGCTCGAGACGGGCGCATCGAGCTTCGCGCGACGGACCGCTTCCGCGAACGCCAGCATGGTGCGCGACTCGTAGGCATGCCCGAGGCTCGCGAGGCGCGTCGCCTCGCGCGGGATGAAGCTGTCGCTGTCGTTAAGAGCGAGGCGGAAAAAGTTGGTGTAGATCCGC
>VBOY01000180.1:0-2607 GCA_005893295.1 Candidatus Eiseniibacteriota bacterium | reverse complement strand
CCAGCGGCTCCAGCAGGACCCGCCGCCATGCCTCGCGCGCGATCACCCGACCGAGGCCGGGAGTAGCGAGCAGACGCTCTTGCACCGCGCGACTGCGCAGCGAGCTGTTCCAGACGCCGAGGCGATAACCGACTGAATAGCCCGAGAGCGTGCCAACCGCCCCGGCCACCAGCGAGACCGGCTTCACGAAGTCGAGCGTGGCCTGGTAGAGCTCGTCGAACTGCTCGGGGAGGAGAGAGGGCCGGGCGAGCCGCCTGTCGAGCCACATTCCTCGAGCGACGTGGCCGCGCACCTGGAGCGGACGATAAACCGTGCGGGTGATGGCGCGGTTGTAGTCGCGATCGCGAGGCGGTGCCGTGAACGCCGCCGCATCGACATCGTAACGGCTGAATACCTTGCCGCCGGCGCAGAGGTCCACCACGAAGTGCGCCGTCGTATCCGAGGGGGACTCGCGATAGGAAGCCACGCTCATCTCACGGAACAGCTCGGCGTAGGGAACCAGGCTTCGGTCGGGCCGGCTCTCGAGACCGACGATAATCCCGGCGACGCACAGCACGAGGAACACCTTCAGCAGCTGACTCCTGAGCAGAAGCCGTGCGGGGGATCGGAGCCTGCGGATCAGATCGCCCGCGCGCACTCGACTCTTTCTGCCCATCGGTGCTCCATCCGTTGAAGGCAATTCGGATTACGCCGCGACCAGTGAACGGGCCGCGGCGACGCTCCGGAGTTATCGGCCTGGGGGCCGGGAGAATTGACGGGCCCCAGAGGACGGCGCGCCGGCTCGGTCTCGGACGACGAGCCCTGACCTGTTCCACCAGGTTGCGGGGCTTCCCGGCGCCGGCGTGAGCGCATTCTCTCACCGTTGCCCGACTTTCGGCCGCCACTGCGGGCCGTATCGTGGTAGCATCCCGCGCCGCCGCGAACGTAGACCGGCCGCCAGCCTTGAACCAGGAGGGGAAACATGTCGAATCCAGTTACCGTAACCAAGTTCGAAGCGAAGTCCCACGGCTCGCCCGACGAGGTTCGCACCCCGAGCAAGACTCGTGTCGAGGTCGTTCAGCTCGAAGGGTTCACGATTGGCAGGTTCACCTTCGAGCCTGGATGGCGCTGGTCCGAATGCATCAAGCCGGTCGTCAAGACCGATCAGTGCCAGAACTCACATGTCGGGTACGCGGTCTCCGGGCGGATTACGGTCCGGCTGAAGGACGGCACCGAGAAGACCATTGTCCCGGGCGAGTCGTACACGATCCCGCCCGGACACGATGCCTGGGTGGAAGGCAACCAGCCGTTCGTTGGAATCGAAGTGATGAGCGCCGACGTGTATGCGAAGCCGTCGGCCGTGAGCCACTGACCATCCGTTGCGACCGCCCGTGCGGACGGGTGTGCAGCCCGCACGGGCGATGGAACTGAGTCGAGCCATCGGCTGTGGCGAGCGGTGCTCCGACCACGCCACCTGTCGCGCCGCCATGACGTATTCGCCGGAGGCGCTGACTCCTGCTACCCGCCTCGGCTCGTACGAGATCGTCGCCCCGCTCGGCGCCGGGGTGTGGGCGAGGTCTACCGGGCGCGCGACCCGCGCCTCAAGCGCGACCTTGAACTCAACTTCAACGTGAGGCCATCGGGAGTGAGCCAGGGCCAGTCGGCATCGGAGCTGACGGCCAGGGTCCAGGCGGCGTCGCCCTCAGCAGCCGCGCCGTAGCACCCTCGGACACGCAGAAGCCGACAGCACGGCATACAAGTTGCGGACCGCCCCATCCGTGCCGACGCCAGAGCCGGGGGAAGACGGATGGGGGGACTCGCAACGGTTCTTCTCTGCATGGCTTTCTCGTTGACAGCAAACGGGCAAGCCCCGACCGACAGCACGGTCACCGGCAGCGTTCGGGAAGCGGCCTCCGATAGCACGAAGCCGATTCTGCTCTCGCCGGTTGTAGTTTCGGCCCAAAGGGCGGCCCCGCCAGGTGAGGCCGCCTGGATTCCCTCGTCCGCACGTTTCCTGTATCCCGACGATGGATCCAAGCTGCTGCTCGGGGACCTGAGGATCACTTCCCCGCTTCCGGCCTCGGCCGACCTGCGTCTTTACGGTCTGCCGGTGGATCAGACCGCACGCGACTACGTCTGGGAGCACCGCATCGGCGGACCCAAGACCGCCGTGTTCGGATCGCGTACGAAGATCAATCCGGACATCGTGGAGGTCGAGCTCCATCCCTTCCTCATGTCCCATCGATTCCGGGACACCAACGGTTCGCTGGAGCTGCGACCGACGTTTCAGGCGAACCATCTCCACGCGCTGTCGCTCTCGAGCGATGCGATCGAGCGTCGCGCGACCGTCTGGCTTGCGGATGGCTCGGGCGAGTCGACTCCGCGGTTCCAGGTGGTCACGGGTCTGCGCCAGAGCGACGTCGTTCCGCTTCTGAAAGCTGCGGTGCCGGAGCTGAGGGTTATTCCGCGCTATCTGGACTCTCAGACGCACGCCAGCCTTCGTGTGGGCGACCAGACGATCGAGGGGTTCTTCCTCTTCGGGCGAGAGAGGGGAGACTGGCGCGAAACGACCGATGGCGTCGAAGGGGCGGTTGTCGAGAACACTCGACAAGATCTCGCGATCGTTCG
>VBOY01000079.1:19177-21696 GCA_005893295.1 Candidatus Eiseniibacteriota bacterium | reverse complement strand
GTCAGGAGGGTATGCCGTCGACGCGCCAAACCCCCGGGGGCGGAGCTTCGGCGAGCCCGATCGGCTTGAATCCGCTCGCCGGTCCGGTCGATCCCGAGAGCTATCGAGTCGGCCCCGGCGACCTGCTCAGGCTCGAGCTGTGGGGACGGGTCTCTCGAACCGTCTTGATCGAGGTGGGACCCGAGGGGATCGTGACCCTTCCGGATGCTGGCACCATCAAAGTAGACGGGCGCACGCTGGCCGAGGTACGCACCAGCGCGCTCAGGCTCATGGGTCAACAGCTGCGCGGCGTGAGCATGGACCTGCGTCTCGCCCGCCCTCGGACCTTCCTGGTCTACCTGACCGGGCTGGTGTCGTCACCCGGGTCGGTCGTCGCCAGCGGAGCGAGCCGCGTCGGGGACGT
The DNA here is from genome assembly GCA_005893295.1 of Candidatus Eiseniibacteriota bacterium. Taxonomy (GTDB): domain Bacteria; phylum Eisenbacteria; class RBG-16-71-46; order RBG-16-71-46; family RBG-16-71-46; genus WS-8. Next base: position 21,293 of record VBOY01000079.1, on the reverse strand, counting down.
CGTGAACCGCGCCGCCGTGCCGCCGGAAGCATCGATGCGCTGGCTCCAGGTTGTCCATCGCGACGGCACTCGAGAGACCGCCGATCTCGGCCTCTTCCTGCGCACCGGCGATGGCTCTCTGAATCCTTGGCTGAGGGATGGCGACATCGTCAACGTTCCCGCGGCCACCGGATTCGTCTGGGCCTCCGGCGCGGTCGCGGCGCCAGGTCGCTTCGAGCTCGGGCCCAACGACAGCCTGCTCACCCTGTTCAAGCTGGCCGGGGGGCCGCTGCCGGCGGCCGACGACGAGCGCGCCCTGCTGGTGCGCTGGAACGCGGAATCCCTTCCGGAGTCGCTGTGGTTCGAGCTCCACGACGCGACCTCGGGGAAGGTGGCCCCGAAGCTCCGGGAGGGCGACCGGCTCTATGTTTACTTCGTTCCCAAGTACCACGCCCTGGACCAGGTCACGGTCGTCGGCGAGGTGGCGCGGCCGGGCACCTATCCGATCGTCGAAGGGCGTCATCGCCTCAGCTATCTCGTGTCCGCTGCGGGTGGGTTCCTGCCCACCGCCGACCTGTCGTCGATCCGCGTGCATCGGCTGGCCGCCGGCAAGGATCCGGAGTTGGAGCGCCTGCTGCGCCTGTCGCGCGCCGAGCTGACCGCTTCCGAATACGAGGCGCTGCGCACCAAGCTGGCCGGGCTCAGGGAGGACTACCGCGTGGACTGGAACCGACTCAGCCAGTCCAAGGACCTCGACCTGTTGCTGCGGGACGGTGACCTGGTGCGAGTCGAGCGGCTGGTGCCATCGATCCGGGTCGACGGCGAGGTGAAGCGCCCCGGGATCGTGGCCTACCTGCCCGGCCGGCGGGTGGTCGACTACGTGGAGGCCGCCGGAGGCTTCACGGATCGGGCCTGGCGCACTCGGGTCCGCATCACCCGGTCGGTGACCGGGCAGACGCTCCTTGCGCGCAACCTGCGGACCCTGCACCCCGGCGACCTGGTTTGGGTGCCCGAGAAACCCGACCGCACTGCCTGGGAGCAGAGCCGCGACATCCTGACCGCGATCGCCCAGGTGGCGACCGTCGTCATAGCGATCCGCACCCTGCGCTGAGTAGAGCTCCCCGCCGTCATCCCTGGCCGAATTCGGATCGCACGCAATCGACGGGTGACTCCCGCGTCGGGCGCTGCGCCGCGAGCACGATTGCAATTCTCTTGGATCCGAACCGTCGTCCTTCCAAGCTCGCAACCAAGAGTCCCACTACGACTTAAACAACTGTTGATGGTTGCATGGGATGTCGCCTGAACTCGCCACTCACTTTGCACGGTCGTCGGGTGCGGTCGCGCATTTCGGCGCGCGATTAGCCCGGAACGGTTCGTGCTTCGTAGGTAAGGACGAATTCGGAATAGCGAAGTGATGATTCGAGACATCGATCCGACTTTGGCAATGCTGTGAACCCGGCAGTATGGTGCGATGCGAGTCGAATGCAATTCGAACCCACCTCGAACAGCACCCACGCACCGGCGCTAACGTCTTGTGTTTGATGAATGTTCGAGAGACTGGTCGTCCCGGAAGGCCGGAACAAGGCTCAGAACGTTGCACAAAGCCTTGACTTGGCGCGAGTTGCTCGGCTAGACTAGGCCCCTCAGATGGAGCCTGAAAGCTGCCGCGAGCTCTGCTCGAACTTAGCGCCAACATCTCGCTCCACATCCGGTCCGAGGAACGTCCCACATCCAGTCTGAAGAGGGTGGATCATGAGGGTGCTCGTCACAGGCGGGGCAGGGTTCATTGGATCGCATCTCTCAGAAGCTCTTCTCAACCAAGGACACGAAGTTTGGGCGTTGGATGATCTTTCCACAGGGAGGTTAGAAAACCTCACGACTTTTCAAAGACGTCAGCGATTTCGGTTCCTCGAGGGAGACGTAACCGATTCCTCCCTGGTCACGGGGCTGATCGCCCAGAGTGACCGGGTTTTTCACTTGGCGGCCGCGGTGGGCGTCAAGTACGTGCTGGAGAACCCCCTCCGCTCGCTGATCACGAACATTCGCGGGAGCGAGGTGGTCCTCGAGGCGAGCCAGGTACACCAACGGCGCGTCATCGTGTTCTCGAGCAGCGAGGTTTACGGTAAGGGAGTCTCGG
>VBOY01000079.1:17597-19163 GCA_005893295.1 Candidatus Eiseniibacteriota bacterium | reverse complement strand
GCCCACCCACAAGCTCCGCTGGTCCTATGCTTGCGGCAAGGCGGTGGACGAGTGCTTGGCCCAGGCCTACTGGCAGCAGAAGCAAGTCGCGGTGACCGTGGTTCGATGTTTCAACACCTGTGGGCCGCGCCAGTCGGGCGCCTACGGCATGGTGATCCCGAACATGGTCATGCGGGCGCTGCGCAACGAGCCCATCTTGGTCTACGGAGACGGGCATCAGTCGCGTTGCTTCTCGGCGGTGCACGACGTCGTGCGGGGCGTGCTCATGCTCGCCGACAGCGATGCGTCGATCGGCGAGATCTTCAACATCGGAACCGATGAAGAGATCACGATCGTCGGCCTGGCCGAGCGGATCCGTATGCTGTGCGACAGCAGCTCACCGATCGAATTCGTGGCCTACGAGCAGATCTACGGCCGCTCGTTCGAAGACATGAGGCGACGCGTTCCGGATCTCGGCAAGATCCGTCGGGCCGTCGGGTATCGTCCGCAGATCAAGCTCGACCAGCTCCTCGAGATGACGATACGCGACATGTGCGAGCAGATGGGGCGGTCGGTACCGGCAGGATTGGCAGCCGCCTAGATCTCGCGAGCCGGGACTGGCCGGCGCTAAGCTAATTGGATGCAGCTCATCGCGGCGTTCGCGCTGGCGCTTCTCTTGTCTCTGTTCCTCACGCCGCTCGGCGTCCGCTTGGCGTGGGTTTCCGGGTGCCTGGATCACCCGGAAGCCCGCAAGCTGCATACCTCCGCCACCGCCCTGCTCGGGGGCACGGTGGTGTTCATTTCCGCGCTCCTTGCCTGGCTGGTGCATGTGGGTCGCCCCGTCGCGGTGCGCGGCGACGTTCTCTCCCTGGTCGGCGGTGCGGCGCTGATCCTCGCCGTCGGACTGTGGGACGACCGCTTCGGGATGGGCGTGGCGTTGAAGCTCCTGGGCGAGGCGTGCGCCGCGGGGCTGCTGCTCGCCTCGGGCAACATCCCGGACCTCGGCCTGCCGGTGGCGGCCAACGCCGCCGTGGCCCTGGTCGCCCTAGTGGCGCTCATGAACGCGATCAACTTCCTCGACAACATGAACGGCATGGTGGCTGGGCTGTCCGCGATCGCGCTCGCCGGGTTCGCCTGGGGATCGATCGAGCGCGGAACCTACGGCGTGGCCGCGGCCCAGCTGGCCCTTGCCGGGGCCTGCGCCGGATTCCTCAAGTACAACTTCCCGCGCGCCCGGATCTTCTTGGGGGACGCGGGGAGCCTGTTTCTCGGCTATAGTCTCGGCGCCTCGGCGGTGCTGGCGTTCGTGGGGCAGCCACGCGGCTGGGGCCAGGTGGGTCCGATCCTGGCGCTCGCCTACCCGATGTTCGACATGATTTTCGTCGTGGTGAACCGCCTGCGCGAGGGCCGCAAGGTCTACCAGGGCGGCAAGGACCACACCAACCATCGCCTCGCGAGAGTGATTCAATGTCAGACGAGAACCGTGATCCTGATTTGGCTCGGTGGGGCCGTCCTCTCCGCAAGCGGTCTCGCGGTCCAAAAGCTCAACCTGCCGCTGCCGACGCTCCTGCTGTCGGGCCTGTGGAC
>VBOY01000079.1:10085-17560 GCA_005893295.1 Candidatus Eiseniibacteriota bacterium | reverse complement strand
GGCCCCGCCGCTGGCGAGCTGACCCGTCGCTCCGCGCCGCCGCCGCGCGAGCCCGAAGCCGCCGACTTCGCACTGCGCGACTTGGTCGCCCTGATGGCGCGGGGCATCGTGGATCACCCTGACGACGTGCGGGTCGAGATCCTGCGCCCGGGAGCCGAGGCATCCTTCGAGCTGAGCGTCCACCAGAACGACCTCGGCCACGTGATCGGCAAGCAGGGACGGACGGCGCGCTCGCTTCGGCTGGCTCTGTCCGCCGCCGCCGCCCGCGCCGGGCGTAAGGCCGGACTCGAGATCGCCGACTGAGCGAAACGCCTCACGGCCGGGTTCCCTCCGGTGGGCACCAGGTCGGTCGGGCCCACGGCCTGCACGGCGAAATCGTGCTGGACGGCGCCGATCTCACGCCGCGCGAGCTCGCTCAGGTGCACGCGTTCACCTGGCGCGGTCGCGACGGAACGACGCGCGCCCTCACGCTCGAGGAAGCGCGGGCGCTTTCGACTTCGCTCTTGGTCCGCTTCACCGGCATCGAGAGCCGGGAGCAGGCGAGGGCGTTGACGCTCGGCGTCCTGCTCGCCGCGCGCGAGCGCCTGCCCGATCCCGGCCCGGGAGTCGCTTACGCGTTCCAGCTCGTCGGGCTCGAAGTGCGAACCGTCGAGGGCAGGAGGCTCGGGGTGCTCGAGCGCGTCATGGAATCGGGAGCACATCCGATCTACGTGGTGCGCGGGGAGAAGGAGATTCTGATTCCAGCGGCGCCCGAGATCGTACGGCGCGTGGACCTCGATCAGGGCCACATCACGGTGGCCCTGCCCGCGGGGCTCGAAGAGCTGTGATCGCCGCCGCCGACTTGGGGCGCGCGGCTCCTGGCGCTAGTGTCCCGGGTTGGACGTTCCAGACCCGAGCGAGCTGTTCGTGAAGATCTCGATCCTCACCATCTTTCCGGAGTTCTTCCCTCCCGCGTTCGAGGGGGGAATGATCCGGGCCGCCCGCGAGAACCGCGCGCTCGAGAGCCGCATCGTCTCGTTGCGGGACTTCACCAACGACACCCATCGGACGACCGACGACTATCCGTTCGGCGGGGGGGTGGGAATGATCATGAAGATCGAGCCCATTCACCGGGCGCTCGAAGCCCTGGACGTGGGCGATCCCGGCCGGCGCGACCCGGGAACCCGCGTCGTCCTGCTCTCGCCTCAAGGACGGCGTCTGAGCCAGGACGTGGCCCGCGAAATCGCGAGCCTCGAGCACCTGGTGCTGGTCTGCGGACGCTACAAGGGAGTGGACGAGCGCGTCAGCGAGCGGCTGGTCGACGAAGAGCTGTCGATCGGGGACTTCGTGCTCTCGGGAGGCGAGCCGGCAGCCCTGTGCGTGGTGGACGCGGTGGCGCGCCTGCTGCCTGGAGTGGTCGGCGACTTCGATTCGGTGGAGAGCGACTCCTTCCACGGCGAACTGCTCGACACGCCGTACTACACCCGGCCGGCCGAGTACCGCGGTTGGAAGGTGCCGGAGGTCCTGCTCTCCGGGAACCACGCCGAGATCGCGCGCTATCGGCGGCGCGAGGCGCTGCGGCGCACGCTCGAGAGGCGCCCCGAGCTGCTCGAAGGCGCCGCGCTCTCCGCCGATGACCGCCAGGTCCTCGAGGCCCTGCGACGATCCGCACCCGCGGCTCGGAAGTGAGCTCCGCCACCACACCCGAGCCGCAGGCACTGAGAGGCGCCGAAGCCGGCGTGAGCACGGCCGCGGCCGGGCGGCGCGTCGCCCTGGTTCACGACTGGATCACGAGCTATCGGGGCGGCGAGCACGTGCTCGAGCGCATCGCGCGGCTCTTCCCCTCGGCCCCGATCTACACGCTGGTGTGGAGGCGCGGGGCGAGCTCGCCGGCGATCGAATCCCACCCGATCCACACCTCGTTCCTGCAACGGCTGCCGGACGCCGAGCGGCGCTACCGCTGGTTCCTGCCGATCTTCCCCCGGGCGATCGAGAGCCTCGACCTCGCCGGCCACGACGTCGTGATCTCGACCAGCCATGCGGTCGCCAAGGGGGTGCGCGTACCGCCAGGCGCATTCCACCTGAGCTACATCCACACGCCGATGCGCTACATCTGGGATCTCGAGGACCAGTATTTTCCGCCCGCCCGGTTCCCGTGGCCCCTGTCGTGGTACGTCCGACGCACCTGCGCCCGGCTGCGTGCGTGGGATGTCGACACCAGCGGTCGTCCACATGCCCTGCTCGCCAACTCGCGCCACGTGGCGGAGCGCATTCGGCGCCACTGGAGGCGTCCGGCCGAAGTGGTCTACCCGCCGGTCGCGATCCATCGCTTTGCGCCCGTCGATGGCCCCCGCGGCTACTACCTCTTGGCCGGGGCATTCGCGCCCTACAAGCGCGGCGAGCTCGCGATCGCCGCGTGTCGCCACATGGGCCGCCGCCTGGTGGTGGCGGGGGCCGGCCAGGACGAAGCGCGGCTGCGCGCGCTCGCCGGGCCCGGCATCGAGTTCCGCGGCTGGGTGGACGACGACGAGATGGCGCGGCTCCTGGCCGGGGCGCGCGCGCTGTTGTTCCCGGGCGAAGAGGACTTCGGCATCCTTCCGGTCGAGGCGATGGCGAGCGGCTGCCCGGTGATCGCCCTGGCGCGCGGCGGAGCGCTCGAGACCGTGGGGCTCCGCGCGCCGGCCGAGGTCCTCGAGCGGGCGCGCGCCGGGGTCGAGCGGGTCCCGGGTGGAGTGCTGTTCGGCGCGCAGACGGTCGAGGGGCTCACCCGGGCGATGGCGGTCCTCGAGGCGGCGTCGTTCGATCCCGCGGACGTGCGGGCGAACGCCGAACCGTTCGCCGAGGAGGTGTTCGACCGCGCCTTCGCGGCGGCCCTCGCGCGCGCCCACGCGGCCTGGCGGACCGCGCGATGAGCGTGACCGGCTTGACTGCGGCCACGTGAGACTGGAGACTGACGCCTCGTCCAAGACTCGGAGGCACCTGCTGGATCATAGAACTCCCATCGTCGTCACCGGCGGCACCGGCTTCCTGGGACGCCACCTGATGACGGCCCTCTCTGCGCGCGGGCTCACCGGCGCGGTCGCAATCGGCTCGCGCGACTTCGACCTGACCGACGAGTCGCAGGCGGTGCGGATGCTCGAGATGCTCCGGCCCGAGGCCATCATCCACCTCGCCGCCGTGGTGGGCGGCATCGGGGCCAATCGCAAGCACCCCGGCACCTTCTTCTACCAGAATCTGATGATGGGTACGTTGCTCATGGAGCACGCGCGCCGCGCCGGCGTGAAGCGCTTCGTCAGCGTCGGCACCATCTGTTCCTATCCCAAGTTCACGCCGGTGCCGTTCCGCGAGGAGGAGCTGTGGAACGGCTATCCGGAGGAGACCAACGCGCCGTACGGGCTCGCGAAGAAGATGTTGATCGTCCAGTCGCAGGCGTACCGGCAGGAATTCGGATTCGACGCGGTCAACGTGTTGCTCGTGAACCTGTACGGCCCGGGCGACAACTTCGACCCCGAGACCTCGCATGTCATCCCGGCGCTGATCCGCAAATGCGCCGAAGCCGTGGAGACCGGTGGGCCGGAGATCGTCGTCTGGGGAACCGGCGGCGCCACGCGCGAGTTCCTCTATGTCGAGGATGCAGCCCAAGGCATCGCGACCGCGCTCGAGCGCCTCGAGGGCGGCGAGCCGGTCAATCTCGGGGCCGGGCACGAGGTCGCGATCCGCGACCTCGCCACCATGATCGCGGACCACTGCGGCTTCCGCGGCAGGATCGTGTGGGACCCGAGCAAGCCCGACGGGCAGCCGCGCCGCTGCCTCGACACGACCCGGGCGCGGAAGCTCCTCGGCTGGACCGCGCACACCCCGCTCGACGAGGGCCTGTCGCGCACCATCGCCTGGTACCGGGCGCAGCGCGAAGCCGAGGCCGCACGGCGCTGAGCACCGGGCCGCTGCCCGAGAATCCATCGTGACCTTTCCGCACCCCACCGACCCGGATGCCGTGCCTTCCGCGGCCCCGCGGTCGCCGGCGCTCACGACGAGGGAGGAGTGGGAGCGCCGCATCGGCGCCATTCCGCCTCGAGCGCTCGGCGTCGAGCCCTTCGGGGAAGTGCTGTTGCGGCACCTGCCGGTAGAGCCGAGGTGGAGCCCGGAGCCTCGCGCAGTCATGGCGGTCCTGCGGGTCAGCTCAGGGTGCTCGCCCTGTGGCATGGTAATCGCGCGGCGTGACAGCGCATCATGAGCACGCCGAGCCGGGGCTACGCTGCCACGGTGGCGAGCAACTCCTTCTGGAACCTTCTCCAGTCGGTGGCGACCGCGCTCGTGGGGATCGCCGTCTCGATCCTGACCGCTCGCTACCTGGGGAGCAACGACTTCGGCGTCCTCAGCTACGTCGTCTGGCTCACGACCATGATCGCCACGATCGCGGACCTCGGGCTGGATCAGGTCATCCGAAAGTACGTGCCCGCATGGTTTCACCGGGCGGACACTCGGTCGTGGGCGTTGCGCGTGGTGTGGCGGGCGATCGCGATCCAGCTTGCGATGGCGGCAGCAATCATCGGCGCGCTCATCGCACTGTTCCCCTGGTGGAGCCGGTCCCTGACCGTCGCCCATTCGAGGCTCGAACTGGTGATGGCGATCGGGTTCGTCACGGTGCTACCCGCGGTTGCCTCTCGATGTGTCGGCACCTTCCTCCGGTCCATCCAGGCGGCGCGTGATCTGGCCATCGTCAGCCTGGCCAGCCAGGCGACGAACCTCGCGCTCGTCTCGGGGGCGGTTGCTTTCCGACTCCCGCTGGTCGCTCTGGTAACGGTTGGTTTGATGACGCAGATGGTGCTGGCCGCCGGCCTCATCGCCGCGCTGCGTCGATGCCAGGCTGCTGCGGAGCCGCAGGCCCGGAGGTGGCCCGCGCGCGAACTAACCCGATACGCCGTGATCGCGTATGCCAATGTCCTCCTTCAACAGGTCGTCTGGAGCCGATCAGAGACGTTCTTCCTCGGTCTGTTCTCCCCGGCGCGGGAGGTCGGTTTCTACGCACTGGCTTACAGTGTCGCGGGCTTGATCGGCGGGCTGGTCGGGGTCAGTCAGCAGGCGCTGTTCGCAGCCCAGTTCGAACTGCTGGCGACGGACCAGGAAGCCCGTTCGGATCGTCTGGCCTCGCTCAGCATCAAGTACCTTGGCCTTGTGTTTCTGCCCGTATGCCTTGCGATGTGGCTCTTCATGGATTCGATCGTGCGGCTCCTCTACGGTCCGGCCTACCACACGGTCGCCCGGGTGTTCCCGCTCGTCCTGTTCGGGACGGTGGTGGCCAGTATCCTGAATCCCGTCGCCACCAAGATCCACCTCTCGAACCGCAAATTCGCTGCGACGCTTGGCATCGGACTGGTGGGGGCCGCGCTCAACATCACGCTGGATCTCCTCCTCATCCCTCGCCATCACGCTTTGGGCGCCGCGGTGGCGAATTGTGCCAGCCAGGTGTGCATGGTCGGGATCGGCATGGCCTTTGTGGCGACCGTCTCGCCGGTGCAGCTCGATCTCAGGGCCCTCGGCACCGTGGCGCTCGTGAATGTGCTGCTGGGGGGGCTCTTCTGGCTCGTCCTTTCGCATGCCAACGTTCTGGCGCTCAAACTGGTCGTGACCGCGGTCGCCGCGGCGGTCTACCCTCGATGGCTTGCCGCGTGGGGAGCGTTCGACGAGGCCGACCTGGCCTTGCTGGCCGCGCTCGAAGAGCGTGCGCCAAGGTGGCTCCGACCCCTGTTCCGTTTCGTGCGTGGCAATCTCGGAGGCGCGGCGGCCGCATGAGAGTCGCCGCCAGGGGCTATCGCCGCCCGCGCTGGGGCTCCGCATTGTGATCACCGCGCGCCTGGTCGGAGGGATGGGCAACCAATTGTTCCAGTACGCGGCCGGGTTCGCCCTCGCCTCGCGCCTCGGTGTGGCGCTCCAGCTCGATCGGTCCTGGTTCCATGGCCGCAACGAGCGCCAGTATCGCCTCGACGCCTTTTCGATCTCGGCGCGCGATGCGACAGACGAAGCGCTCCGCGGGGCCGGCATCCGCTACCCCGGCCGGCTCGTCCGCGGGCTCTCACGCCTCGGCTTTCGAAAGTGGGCGCGAATGCGCGGGCACGTATTCGAGCCGGGCTTCACTTACTGGCCGGGTTTCCGCGAGCTGGGAGACGGGGCCTGCCTCTCTGGCTACTGGCAGAGCGAGCGGTACTTCGAGGACGTCGCGGATGCCATCCGCCGAGAGTTCACCTTGCGCCACGAGCCGGACGCCGAGAATCAGGCCGCGCTCCGCGCCATCCGCGGCTGCGAAGCGGTGGCCATCCATGTGCGCCGCGGAGACTACGCCGCAGACGCTCGCAGCCGCCAGTACCACGGGACTACGTCCCTGGAGTACTACGAGGCGGCTGTGCGGCGGATCCTGTCCATTACTCCCGATCCCGTTTTCTTCATGTTCTCGGATGATCCCGCTTGGGCGAAGAAGAGCCTGCGAGTTTCGGCGCCCACGGTCCATGTGACTCACAACGGGGCCGCGCGGGATTACGAAGACCTGCGCCTCATGAGCGCGTGTCGGCACCACATCATCGCCAACAGCACGTTCAGCTGGTGGGGAGCGTGGCTTGCGGATCCATCGAGACAGCGGGTCATCGCACCCGAACGCTGGTTCCAGGACGGTCCGGACACTCGCGACCTGATCCCGGCGCGATGGGAGCGGATCTAGCCCCCGCAGTTGGGCGAGTGATTCTCCACATGCTCGGCGCGGCCGGTCGATAACCGCTTGTGGCGCTACGTGGTTGAGAACGAGCCGCAGCCGCCTCGAGGCTCACTCCCGCGGACCGGGAGACCACGCGCACCGCTCGCGGCACCGTGAGCGGCGGGGCGGCGCATCGCGCGCCAGGAGTGCTATATTCGCCGCGAGGCGGGCGGTGTCGAGTCCACCCGCGATCCCGGGCAAGCTTGGCCCGAGAGCTGGCGAGTGGAATCGCGGGAATCGCATTGCGCGACGAGACGTTGCCCGGGGACCGGCAGGGAGGAGAGGCCGATGCGTCGTATCCTCCGGCCCGCCGATGCCCATCGTGCCCGAGGTGGATCTCGTTCGACGGCGGACTCTCATGAAACGCCTGCTGAAATCGATGATTCCTGCCTCGTGGATCGCATGCCTGAAAGTAATCGGACGCCCGGGCGGCTACCACATCCTCCCGAAGGCGCAAACGACCTACGCACAAGACCTCCTCTACACGGAACACAACGCGGACTTCATGCGGGAGCCCTCGTTCGCCGAAGCCTATCGCCTGGGCACGCAGACCGATGCGGGACAGCTGCTCAAGGACGGCGGGATTCACTGGCGTGTTCATGTTATCTGCTGGGCGGCTTGGCACGCACGACACCTGGCGGGGGATTTCGTCGATTGTGGAGTGAATACGGGCATGTATGCCCGGGCGGTCATTCACTATGTTGATTTTCAACGTCTAGGCAAAACCTACTACCTCCTGGACACATTCTCG
>VBOY01000079.1:9429-9984 GCA_005893295.1 Candidatus Eiseniibacteriota bacterium | reverse complement strand
GTCGCCATCATCCGGGGCGCTGTCCCGGATACACTTCCTTTGGTGAAGTCGTCGCGCATCTGTTTTCTTTCAGTGGACATGAACGCCGTCCTCCCCGAAGTCGCGGCGCTAGAGTTCTTCTGGGACAGGCTGGTCAAGGGGGGGATCATCGTTCTCGATGACTACGGCTATCCTGGCTGTCTGGAGCAGAAGGAGGCGCACGACCACTTCGCGGCCTCGAAAGGCGTCAAGGTCCTCAGCCTTCCCACCTGCCAGGGGCTGATCTTGAAGCCCTGAGGGTCCCGCCCTTCCATGCCGCCGTGAGCAGGTCATCCGGGGATGTCCGCCCGACATCCCTTTCTTGGAGTGCGATGACCAAGGTGAGGGTCTCGGTGTGCATTCCAGCTTACCGGCAGCCGGATCACATCCGCCGCGCCCTGGAATCGGTGCTGAGGCAGACGGGGGTCTCGTTTGAGGTCGTGATCACCGACGACACGCCCGACGATGCGGTGCAACGCGTTGTGGCGGGCTGCGACGAAGCCCTGTGTGTTCGCTACTTCCGCAATCCGGTTCGGC
>VBOY01000079.1:0-9329 GCA_005893295.1 Candidatus Eiseniibacteriota bacterium | reverse complement strand
CGCGCTGCTGGATGATCATCCAGAGTCGGATCTGGCATTCTCGGCGAGTCTGGTGTGGATGGTCGATACCGACGAGCGGTGGGTTCATCGCCCAACGGCTGGGCAACTGCGAGAATTGGCGATCAGGCCGCAACGGCTGTTCGGCGGCAACATCATCGGGTCGCCCAGCGCCGTCATCTATCGACGCACCGTGACCCAGTTGTTCGACCCGCGACTGATCTGGCTCGCCGACGTGGACTACTACATTCGAGTACTCGAGGGCAAGCGCGGGTTCGCGTTCTGTCCGGAACCGCTGGTGTGCACTGCCAACGGCAGCTGGCAGATTACGAACTGGGTGCGCAACGACAAGGCGCTGGAATTGTTCGAGCACCTGTGCGTGTTCAACCGCATACGAGATACACCGGGACTGGAGGGGGTGTTTCTGCGGGCTTGGGCCAGGCTATTCGCCAAGTACGGCATCGTCTCCCTGGACGAGGTCTATCGCCACGCTGCCGGGGCCTACGTGCCGGCGAGCCGGCTGCGGCCGGCCTTGTGGCTTGGGCGGCTGATTACGTTGCGTGAGCGCGCGCGGCGCTGGATCGTCGCGCGGCGAGCGGCCAACGGTCACACGCGCGGGCGAGGGCAATGACCGGACGCATGCGCGACCAGCTGCGGCGGTCCGCGATCGCGCGGGCGGCCCGCGACTTGTTTCGGCGCAGCCCACGCTGGCTGGAGTTCCGGCGCGAGTTCGTGGAATTCGAGAGGCTGGCGAAGGGAAATCCACGCCTGCCCATGCGGTGGCGCGAGCGCTACCCATGTCTCGACGACCGGACGAAGACGACCCCCTTTGATGCACACTATGTGTACCACACAGCCTGGGCGGCCCGATGCGTGGCGGCGATCAGGCCCGCGTGCCACGTTGACATCTCGTCAAGCCTCTACTTCTGCAGTCTCGTCTCGGCGTTCGTCCCGGTGAAATTCTACGACTATCGGCCCGCTGCCCTGCGCTTGAGCGGGTTGGTTTCCGCCCAGGCCGATCTGACGTGCCTGCCGTTCGCGAGTGCCAGCGTCGCGTCACTCTCGTGCATGCATGTCGTCGAGCACGTGGGGCTGGGGCGGTATGGGGATCCCATCGACCCGGACGGCGACCTCAAGGCGATCGTGGAACTGGGGCGCGTGCTGGCGCCCGGAGGCGCCCTGCTGTTTGTCGTTCCCGTTGGCCAACCGAAAATCGCCTTCAATGCCCATCGCATTTACGCGTACCGACAGGTGTGCGGGTACTTCTCGGCGCTACGCCTCAGGCGGTTCGCCCTGATCACCGACGATCCGAGCAAGGGCTTGATCGAGAACGCGGCCGAGAGTCTAGCCGACGCACAAGGCTACGGATGCGGCTGCTTCTGGTTCGAGAAGCCGTGAAGTATTGGCCCTCGAGCTGCCGACCAGCGCCAGCAGTCGCCGAGTCAGACGAGGCTCCTTAGGTGGCCGGGCCGAAAGTCTCAATTCTCTTGCCGGTTCACAACGGTGCCCGCCATCTGCGGAACGCGCTCGAAAGTCTCTTGCATCAGACGTTCACCGATTTCGAAATCGACGCTATGAACGACGGATCGACTGATGATTCGGCGGCCATCATCCAGTCCTACCGCGATCCCAGAATTCGTTATCACGAGCAGCCCAACGCCGGGATCTCGGCCAGCCTAAACCGGCTGGTGGCCGGCGCGCGGGGGACGTACCTGGCACGGATGGACCACGACGACTGGTCGCACCCGAATCGCCTCGCCGCGCAGGTGGCGCACCTCGAAGCCCATCCGGAAACGGTGCTCGTGGGGAGCTGGATCGAAGTCATGGACCAGGAAGGTCGGCTGACCCGTACCATTCGGTACCCCGTCACCGCCACCGGGATACGGGAGCTGATGCTCCTGACCAATCCCATTGGGCATGGCTCGGTCATGCTGCGCCGGGTTCCCGAGCTGCTCTATCGAAGCGAGTTCGACGATGCGGAAGATCTCGACCTGTGGGAGCGCCTGGTCGTGCGGTACAAGATGGCCAACCTTCCGCTGCCCCTCTATCGCTGGCGCGAGAACCCCGAGGGGATCTCGACCCGCCGGAACCGCCGGCAGAGGATGGTAGCGCGCCGCGTGCGAGCTCGCTACCGGAGGTGGTATCTGCCGCGCGCCCACGATCTCGCCTTGACCTCGGCGGATCTGTTGGCGGAGCGGTGCGCCGTGGGGAGTGGAGCCCTCGTCTCCTGGAAGTTGAGGCTGGTCCTGCTGCTGCTGCGCTCCCGTGCCGCGGGCGCCTGCGCGCTCCAGGCCCGGGATCTGCTTCGCTTGCCGTTTCTCGGCTGACGGAACACGGTGGGCCGCCGCGCGGTGACGGTGCTCGCGGTGCGGCGCGTGCTCCATGCGCTCGACATGTGGCCAGACCGTGGCAATCTCGTGCGGTGCAGTCACGGAAAGAGAGCAGAACGTATGGCGCGCAACACCACCCCAACTCTGGGATGAAATCTGGAAGGGTCCCGTCTCGGAGGCGGAGGATGTTTTCAACCTGGCGCGAGAGGAGCACAGTATTCGCTGGCAACGCATCGAGCGTATGATTCAGCAGGGATTCGGTGCGTTTGAGGGCCTGCGCTGTATCGAGATCGGCGCGGGGGCCGGCACCAACGCGGCTCTCATGGCGAAACTTTCCGAAAACTCTTCAAAGTGAAGCCGAAGTACTCCCTGTCCCGGCTCAAGAAGGACAAAGGTACGCCGCTGGATACGTATCTCGCCTACGCGCTGGTGCTCTGTGAGAAGAAGTGAGTCACCATCATGCATCAGTTTGTGTGCGACTCGCGCCGCCAGCGTGAGGATGTGCTAGCGCGAGGCCACCAGCACCCCCTCGTACACCGCCGCGGTCGCCTCGACCATCCGCTGGACCGTGTAATCCGCAAGCACGCGCGCTCGCGCGGCTGACCCCAAGCGTTCGCGTCGGGCGACGTCGTCGAGCAAGGCGAGCGTGGCGGCGGCCAGGCATTCCTCGTCGTGCAGCGGCACCAGCAACCCATGCTCTCGGTCGACGATGAGCGCGCGATGCCCCGAAACGTCGGTCGCCACGATCGCGCGAGCCGCGGCCATGGCCTCGAGCACGGCGAGCGGCAGCGCCTCCCACAGCGAGGGGAAGACCGCAACGTCCATGGTGGCGAGCAGCGCCGGCACGTCGTCGCGAAAGCCCGTGAGCCGCAGGCGATCCTGGAGTCGCTTGCGTCGCACCGCTCGCTCGACCTTGCGCCGCAGCGGCCCGTCGCCGACCAGCAGGAAGCGCGCGTCCGGCCGGGCCGCGGCCACGCGCTCCGCCAGCTCGACGAAAGCCAGCGGATCCTTGCCTTCGACCAGTCGGCCCACGGTGCCGACCACGGGCGTCGCCGCGCCATAGCCGAACTCGTCGCGCCGCGTGGCGGCCGATAGGTAACGCTCGGCCGCGATGCCGTTCGGGATCAAGCTGACGCGCTCGGAAGGAATGCCGATCCGCGCCGCCGCGTCGCGGTCGCCGGGATTCAGCACGATGAGATGCGACGCCACCCGGCAGGTCAGCTGTTCGGCTTGCACCGCGAGGCGTCGCAGCGGGTCCGGCAGGCGCCGCTTGAACGAGAATGCATGCGCCGTGTACACGATGGGCGGCGCCTGCGCTCGCTCGGCGGCCCGCGCGCCCAGGTAGCCGGCGCGACTGCCATGGAGGTGGATGAGGTCGGCCGGAGTGTCGCGGAACAGAGCGGCCAGTTTGCGCGCCCCCGTAAACCGCAGCGTTCCGACCACCCGCACCTCGGCCTCGAGGGTGCGCAGCCGGCCGACTGCGGGCCCGTCGCGCCCGAATGCCGCCGCGCTCGAGAAGCCGTGTGCCAGCAGCCCACGGACGAGCTGAACCAGGTGCTCGGCCCCGCCGCCCACTTCGGCGGTTCCCATCACGTGCAGGACCCGCCGCCGCGGGGCGTGGGTGGCCCCGTCAGTGGGCGCTGGCGTCACGGAACACGCGCACGAACGTCAGCAGGAGGATCTTCACGTCGAACCCGAACGACCAGTGCTGGATGTAGTAGAGGTCGTGCTCGATCCTGCGCTCGAGCGGCGTGTCCCCGCGCAGGCCGTTCACCTGCGCCCACCCCGTCATGCCGGAGCGCACGTGATGCCGCAACATGTAGCGGGGGATCGAGCCGCGAAACCGTTCGACGTATGCGGGGCGTTCGGGCCGCGGGCCCACCAGGCTCATGTGGCCGAGCAGCACGTTCCAGAGCTGCGGCAGCTCGTCGAGCGAGAGACGCCTCAGCAGGCCGCCGGCGCCGGTGCGGCGCGGGTCGCCGGGGATCGTCCAGCCGGGTTGTCCGCCGGCCTCGGCGTCCCTACGCATGGTGCGGAACTTGTACATGCGGAAGCGGCGGCCGTTGAGACCGACCCGCTCTTGGCCATAGATCGCGGGCCCGGGCGAATCGAGGCGTACCCAGATCGCGAGCAGGAGGAGCAGCGGGGCCAGCACCACCAGGCCCACGGCCGACAGCACCAGATCGAACCCTCGTTTGAAGACCGCGTTCCAGCCCTGCGCGGGACTCTCGGTGATCAGCAGCACGGGCGTGCCCGCGAAGTCCTCGACGGTGGCGTTGAGCGTGTAGACATGCGCCAAGTCGGGCACCAAGCGGACCGCCACGGTCGAGTCGAGCAGCCGATCCAAGGCCAGCTTCTCCGCCTCGTACTCGGCCCGTGGCAGCGCCAGGTAGACGAAATCCACGCCCGGGCGCTCCACGATCCCCGGAAGATCCGCCACCGTCCCGAGCACGGGATAGCCTTCCAACGATTCACCCCCATCGCCCGGGTGGACCGCCACGAACCCGCGCACCGCGAGCCCGGCATCGGGTTGGCGCTCGATCGTGCGGGCGAAACCGAGGGCCAGCTCGCCGGTGCCGACGATCGCCACGTGGCGCAGGTTGCGGCCGCGCCGTCGCAGCGCCCGCAGGGCGAGCCGCAGCAGCACGCGGCTCGTCCACAGAATGCCCGTCGTGAGCACGGCGAACACCAACAGCACCGAGCGCGCCAGCTCGCCACGCGCGAAGAACGACCCTAAGGCCGCGAGCGCGGTGACCGAGATCACGCCCTGCAGGAGGAGCAGCAGCTCGCGGCCGAGGGAAGCGGTGCGCGCGGAGCGGTAGAGTCCCAGGGCGCGAAACACCAGCAGGGCGACCGGCGTAAGCACCGCGCCGACCCAGGTGTAGAAGCCGAACGACGGCAGGCCGCGCGGCGCCGCGAGCCCGAGCCCGAAGAAGCGGAGCCAGTAGGAGGCGAGCCATGCGCCGGCGACCAGCAGCGCGTCCATGCCGAACACGCCGGTGGCGAGCAGCTGGCGATGGCGCGCGAACATCGATGGGCTCTAGAGGGCGCTGCCGCGGGGTCGGCCCGATGCACGGTACGGTCGGGGGGCGTTCACGCTCCCAAGGTACCGGAGGAGACGGCACAGCGGGAAGGCCTTGGGGGATGCGCCGGCGAGACGGCTGGGCCCGGGCAGAGACCAAATCGGCGTTCGGTCCAGCGCGCCGACCGATTCGCCCATTGGTCTTCCTCCCGCTCGTCGCCTATACTCCTCGCCCGCGTTTGGCAACCTCCGGCCCGGGCGATCCGGCCGGATCCTGCGAGGAAAGGAGCGCCCCCATGGGCCTGATCGAAAAAGTGGAGGCCGCCCACATGAAAGACGGCCGGCCTGTGCTACGGCCCGGGACCACGGTGGAGGTCGCGGTGCGGGTCATCGAGGGGGACAAGGAGCGCCAACAGAGATTCCGCGGCGAGGTGATCAGCGTGCGCGGCAGTGGCATGCGCGCCACCTTCACGGTGCGCAAGGTGAGCGAGGGAGTCGGAGTCGAGCGCACGTTTCCGCTGCACGCCCCGACGATCGCCGAGATCAAGGTGGTCAAGCACGCCAAGGTGCGGCGTGCGAAGTTGTTCTACCTGCGCGGCAGGCAAGGCAAGGCGGCGCGACTCACCGAGTCGCGGGGACGCGGAGAGACCAGCGAGCAGTGAGTGAGCCCGACTGGCGCCGGCTCGCGCGGGCCGAGGCCCGTCTGGCAGGGGATGCCGCTCCGGTGGCGGGGGTGGACGAGGTAGGGCGCGGGCCCTTGGCGGGCCCGGTGGTGGCCGCGGCGGTGATCCTCGAGCACGGCGGGCGGTGGGAAGGGTTGGACGACAGCAAGCAGGTGAATCCGGAACTGCGGCTCTGCCTCTACGCCCGGCTCCTCACGGAGACCCGGGCGTTCGCATGGGCGGTGCTGGGCCCGCGGGCGATCGACCGTCTCAACATTCGCCGCGCGAGCCTCGAGGTGATGCGCCGCTCGATCGGGCGCCTGCGCGTCCAGCCGGCCCTGGTGCTCGTGGACGGGCGCGACCCGGTGCCCGGTCTTCGCTGCACCCAGCAGGCCGTGATCGACGGCGACGCGCGCCTGCTGTCGGTGGCGGCGGCCTCGGTGATGGCCAAGGTGGTGCGCGATCGCATCATGGAGCGGCTCGACCGGGTGTGGCCGGCGTACGGATTCGCGCGCCACAAGGGGTACGCGACGGCCGAGCACTTGGAAGCGCTGCGACGTCACGGCCCGTGCCCGATCCATCGCTATTCGTTCGAGCCGATCGGCCAGACCGAGCTGCTCTTCGAACCACTACCCTCGGCATCGCTCGCGCCCTAGGATGGGCGGCGGTGGCCGCGATGGCCGTTTCGGGCCGGGGCGGTCCCCCTTACGACCCGCCCCCGGACGGGAGAACGCATGGCTGTCGCGGGTGCGCGCGGTCGCGCGGGTGAGGCGCTGGCGGCCGCGTTTTTGGAGCTCAGAGGCTTCTGTCTCGTGGAGCGCAACCTCAGGCTGGCGGGAGTGGAGATCGATCTGCTGGCACGCGAGGGAGACACGCAGGTGCTGGTGGAAGTCAAGCTGCGCAGCCGCACCGACTACGGCACCGCGACCGACGCGGTGGATCGCGGCAAGCGCATGCGCCTGCTCAAGGCCGCGCGCGCGCTGGAACAAGCGGGGGCGCGGCGCGTCCGTGTGGACGTGGTCGCCGTCGAGATGGGCACGGAGGGCGCGGTGGTTCGGCACTACCGCAACGCCGTTCTCGACTCCGGAGGGATCGGGCCGTGAAGCGCCCGCGTTTTGGGCGGATTCGCATCCCGGCCCGCTTGACGCAGCGCTGGCGCGCGCGCCTCCGGGCGCAGCGCCGTTGGTGGCGCGCGCGCCGCCGCTCGGAGACCAAGACCGAGGTGCTGTTTCCTCCCGCCGGCCGTGGCATGGTGGCCGTGGAAACGCTGGCCGCGGGAGCCCGCGGCGGGTCCGGGCCACGCATCGCGATCCTGCACGCGAGCGCGGGCAGCGGCCACCGGAGCGCCGCCAAGGCGCTGGCCGCGGCGATCGTCCAACGCTCGCCGCCGGCCACGGTACGCGAGCTCGACACGTTGGTGTTCGCGTCGCGGCTCTATCGAGGCACCTACGCCGCCTCGTACAATGCCATGGCCGCGCGCGCGCCGGCGCTGTGGGGCGCCCTCTACCACTCGTGGGCGCTCGCCCCGGTGTATCGCGGCACGGCTCCGGTGCGTTTGGCAGTCGATCGATTGAACTTGAGGCGCCTGGTGCGCGTGTTCGAACGCGAGCCGTGCGACGCCGTCGTGTGCACGCACTTTCTGCCGATCGAAGCACTGTCGCCCTCGCGCGCCCATGGCCGGCTCCGCGTGCCGCTCTACTGCGTGATCACCGACTTCGGCGCTCATCCGTTTTGGGCCTTCCCGCACGTGGATCGCTACTTCGTGGCGAGCGACGAGGTGGCCACAGAGCTGGTGGGTCTCGGTGTGCCCGAGAAGCGCATCGAGGTGTCTGGGATTCCCGTGGATCCTCGGTTCGCCACGCTCATCGGCGCCGAGGCTGCGCGCGAGCGGTTCGGGCTGGACGGCGGGCGTCCGGTGGTGCTGGTGATGGGTGGCGGCCACGGCGTCGGTCCGCTCTCGGATCTCGCGGATCGGCTCGCGAGCCTCGAGGCCGGTCCCCACGTGTTGGTGGTGTGCGGCAGCAACCGGCGGCTGCGTGAGCAGGTCGATCAGCTCCCGGCGGGGCGCACCGGGCGGATCCGCACCTTCGGCTTTACCCCCGACGTGGACGGCCTGCTCGAGGCCGCGGACGTCGTGGTCAGCAAGGCGGGCGGGCTCACCTGCTCCGAAGCGTTGGTCAAGCGGGCGCCGCTCGTCATCTTCAAGCCCACCCCGGGCCAGGAGGTGCGCAACGCTCGTTACCTCGAACAGGGGGGCGCCGCGGTGCACGCCGACTCGGTAGAAGAGGTCGAGGCCACGGTGAGGGAGTGGCTCTCGGATCCCGCGGCACGCGAGCGCGTGCGCCAGGCCGCGTCGCGCCTCGCTCGCCCGCATGCGGCCGAGACGATCGCGGAGCGCGTGCTCGAGGCGATCCCGGCGGCGGCGCGCCGCAGCGCCTAGGGCGCCCCGCCACTGTGCCTCGGCGGAAGGCGGCGGCATTTGTCGCGCGGACAGTTTGGACCCCCACGACGCTGGATCCGCATGTACCCGCCGACTTGCGCCGGGGCAAGTCGACCCGCGCGAGGCTGGCGCCGGCGGTCCCAAGCGGGGGGCGCTGCAAGATGCCTCGGATGTCTCACTCGAGCAGCGCGTGCGCGTCGCGCTCACCTATCTCCATCTCCGACCCCGTATGTTTGTACCCGCAGCAATGGCACGGGAAGCACGCGGTGAAGTGCGAGCCGAGTGCCAGCACGAGTCATCCAGGTTACTGGTTCGGTGTTGGGCTCAGGCCGGCACCGGAGTTGATCCGACACTGGGCCCGCGGCCTCGGAGCATGTGCGAGCCAACTTGCGCCGGCGCAAGTTGGCCGGCGCGCGAGGGTGGCAGCGTTCGCCCCCGGCGACGCCGCCTCGCCTCCCGGGCGTTTACGACTCCAGCTTCGATTCGATCCGCGGGTCGGGCACCAGCCAGATGAACGCGACCGCCACGTACAGCGAGAGCGATACCAAGGGCTGAAGGAAGGCCACGGGGATCGCTGCCAGGTAGACGCCCAGCGAGAGCTTTCCCTTCATGTCCCTCCCTACCGCCTGGGCGAGCTTGGACTCCGGGCCCAGCAAGGCCACGATCGCCGATTGGAGAATGGTGTAGGCCACGGCCGCGAACAGGAACACGCAGCCGTATAGGGCCATCGGCAGCGGGGCGCTGAAATCCTCGCCCATCCAGCGGGTCGTGAACGGGACCAGCGACAGCCAGAACAAGAGGTGGAGATTCGCCCACAGGATCTTGCCGTTGATCCGGTGGGTGACGTGCAGCATGTGATGATGGTTGTTCCAGTAGAT
>VBOY01000178.1 GCA_005893295.1 Candidatus Eiseniibacteriota bacterium | reverse complement strand
TTCGTGGCGCACGACCTGTCCGTGGTCGAGCACATCAGCGACCGCGTGGCCGTGATGTACCTGGGCAAGATCGCCGAGCTCGCCGACAGCGAGGTCCTCTATCGCGAGCCGCGCCATCCTTACACGCTGTCGCTGCTGTCGGCGATCCCGGTGCCGGATCCGACGCGCCGGCGCTCCCGCATCGTGCTCAAAGGAGACGTCCCGAGCCCGGCCCAGCCGCCCACCGGATGCCGCTTCCATCCGCGCTGCTTCATGGCGCGCGAGATCTGCGCGCGCGAGGAGCCGGTGCTGCGGCAGGTGAGCCCCGGACACTGGACCGCGTGCCACTTCGCCGAGCAAGTGGAGGCACCGGCGGGCTCGGTGTAGGCCTCGAGCCCGGGCTTGCGTCGTCTGCCGCCCCGACTCTCCAAGCGCGGCGAGGCGTTTGCCCCACGCACGTGCGCATCGGCGGGGCAAAGCCCCCATACGGAGCGCGCCCACGGCGCCGCCACCCGACGCACGCGCCGCCGCGCCGGCCACGGTAACTGCATGGGCCGACGCGCGCTCGCGCGCCCGCCCCGTGGGCCGATGTTCGGTCCCATTCGCCGGCACCGGCCTTGCGATAGAAGAACCGCGTCCGGCTCACGCCGGGCACGACAACCGAATAGCAGTGTTCCCTGTGCGACCCGTGATTGGCCGGCTGTGGGCTGATCCCCCTATCGCGAGCGAAGGAGTCACACGGACCGGCACACGGTCGATACGGGGAACTTTTTTTAGGGGCCCCGCCCCCGCGAATCCCCACCTGGACCCACACCACCGATCGCGGACGGGGCCCATGATCATCCGGTTCAAGACCGATGCTGCGGCCGCCGGGGGCGCGAGTGCGACGGCTCCTCACCTGGCGGCCCCTCGGTCTTTGTGGCGCTCTCTCGCGGAGAACGGTATGGTTACCGCTTCTCTCCACCCGAACCCATGAGCTGCCATGAAGCAGCGGGAGATACCCGATGAGAGCCCCCTTGCGTGCATGGTCCCGAGTGGCCCAGACCGTCGTCCTTTCTCTCTCGATCGTTTCGCCGTGGGGCGCGCTCGCGCGCGCCGAGTTCATCAAGCGCGTACCCCTGGCGACCGCGCCGTCGTTCGTCGGCTATGTCCCCGACCAGCTGGTGGTCGTCTTCACGCCCGATGCCCGTCGCCGGCTGGTCGTGGACGCACGGTCGGGTCGGCCGGTGGTGAACCTCCCGTCGGTCCAGGGGGCCCTGGACGCGGTGGGCGCCCTGGAGCTCACGCGCGAGTTCGCCCAGGCCGCCGGTTCCCGCTTTCCGGACTTGACCGGTCACTACGAGGTGCGCATTCCGCTCGGCGCCGACCTGGATGCCGCGATCGCGACCTTGGAGCGCGACCCCAACGTGGATCACGTCGAGAAGATCGGGATCCACACGCTTGACGCCACCCCCAACGACACGTACTACCGGTATGGGACCTCCACGTTCCCCTACGACCAGTGGCACTATTGGGACAGCAACGGCATCGACGCCGATCTCGCGTGGAACATCGAGACCGGCAGCCCCAACGTGGTGGTCGCGATCCTGGACAGCGGGGTCAAGTACGCGCACAGCGATCTGGGCACCCTGGCGAATCCGCCGAGCCCCACGAACCCATCGACCGACGGCAACATCTGGGTGAACGCGGGGGAGATCCCCGGAAATGGGATCGACGACGATGGCGATGGTTACGTGGACGACGTGATTGGGTGGGACTTCGTGACCGCGGCCGGAGGCGGTGGCGTCACCTGTCTCGACGTGGACTGCGCAGGAGCGGACAACGATCCCAACGACGGCACCGGGCACGGCACCCACGTGGCCGGCACGGTCGCGGCGATCACGAACAACGCCCGCGCCGTGGCCGGCTGCAACCTGATGTGCCTGAGGATTGGCTACTACGCGAAGTACCAGGGGGTGAACACCGGCATCGTGCAGATGGACTGGGCGGCCCAGGCTATGAACTACGTGGCCGACCAGAAGGCCGCCGGCGTCAACGTGGCGGCCATCAACTGCTCGTGGGGCAGCTCGAACTCGGGAGGGATCTCCGCCGCCGCGACGAACCTGCTCGCCCACGACGTGATGATCGTCAACTCGGCGGGCAACAGCAACAGCACCGTCCCGCCCTATCTGCCGACGGTCCCGGGGGTGATGTCGGTTGCCGCGACCGACAGCTTCGGAGCCAAGGCCAGCTTCTCGAACCACGGCTCGTGGGTCACGATCTCCGCCCCGGGCGTCGACGTCATGAGCACCTACCACGACCCCACCGATCCCGATCCGACGCACATGTACGTCGGCGTGCTTTCCGGCACCTCGATGTCGTCGCCGCACTGCTGCGGCGTGGCGGCGTTGCTCGAGTCCTACAACCCGTCGCTCACCCGCACCGACAAGTTCAATCTCATGGTGAGCACGGCCGTGGTTCCGCCCGGATTCCCTTCGGACATGGGCGCCGGCATCGTGAACGCCTACCAGGCGCTGTTGGCGGCGCCTGCGCCGGTCGCCGTGGGGGATGCCGCGCCTCAGGCGGCCCGCCTCGCGCTGCGCGCTCGGCCCAACCCCAGTCGCGGGCGCACCGATTTCGCGGTCGACGGCCCCGCCGGGGCAACGGCTCTGGTGGACATCGTCGACATGGGGGGCCGGCGCGTTCGGCAGCTGGCCCTGGCCGTCGGCGGGAACGCGCGCTGGGATGGGACCGACGCCGCGGGCCGTCGCGTGCCGATCGGGCTCTACCTCGCGATTGCCCGATGCGGCCGCGCGTCGGTCACGACCAAGCTGGCCGTTCTCCCGTAAAGGCACCCTCAGGCGGGCGCGGTTGGTGGTGGGACGAACGACCTTGGGTCTGCTAGATTCCCGGTTCGTTCGAGAATCAGCCATGCCGATCTACGAGTATCGCTGCTCGACCTGTGAGGAACGCTTCGAGGCGCTCGTGGCGCGTTCGGATCTCCCGCCACCCCCGTGCCCTCGCTGCGGCGCCCTGCGGGTCGCGCGCTTGCTGTCCACGTTCGCGGTCGGGAAGACGGCCGCTGGGCCGGTGGCGAGCCCCTGTGGCTCCCCGCGGTGCGCATGCCGCTCGCCCTATGACGAATGACCTGCTGACCGAGAGGAGTCACCATGACCAAGGCCGATCTCGTCGAGGAGATTGCGACCCGGACCGGTGTTTCCAAGAATCACACCGGGGTGATCGTCGACGGGCTGCTCGACGCCGTGTGTCGGGCGCTCAGTGAGGGGAAACACCTCGAGATCCGGGGATTTGGAACCTTCAAAGTGCGCGAGCGCCGCGCCCGGCGCGCCCGCAACCCGCGCAGCGGCTCCGAGGTCCTGGTGCCGGCCAAGCTCGTCCCCGTGTTCAAGCCGAGCAAGGAGCTGAAGACCCAGGTGGCCGGAGCGATCGAGACACCCGAGCCCGTCACGGCGTGAGGAGACCGAAGCCTCGCCGTTAAGGGAGTGAACGGACCACGGAGGGACGATGGGTTCAGGCAAGAAGCGCAAGCGCAAGAAGATCGCCACGCACAAGAGAAAAAAGCGCCTGCGCAAGAATCGCCACAAGAAGCGCATCCGTTAGCCGTTTTGACCGACCGAAGACGAGCGGGTGGGCCCAGCGAGGAGGCTGAGCCCGAGCGTCTGTTGGGTCGCGCGTTCCTCGCCCGCGGGCGCTGGATCTTCGAGCCCTCACGCCGCCGCGGCCGGCGGCGTGAGTTGCAGTGGCGGGGCTCCCACAGCCCCGACGACGGTGACTACTGCATCGTCGAAGCGGGCGAGAGTGGGCCGGCCCACCTGGTCGAAGTGCTGGGCGCGGACGATCGTCCCGAGTGGGACGACGCCGCGGTCGCCTCACAGTTCAGGCTGCGCACTCGGTTCCCGCGCGACGCCGAAGCCGAGGCGGCGCGCCTCCATGCTCCCCGAGATGCCGAGCGCCGCGGCCGACTCGATCTCAGGTCGGGCGTCGTGTTCACGATCGACCCCGAGGACGCCCGCGACCACGATGACGCACTCTCCTGCGAAGCGCGAGAGCATGGTCGCCACGAGGTCGGGATCCACATTGCCGACGTTTCCCACTACGTGGCCCTCGGATCCGCGCTCGATCGTGAAGCCGAGCTGCGCGGCACCAGCTGCTACCTTCCGGGCGCCGTGGTTCCGATGCTCCCGCACCGGCTGTCGAGCGATCTGTGCTCGTTGCTGCCGGACCAGGATCGCCTCGCGCTCACCGTGCTGGTGGAGCTTGATGCCCAGGGCGCGCTCCACGGGGTCCGTTTCGCCGAGACGTTGATCCGCAGCCGAGCCCGTCTCGAGTACGGCCAGGTCCAGCGCGCCCTGGACGGAGAGTCCGGCGTGGCACGGGAGGTCCACCGAGCGCTGATGGCCCTCCGTTCGCTGGCGCGCGCGCTGCGGGCGCGGCGGCGGGCAGCCGGAGCCCTCGATCTGGACGTCCCCGAGTCGAAGGCGTGGGTGGACGAACGCGGAACGCCGATTCGCATCGAGCGGCGCGAGCACTTGGAGAGCCACGAGCTCGTCGAAGA
>VBOY01000177.1 GCA_005893295.1 Candidatus Eiseniibacteriota bacterium | reverse complement strand
CGCTGAAAATCCAGCAGCAGGTCATCGGCATCGTCTACCTCGACAGCCACGTTCGGGCGGCGCTTCCCGACCGCACGGGACGGGAAGTGCTGGCACTCCTGTCATCGAGACGCCTATTATCCCCCCATGCAGGAAGCTTATTTTCCCCCCTCTGAGGCTCAACCCACAAGGAGGGGATCATGGAACAGCCGGAGAGATCGCTTAGCCTGACCATGGCGCCGAAGGGTGCCGTGGAGGGCGAGGTGATCAACCAGAACGTGTACGGAGCGGTGCGGGCCCTGGCCGAGCAGGGCGTGTCGAAGAAGGGGATCGCCCGGCAGCTCGGATTGGACGTGAAGACCGTCCGCAACTGGCTTAAGAAGCCCTGGCGGGCCCAGACCCGGCGGGCCCGAGGGCGGCAACTGGACGCCTGGCGGGGCTTTTTGCAGGCCCGGGCTCCGGAAGTCGGCTTCAATGCTGTGG
The DNA here is from genome assembly GCA_005893295.1 of Candidatus Eiseniibacteriota bacterium. GTDB lineage: Bacteria > Eisenbacteria > RBG-16-71-46 > RBG-16-71-46 > RBG-16-71-46 > WS-8. The sequence continues at coordinate 4,374 of VBOY01000177.1, read as the reverse complement.
TCCTGACCCGCGAGTTGGTGGAGAGGGGCTACCCCGGAGGGTACTCGGCCCTGGTCAAGTACATCGCGGCGTGGCGGAAAGCCTGGAGAGGAGACGACCTGCCCACGGTGCGCTTCGAGACCGGTCCCGGCGAGCAGGCCCAGGTCGACTGGGGCTCCACCGCACTCTTCTTGGGCGAGGCGCGGGTCCGGGTGCACCTGTTCACGATGGTGTTGGGCTTCAGCCGGCGGATCTTCGCCAAGGGCTATCTCAGCGAGGGGCTTGACCCGCTGCTGGACGGTCATGCGGCGGCCTTTGCCCACTTCGGGGGCCGGACGCGGAGCATCCTGTACGACAATCCACGGACGATCGTGACGAGCAAGGACGAGGCGGCCGGGCACGTGGTGTGGAACGCGACCTTCAAGGACCAGCTGGATTTCTATGGAGTCATGCCCCGTCTGTGCCGTTTCTATCGCGCCCAGACCAAGGGCAAAGTCGAAAGCGGAGTGAAGTACGTCAAGCGCAACGCCCTGGCCGGCCGGCGCTTCCGCAACCTCGAGGAGCTCAACGCTTACCTTCTCGACTGGTGCGTGAACGTGGCCGATCAGCGCGTGCATGGCACCACCCATGAGCGACCCTGCGAACGCTTCCAGAGGGCTGAGACGCTCATTCCTGTGGACCTCCGCCCGCCCACACCCCGCGAGCGGGTCGTGATCCGCCGGGTTCCGGCGGACTGCTTCGTGGCCGTAGAGACGAACCGTTACCCGGTTCCCTTCGAATGGGCGGGGCGCGACGTCGAGGTGCAGATCCTCGCGGGCGAGATTGTAATCCGCCAGGGACTCGCCCACCCCATCCGACACGAGCGCCTCGAGGGTTATCACCAGGTGGCTCGCTGGAGAGGCATGCCACGGCGAGTCGTCAAGAGCACCCCCGCTCCCGGAGGGGGTCCGCCGCGCTTCGACCCCGTCCACCCTGCCACGCTGGGCGAAGTCGAGATCCGTCCTCTGTCGTGCTACGAGGAGGTGACGGCATGAGCAGTCTCACTGCCCAGCTCGAAAGGATCCAGGACCAGCTGCAGCGCCTGCGATTTATCCGGCTCGCCGAGGAGCTGCCCGCCCTCCTGCAGGAGGCGAGCAAGAAGGACCTCCCGTACAGCGACTTCCTCGAGGAGGTCTTCAGCCGCGAGATCGCCGCCAAGCACGAACGGCACACGGCCATGAAGACCACCATGGCTCGCTTCCCGTTCCAAAAAACGCTCGACAGCTTCGACTTCAAGTTCCAACCCTCGATTGACCCCAAGGTGATCAAGGAGCTGGCCACCTGCCGGTTCATCGCCGACACCGACAATGTCCTGCTCCTGGGTCCTCCGGGGGTCGGCAAGACCCACCTGGCGGTGGGACTGGGGTTGAAGGCTTGTGCCCTGGGTTACCGCACCGCCTTCACCACCGCGGCGGGGCTCATCGCCACCCTGACCCGGGCTCTGAGCGAAGGCCGTCTGGAGGAGAGGCTCAAGCTCCTCGTTCAGCCGAAGCTGCTCATCCTCGACGAGATTGGCTACCTGCCCATCGACCGGATGGCGGCGAACCTCTTCTTCCAGCTCGTCTCGCGCCGCTATGAGAAGGGCGCCATCCTGATCACCTCCAACCAGTCGCTCACTGTCTGGGGGGAAGTCTTCGGCGACCGGGTCATCGCCACCGCCATCCTCGACCGCCTGCTGCACCACTCCACCATCGTCAACATCAAAGGCGAGAGCTACCGCCTTAAAGAAAAGCGGAAGGCGGGTCTTCTGACCCGCAGCGAGCCGTTCACCAATCTGCCGATCCCGGATCCGGAGGACCGAAATACCTCCGCCCTGGAGCCTGCCTCGGAGGTTGATCGTTGATCCTGGGCCATCCTGTGACGTCGTTTTCAGACTCTCTACCCCCATTCCACTTTCAACCCGAGGGGGGAGGGAAAATTAACTTCCAGATCGGGGGGAAATTAGGCGTCCTGTTGACACACGCGCCTGGGTCAACCCGAAGTCGGCGTGGGAGTGCATCCCGGCGGCGGCGGTACGGAGCGCCTTCCGCATTTGGTCGGCCGGGGCCGCGCGCTCGAGATCATTCTCGGATCGAACGACTTCGACGGCGAGACCGCGGAGCGATACGGGTACGTCAACCGGGCGCTTCCGGACGCGGAGCTGGACGAATTCGTCGACGCGCTCGCGCGCCGGATCGCCTCTTTCGACCGGGGCGCTCTCGCGGCAGCGAAGAGTCTCGTGAACCAAGTCTCGTTGCCATCCGCCGACCGGCTCCTCGACGCCTTCAACTCCTTTGGTGCCGCGCTCACATGGCCTGAAACGCAGCAGCGTGTCCAAGCTCTGTTGAAGCGCGGGCTCCAACAGAGCGGCGACTTCGAGAAGCGCTGGCCTGAGGTGCTCGGAACGCTTGTCGAGACCGGAAGCTGATCACGTTCATCAAGGGCAAAGCCTGAGGTGCCGGGAGGGCGAAGCATGCCCAAGCGAGCTCTAAATAGCGGTGACGGGCTCCCAATCTCAGAGTAAACGAGGGTTTTTCAGCGACCTGTTAACCACACGATACCTGCTCCGAATCGTGGTCACGTATTTTCGATTAACAGCTGCCTTTCCCGTGATAGAGTCATTCGTTGAAGAGAGGGGCTGTCTTCAAGTACGGGAGGTGTTCCATGAGCAAGATTGTGCTGGCCATTGGTCTGACGTTGTCGTTGGCGGCGGCTGTGGCCTGGATGCAGCCCGGGCGGTCGTCCCCACCTCAAAAACTCACGCCTGCCCCCGAGTCGAGCGGTTCAGAGTGCCGAAAAGGTTACGTTAGCTGCCTCGACTGCCGAGGGAATACAGTCTGCGTCCCTTCCTACGCATTCTGTCCGGAGTGTCCTGCACCCTGAAGTAACACCCGTTCGTCCCTCTCGCCCTTCGAGGTCCTAGACGCCGTACGATTCACGCAAGGGTAGGTTTCAGCAGGGAAGCTCTCGGAGTCGCTCGAACATCTCCTGGTCACTCGGATGGGTGTAACTGGTATGAAAGCTTGGATGCGCAGCGACGCCGACCTGGGATAGCCTTGGTGCTTCGGGTGTCGGGCGCGCCGCGTTGCCGGCGATCACGCGGTGTGGGCAGGCCGAACGATCTATGGACCGCGAGTCCGTGCGTGTAACTGGCCGCCCTTTCGACTCACCCGTTTGAGCTACGAGCTCGGAAGGATAGTTGTCGTGATTGCCCTTCAACCGCCGGAGAACAGGAGGGAACGCGTGGGCCGCGTTATCGGACTCGACTTGAGCAAGCACACCGCCGAGGTGGCCGTTCTCTGGCCAGGCGCGGAGGCTCCCCAGAGATGGCGTTTTCCCGCCGAACCGGCTGCGATTCGGGCGTTCGCCCGCCAGCTCGGCCCCGAGGACCGGGTAGCCCTCGAGTCCTGCACCAACGCCTTTGCCTTTCATCGGTTGCTGAGCCAGCATAGCGGCAGCGTCGTCGTCTCCAATCCGCTGAAGACGCGGATCATTGCTGAGGCGAAGGTGAAGACCGACAAGATCGACGCCGAGGTCCTCGCGCGCCTGCTGGCGGCTGATTTCCTGCCTGCCGTGTGGGTTCCTGACTCCCGAACCGATCACCTGCGCCACTTGGTCTTCCACCGTCACGGGCTGGTCGCTCAGCGGACCCAGGTGAAGAACCGCATCCACGCCATCCTCCACCGCAACCTCATCGCCCCCGTCATGACGGACCTGCTCGGCACAACCGGCCGCGCCTTCCTGGGCAAGGTCGATCTGCCCGCTCCGGAACGGGAGTTGCTCGATGCCGATCTCCGAACGTTCGACTTCCTGGAGGGCGAGATCACCGCAGCCGAGAAGAGTTTTGCCCACGCCGCCCTGGACGACAGCGAGGTGCGCCGCCTGATGACGGTCCCCGGCTTGGCGCTGGCGTCCGCCGTGGGACTGAAGGCCGCAATCGGCGACGTGCGGCGGTTCAAGAGGCCTTCCAATCTGGTCTCGTACTTCGGTCTGAACCCTTCGGTGTATCAGTCCGGTCTGAAGGCTTACACCGGGCACATCTCGCGACGGGGCCGCTCCCATGCCCGCTCGATCTGCGTCGAGGCCTCCCATCAACTCGTGCGGGCCCCTGGCCCCTTCCACGCCTTCTTCCTTCGCCTGCAGCGGCGCAAAGGGTACAACGTGGCCCTCACCGCGGTGGCGCGGAAGCTCGTGGTGCTGATCTGGCACATGCTGACCCGCGGTGAGGACTACCGCTACGCACCCCCATTCCGGACGCGGGAGAAACTGAACCGCCTGCGCTATCTCGCAACGGGCCAACGATCCGCCCGCGGGACCAAGCCCGACCCGGGTCTCGATAAGCAAGCCGCGACCAAGGGAGAAGCAGAGTACCTCCAA
>VBOY01000176.1 GCA_005893295.1 Candidatus Eiseniibacteriota bacterium | reverse complement strand
CCAGATCCAGGTGATGGGTCGGCTCGTCGAGCAGCAGAAGATTGGCGGGCTCGAGCAGGATGCGCGCCAGGGCCACGCGTTGTCTCTCGCCCCCCGAAAGGACGCGACACAGCTTGTGCACGTCGTCGCCGGAGAAGAGGAAGGTCCCGAGCAAGGACCGCAGCCGTGGCCGCCACTGCGGCGGCGCCACCGACTCGAGCGCTTCCAGCACCGTGACGGTGCCGTCCAGGATCTCCGCGGCGTGCTGGGCGAAGTAGGCCATGCGGGCCAGCGGGGACGCCTCGCGCGCCCCGGAGCGCGGCGTGAGCTGTCCCGCGATCACCCGCAGCAGCGTGGTCTTTCCGGCCCCGTTCGCACCCACGATCGCCACCTTGTCGCCGCGCTCGATTTCGAGCCGTGCTCCCGAGAACACGTCCGTGCGGTCGTAGGCGAAGGCCACATCGCGCAACAGGAGCAGCGCGCGGCCGGCGTGCGGTGGCGCAGGGAACTGGAAGCTCAAGCCGCGAGGCCGCCGCGGCAGGATCACGCGGCGTTCCTCGAGCCGCGCGATGAGCTTGCGTTTGCTCTGCGCCTGAGAGGCTTTCGTGTTCTTGGCGCCGAAGCGCTCCACGAACCGCGACAGCTGCCTGATGCGTCGATCGAGCTGCGCGTTCTGAGCTTCCACCTGGTCGCGCCGCGCTTCGCGCTCCTCTAAGTAGCGGGTGAACGTCATCGGGTAGTGATGGAGGCGTCCGGCGTCGAGCTCGAACACCTCGTTCGCCACCCGGTCCAAGAACACCCGGTCGTGGGACACCACGACCAGACCGCCGTGAAAGTCCCGCAGATAGTCCTCGAGCCATTCAATCGCCGGCAGGTCGAGGTGATTCGTGGGCTCGTCGAGGAACAGCAACGTCGGGTCCGCGAGCAGCAGCGCCGCCAGCGCGGCGCGCATGCGCCAGCCGCCCGAGAATTCGGCCAGGGGCCGGTCCTGGTCGACGCGCGAGAACCCCAAACCCGTGAGCACGCGTCGCGCCTCGGGCTCCAGGGCGTGCTCGCCCTCGAGACCCAGGTGATGCTGCAACTCGCCGGCGCGCTCGAGCAGCTTGGGCAAGCCCGGGTCGTCCGGGCCGCTCGAGGCCAAGCGCCGGTGGAGGTCGTCCAGCTCGTCGCGCATCGCGCGCACTTCGCGATGCGCCTCGAGCGCGCGCTCCAGGACCGTCCCATCGAACCGCTCGGCGGCCTCCTGAGGGAGATGCCCGAGCCGGGTGCCGCGGGCCAACACTCGCGCACCGGCCTCGGGCGCGATCTCGCCCAGGGCCATCCGGATCAGGGTGGTCTTGCCGGCCCCGTTGGGGCCGACCAGGGCGCACCGGTCGCCGGGTGCGAGCGACCAGCAAAGCTCGTCGAAGAGCACCCGTGGGCCGACCGAGCACCGCACGTCGCGTAGCTGGATCATGCCAAGGCCGTGACGAAGGGGGCGGGCCGCGCCTGCGCCTACCCGAGCCGCTCCGGGTTCAGCCCTTCCAGCTCGGGGACCACGAAACGTCCATCCCGGCGGACCAGCTCGTCGTCGAACCACACTTCGCCGCCGCCCCACTCGGGGCGCTGGATCAAGACCAGGTCCCAATGCACGCGCGACCGGTTGCCGTTGTCGGCCGTCTGGTACGCCTGACCGGGGGTAAAGTGGAGCGAACCGGCGATCTTCTCGTCGAACAGGGTGTCCAGGATCGGCTCGCGGATGTAGGGGTGGAAGCCGAGCGAGAACTCGCCGACGTAGCGCGCTCCCTCGTCCGAGTCGAGGACGCGATCCAGCCTATCCTGCGGTCTTCCCGACGCCCGAACGATGCGCCCTCCCTCGAAGGTCAAGCAGACCTGCTCGAACGTGGTGCCCAGGTAGAGGGAGGCGGTGTTGTAGGTGATCGTGCCTTCGACCGATTCGCGTACCGGGGCGGTGTAGCACTCGCCGTCGGGGAGGTTGCGGCGGCCCTCGCACTTGACCGCCGGCATGTCCCGGATGCTGAAGGAGAGATCGGTCCCAGGGGCCCGGATGCGCACGCGGTCGGTCGTCTCCATGCGGCGCCGCAGGGGCTCCATCGCTTCGGCCATGCGCGGATAATCGAGAGTGCAGACTCGGAAGTAGTAGTCCTCGAATTGCTCCGTGCTCATGCGCGCCTGCTGCGCCATGGCGGCGCTCGGAGAGCGCAGGACCACCCAACGGGTGTGATTCACGCGATGCTCGAGGTGGACCGGCTTGACCACCTGCTCCATGTAGAGGCTCATGCGGTCGCTTGGCACGTCCGACAGCTCCGAGACGTTGGCCCCGCCGCGCAGGCCGACATAGGCCTGGACGTTCTCCAAGTGGGCCATCTCGAGCGCGGCTTGAAGTCTCAGCTGGGCTTCGTTGGCCCTGAGGAGCTGGCTCCGGATCACGGCGTTGCTGCGCAGGGCCACGAGGGGAATGGCCCCGGCTTCGTGAACCGCTTCCACAGGCCGTCGTGAGCGTCGAAGGCCTCGATCAGCACCGCCTCGCCGGCGCTGAGCTGCGTGGAGTGTTGCACGATCAGGCGCGCAAGCTGGGCACCGCGTGGGTCGCGCATGGGTCCTCCCGGAGCGTGAACCGTCGGTCGAAGGCCCGCGAGAATAGCATAGCCCGGTTTCGAGACGCGGCGTGGGGCGAGATTGGACCCTCGGGAATGGGCTCCGCTATACTCGTCGCGAGGCATCGCTAGAACCGTTACCGAGTCGAGGGGATCCATGGCTGACTGGGACGTGATCGCCAAGCAGCGCCTGACCGAGGATTGGGCGACGCTGCGCGCGTCGTACCTGCCCTTGAACCAGGCGATGCGGCGCACCGTCGAGTTCATCGAAAAGGACGCGGGCACGTTCGCCGAGGTCATGGCGGTGGTACGCGAGCGCCTGGAAGGAAGTCTCAAGAACCTGACGGCGCTGGCCAGCCGGCGCTCACCCTGGGTGCGGCTCGAGGCGATCCGTAACCTGCGCGTGCTCGGCACCGGCCTGCACGGGGCCGCGAGCGACGATCCGATGGCCTTGCTGCGCTATCTGTTCGCGCTGAGTGAGCTGCTCACGAGCGTGTGGAAGGACGCGCCGAGCGAGGCCCGGGTTGGCGTCAACCTCAAGCTCGCGCGAGACCTCGATTTCTGGTTCGGATGCGACTGCTGCGCAGTGGGTCTGCTGCAGCCGACGGGTCCGGACGACCCACCAGACCTGCTGCGAGGCAAGGTGGTTCAGCTGGTCTGGGAGGTCGATGCCCTGTTCGCCTGGACCTTGGACGAGTTCGAGGACTATCTGGCGAGCGAGCGCCTCTCGCTTCCCACCACCTCCAAGGTGGCGGCGGTCGAGGATCTGTCCCTGCCGATCGTAGACGTCACGGCGGACGACCTGAGGCGCGGAAGCGAGCTCTTCGGCGGCCAGAGCGGCGGGCTGTTCGGGCCGCTCGACCTCAAGTACCTGGACATCGGCCAGTAGGGACGGAGCCGGCGGAGATGACACTCCGAGGCCGGTTGGACGCGCCGCTCCCGGCCGAGGAGCCTGCTAGGCCCCCTCGGTGAGGGTCAGCGTGGGAGCGCTGGAGCGGCCGGCTAGCGGCGGCGCTTGCGCGCCGCTTTCGCCTTCTCGGCCTTCTTGCGGGCGGAGTGCTTGGCGCGCTTGCGGCGCAGCCGATGCTTGAACGAGGTCATGCGTCTCCCGAGTCACCGGAGGCGCGGCTCCGCGCCAGCGTCTTCTGCGCCAACGCTTCGGCCGCCGGTCCCACCTTGACCTCCACGGCGGAGGCCACCACGACGTACACGCGCAGGTTGTTGCCGGCCGAATCCGCGGGGAACAGGAAGAACCCTTCACGGTCCGGAAGGTACGAGTTCGCGTAACCGCACAGCACCTCACCGTCGTTGAACCGCACCGCGATCTTCTTGCCCTGCTGGGTCTCCTGCGGGCCGGTGATGAACCCGGGCAGGTCCCTGCGGCGGCGATCGCCTTCGAAGCTCTTGACGAAGAAGGCCGCCTTGAGCATGCGGCACATGACCTGGACCGGCTGCCCACCGCTGGCCGGAATCAGGTGGAAGCTGGGGCGGTTCGGAAAGAAGTCCTGCGTCGTGCCCTTGACGATTTTGCCGTCACCGTAATGGATCACCACGCGAGTCCATTCTGCCATGGCTTAATCCCCTGGGGGCAACGAGGAACCGACCGCCGGGCAGCGTAGGGGAATGAGTGGGTGTGGTCAACGACCAAGGGTGGCCCGAGGGCCATCCGGTACATGCCGGGCACCGAACGTCGCAACAAAACGAAAAGCGCGCCCGGCCGCTCGAAGCGGAGGGCGCGCCTTCATGAGTTGACAGCCGAGCCTCGATCAGCCTCCGTTACCCACGCCTTGGTTATGGCACCCGTCCTGGCAGTCCACCTTGCCCTGCGTGAGATTCGTCATGTTCGTCTCGTGGAGATTGGACTCCGCCGTGAGGCAGTCGTTCCTCTCATCTCCCGCATCGAGCGATAGGCAGGCTTCCAGCGCGGTAAGGTGACGCCTTTGCTCGGCCTTGAACAGGTCTGCGTACTGATCATTGCAGCCCTGAACGCAGCTGACCGGTGCCTGGCTGTTCGAAGGCAACCCGGTCAAGCGATCTCCCACCATGGTGCACTGCACCAAGGTGAGCGCCCCTGTGCCGAGCAGGGAAGCCAGAAGGATGGAAGTGAGAGCGGGGCGTTTTCGCCCCGGGTGAGTTGGGTGCACGGTTTCCTCCATTGCTAGGGAGCAGGCCATAGGATGTCGGGGGCCCGCGCTGCGGCCGGACGAACTTGGACGATGCCCGATCCCAGCCCGGGGGGGGACTGAGAGGCGAAGCGCGCGTCCAAACGGCCGCTGCTACGCCACGACCCGGCTGCGTGTCGGCTACGCGAGCACGGGCGTCGCGCCCTTCTCGGGTCAGAAGGACTCAGTAATGGTACACGAATTGGATGCTTCCACCATAGCGATGCGGTG
>VBOY01000179.1 GCA_005893295.1 Candidatus Eiseniibacteriota bacterium | reverse complement strand
TACGCGGTGTTTCCGCACATGACCGTCGGCGACAACATCGGGTTCGGTCTGCGGATGCACCGCCGGCCAAAGCCGGAGATCGAGCGTCGCGTGAAAGAGGGGGCGGCCCTCCTCCAGCTCGAGCGTTTCCTCGATCGGTATCCCGCACAGCTGTCCGGCGGTCAGCGGCAGCGCGTCGCGGTCGCGCGCGCGATCGTGATGGACGCACCGGTCCTGCTCATGGACGAGCCGCTCTCGAATCTCGACGCGCTTCTCCGGCTCCAGGCACGTGCCGACCTCAAGCGCCTTCACCGTGAGGTCCGCCGGACGACGGTGTACGTGACGCACGACCAGGTCGAGGCGATGAGCATGGGCGATCGGATCGCGGTGATGCGCGAGGGCGTGATCGAACAGTGCGAGCCGCCGATGCGCCTGTACGACCATCCCGCGTCGCAGTTCGTCGGAGGCTTCATCGGCTCGCCACCGATGAACTTCCTCGGCGGCGCGGTCGACGGCAATGCCTTCGTCGGCGACGGCTTCCGCCTTCCGCTCGATGGCAGCCGGCTCGAGGCGGGCCGCCATCTGCTGCTCGGGATCCGCGCCGAGCAGATCGCGTTCGCCGACCAGGGCCTACCCGCGAAGGTCATGGTCGTCGAGCCGCTCGGCTCGAATGCGCTCGTCACCGTACTGGTCGGCAAGACGCCCGTGAAGGTCGAAGCACCGGTCGACACCGCGGTGCGTCCGGACCAGGACGTTCATCTCGCGTTCGATCTCGCGCACGTCCGCTGGATGGACGCGACCAGCGGCAACGCGGTGGACGCCTAGCCTGGGCCCGACGCGTCTCGACCCGAGGCGTTCGTACAAGCCGCTTGACGTCGGCAACGGCATCGTCTCCGGCACGGTCACGCCGAACGGTCGGTGGTTATCGCTCGGGATCACGCATCCGGTCCACGGGCGTGTCGTGCTGACCGATGCGCTCGAGTTTCCGGATGCGAGCCGCGGCGATCAACCCGCGGCGCGCCGCTACCGCGCCGACCTCGCCGCGCGTTCACGCACCGGTTTCGGGCTGCTGTCTCTTAGCGGTGAGGCCGAGGCGTTCCTGGTCGAGGACTCGATTCCGCTCGCGGTCCTCGATCGACACGGCCATGCGCGCATCGAGGTGATCACGCTTGCGCCTCGCGGCCGTCGCGGCGGGCTGCAGGTCGTCCGCGTCGCCGCGCGCGATGCGCCGATCGCCGTGGGAAACGAATGGGATGGCAAGATGCGTCTCGGTCGTGCCGCGTATACACAGCTCACGCCCGGCGGCGCACTCCCCGCGCCACCGTCGAACCCGAAGAGCGGTGAGGACGGTCACCTTATCTGGCTCGACGACCGTGAGCTTGGCGCGTCGGCCGCGATCGCCCTTCCAACGCCCGCGAACGTGCCCGCCGGTATGAGCCTGCCGTTCGTGGTCGCGATCGGGCTCGC
>VBOY01000173.1 GCA_005893295.1 Candidatus Eiseniibacteriota bacterium | reverse complement strand
GCGGAGATCCAGGACATCGTGGCACGGCTGCGCGAACGCGGCCTGGGGGTATTGATCACGGATCACAACGTGCGCGAGACGCTGCGCATCACGGACCGCGCGTATATCATGTACGAGGGTCGCATCCTGCTCCAAGGCTCGGCCGAGGAGCTGGCCAGCGATCCACGGGCACGCCAGATCTATCTGGGCGAGCGCTTCAGCCTATGAAACGGGGTTCGTCATGGAGATGAGACACTCGCTCAGCCTGTCGCAGAGGCCGGCGCTGATCATGACGCAGCGCCTGCAGCAGGCGCTCAAGCTGCTCCAGGTGCCGACCCTCGAGCTGCAGGCGATCCTGAAGCAGGAGATCATGCAGAACCCGCTGCTCGAAGAGGTCGACGAGGTGACCGAGAACGAGGACCTGGCTCAGGAGGAGTCCCCCGAGGAGGTGGCCAACCAAGAGCCCGAGGAGCCCGTCGAGGAGGACCCGATCGACTGGGCCGAGTACATGCAGGACGGGGCGTTCGACCGGGCTTACGTGCCGCAGAGCGAGACCAGCGCCGACTTCCTGGAGAAGGTCCCGGTGACGCGCACCACGCTCGCCGAAAGCCTGCTCGAGCAGCTCCACTTCCTCGACCTGCCGGCCGGGTACATGGAGCTGGCCGAGTTCCTGGTCGGCTCGTTGGACGACCGGGGCNGCGACGACCGGACGCCCGGTCGAGGAGTGCGAGCGCGTGCTGCGCGTGATCCAGGCGCTCGAACCGGTGGGGGTAGGGGCGCGCGATCTGCGCGAATGCCTGCTCATCCAGCTCGAGGCGCGTAACGAAAGGGACACGCTGCCGTGGCGGTTGATCCACGACCAGTTCGACAACCTGGTGAATCGGCGCTTCCCCGAGATCGCGCGCCAGCTCAGGTGCTCGGTCGAGGAGGTCCAGGGAGCCGCCGACACCGTGGCGACGCTCAATCCCAAGCCGGGGCTCCAGGTGTCGAGCGAGGATCCCAAGTACGTGGTGCCGGATCTGATCGTCGAGCGCGTGGACGACGAGTACGTGGTGCTGCTCAACGATCGCAACGTGCCGCGGCTCAGGATCTCGTCGGCCTACGAGAGCGTGCTGCGCGAGAAGAAGAAGACCGACGCCAAGAACTCCGGCGACAACAAGACGCGAGAGTACATTCAGGGCAAGCTCAACTCGGCGCGCTGGCTCATTCAGACCATCGAGCAGCGCCGCCGCACCATGATCAAGGTAATGAACTGCATCATCCGCGAGCAGCGGGAGTTCTTCGACAAGGGGATCGCGTTCCTGCGCCCGCTCACCCTGCAACAGGTGGCTCGGCAGATCGACATGCACGAGTCCACGGTGAGCCGCGTGTGTAGTGGCAAGTACGTGCAGACGCCGCGTGGCGTCTTCGAGCTGAAGTTCTTCTTCTCAAGCGGGCTGGAAACCGAAGACGGGGAAGACGTCTCGGCCCGCACCGCCAAGGACATCATCAAGACTCTCATCGAGGAGGAGGACAGGAAAGAGCCGTTGTCCGATCAGCGCATCGCCGAGCTGTTGCACGAAAAGGGGCTCCGCATCGCACGCCGAACGGTTGCCAAGTACCGCGAGCAGCTCAGCATCCTGCCGGCCCGCTTCCGCCGCCGCGTGGCATGAACGCCATCCGAAGGCCGGCCCCGAACCTGGCCCTGCTACGCGCTTCGGGCGCACATCGCGCGCCCGGGAGCAGGCCGCGGGCCCTCGACACCCAACAGAGGGATCCATCCATGATCGTCACCACCACTGCTCGCCACTGCGAGCTCGACGACGAAGTGCGGGGATTCGCCCAGCAGCGTCTCGAGAAGGTGTCCCGCATCGCCCCGCGCGACATTCACGAAGCACATCTGGTGGTCACCGCCGAGAAGTACCGGCACACGGCCGAGATCACGCTGCGGCTCGACGGCCGCGAAGTCGTGAGCCGCGAGCAGTCCGATCACCCGCGCACCGCGATCGATCTGGCCGCCGACCGCCTCGAACACCAGATCCGACGTCTCAAGGACAAGCGTGACGGACGCCACAAGGGCGACCGCACGCGTACTGCCGATGGGGTGCCGCGCGCGGCCGAGACCTACGAGCCGGGGCTCGAGGACGAGGCTTCGGACATGACGGAGGACTGAACCGGCGTGCAAGCCCTGAGCGTTGCCCGGCTGTTCGAAGACCAGCGCCAAGAGCTTCAGCTCGAGCCCCTCACCGAATCGCTCGCCTCGCGTCGCGAGATCATCGTCAGCGACATCCATCGGCCCGGCATGGCCCTCATGGGGTTCGTCGAGAACTTCCTGCCGGAGCGCATCCAGATCATCGCCCAGACCGAGCTCACCTACTTGGCGACGCTCGATCCCGAGGAGGTGCGGGCGGCGATCGACCGGCTGTTCAAGTTCGAGATGCCCCTGATCGTGGTGTGCAAGGCCCTGGAGGTGCCGCCGTACCTGGTGGCCTGCGCCAACCGCTCGCAGGTTCCGGTGCTGCGCACGCCGCAGAGCACCACCCCCTTCATCCATTCGCTCACCTCGTACCTGGATCATCGCTTCGCGCCGGAGGTTACGGTGCATGGCTCGCTGGTCGACGTGTACGGCTGTGGCCTGCTGTTTACCGGGCGAAGCGCGATCGGCAAGTCGGAGACTGCGCTCGATCTGGTCGAGCGCGGGCATCGGCTGGTGGCCGACGACGTGGTCACGATCACCAAGCGGCACGGCGACGTGCTGATCGGCACCGGAAACCAGCTGCTACGCCACCACATGGAGATCCGCGGGCTCGGCATCATCGACGTGCAGGCGATCTTCGGCATCCGTGCGATTCGGTTGCAGAAACGAGTCGAGGTGGAGGTCAACCTGCGCGAGTGGTCGGCCGAGGAGGACTACGAGCGCGTCGGTCTCGACGAGCGCAAGACCGCCTATCTCGGGGTCGAGATCCCGCTCGTCCAGGTGCCGATCACGCCCGGCAAGAACATCACGGTGATCGCCGAGGTGATCTCCCTCAACTATCTGGTCAAGGTGACCGGCGGCTACTCGCCCGCCGAGCGGCTGAACCAGCACCTGATCGAGCTGATGAAGCGCAAGAGCGCCGCGCGCGCCGGCCGCGCGCGTGTACGGCGTGGTCGAGGGGGTCGAGGTGCTGTCGAACGAGGGTTTGTCGCGCGAGGGGCTGGAGCGGGAGATCGCCCGCAAGGTCGAGGGATGGACCGACGGCGGTCTGGTGCTCACCGACTTCTGGGGCGGTTCCTGTCACGTCTGTGGCGTGGCGGCGGCCCGCGGCCACGGCGACGTGATCGTGGTGACCGGGCTCAATCTGCCGACGCTGATCGACTACCTCCACAACCGCGACGAATTGCCGCCCCGCGCGCTGGCCGAGCGCCTGTTGCAGAAGGGCAAGGACAGCATCCGACTCCACGACGGCCAGCTGGCATGAGCTGGGTGCTCGAGCGCGTCGACGATCGTCTCGTGCACGGCCAGGTGGTGTTGGCCTGGGGGGCGCGACTGCATCCACGGCGGATCTGGGTGGTCGACGACGCGGCGAGCCCGTGGGAGCGGGACCTGCTCAAGGGCGCGGCCCCGGGAATCGAGGTCAAGGTGGTGACGGTGGACGAGGTGGCGGCGGGCTACGCCGCCGAGCGCGACGCAAAAGGGGGCGCATTCTTGCTCTTGCGCGACCTCCAAACCGCGCTCCGGGTGGTCGAGGCCGGAGCCACGATCCGCGCGCTCAACCTGGGCGGCCTCCACTACGCGCCCGGCAAGACCAAGGTCAACGAGTACATCTATCTCGACGCCGCGGACCGCGCGCTCGCCCGTCGCCTGCGGGAGCGCGGCGTTTCGCTCGAGGTGCAGGACGTGCCGTCTTCGCGACCCCAGCCGCTGGCCGCGCTCGACCCCGAGACGGCGACCCCGTGACGCGCCTGCTCGCCTGACGACCGCACCGTGATGCACCCCATAAGCCTGGTGCTGGTCGTTCACGACCATCAGCCGGTGGGCAACTTCGACCAGGTGCTCGAGCAAGCGCACCGCGATGCCTACGCGCCCTTCCTCGCCTTCCTCGAGCGCTACCCAGCGATCCGGCTCGCGCTTCACACCAGCGGGCCGCTGCTGCAATGGA
>VBOY01000175.1:1752-8269 GCA_005893295.1 Candidatus Eiseniibacteriota bacterium | reverse complement strand
AACATGCCGCATCGTAAGAACCCAGTGATCGGGCTCGGTCTTCCATGGGTGGCTCTCCTACCGTGACGCGATTCGTGCGAACGATGATGTCGTGGACCCTGCTGGCAGCGATGCTCGTGTCGCTACCCGGCGGAGCTACCGGCCATTTCGTTTGCACTCTCGGCATGGCCGAGGCGGGGCCTGCGTGCCCACTCTGCCATGGTCACGCAAGTGCGGAGCAGCCCGGCGACGGGATCGGGAATGGCTGCTGCAAGTTCGTCGGGGGGCAGTCTGCCATGGACTCCCGACTCGCGGCTGCGCCCGCTGATAGGCCGGTTCTCGAACACGCACAGTTGCTCGCGGCCGACACCGGCCTCGTCCTGCCGATGCTACCTGATCGCGACCTGACTGCGCGTGCCAACCACCGCAGAACCCCGCGAACTCCCGCCTCAGGCTACCTCTCCGACTTCCTTCGACTCTAGACGAGAACCCTCGGCCCCTCGACGTTGGTGAAGTGAACCAGCGTTCGAGACGGCCCGTGTTCGGCCCGTTGTCAACGCCCTGATGCCTCTGGCTCAGGGAGGGCTGCTCACCCGCTATCGGGGGTTCTCGAATCATGGTTCATCGCTACTTTGGTCTGAGCCGATCCCGACTCGCCCAGAGTCTGGTCCTACTGCTCGGCCTCACATCCGCCGCGTTCGCGCGAGCTGCCGATGTCGCGAGCCCGGACTCGCTTCCTTCGGACTCGACGCTGAGCCTGGCATGGGTCGAGCAAACGGCCCTGGCGCGCAATCCTTCGCTCTCCGCAATGCGCGAGGCCTGGCGGGAGGCAGGAGCGCGGGCGGATCAGGCCGGGGCGCTCGAGGATCCCATGCTCGAGGGCATGCTGGCGCCGCGGAGCCTCGGCAGTGGCTCCGTCGATCCGGCATACCGCGTCGGCCTCACGCAGCAGTTTCCCATCTTCGGCCAGCGCGGGTTGCGTCGTCGCGCAGCAAGCAGCGAGGCCAAGGTGGCGGCCTACGACTTCGAAACCGTGCGACTCGATTTGCTGCGCGACGTGCGTGAGGCTTACTTCGACTACTACCGCGTGTGCCGGAGCCAGGAAACCAATCGCGAGCTGGTCCAGCTCATGAGGGAGTCGCGGAGAGTCGCATTGGCCAAGTACTCGGCGGGCACGGTCGGTCAGACCGATCCGCTGCAAGCCGAGACCGAACTCGCGATGCTGGAGCACGACGGCGTCGTCCTCAGGCAGCAGCGCCGGATGATCCTCGCGCGTTTGCGGGCCCTGCTCCACCTGCCGCAGAGCACGGCGCTGGCCGAGCCGCCACGCGACCTGCCCTTGCCCGAGGCGCCCGACACCAGAGAGTGGCTGAGCGCCCTGGTGACGCCCAGGTGG
Source organism: Candidatus Eiseniibacteriota bacterium (assembly GCA_005893295.1). Lineage (GTDB taxonomy): Bacteria > Eisenbacteria > RBG-16-71-46 > RBG-16-71-46 > RBG-16-71-46 > WS-8. The sequence goes on along the minus strand of VBOY01000175.1, from coordinate 6,894 downwards.
CCGGAACTCGCCGCCGCTGACGCGACTCTCGTACACCGGGAGCGGTTACCCGGGCTCGGGCTCGGCGCTGCCTACGACCGATTCTGGAGTGAGACCGAACTCCGTGCCACGGTCGGGGTGTCCCTCAACCTGCCGCTCTACTTCGGGCGACTCGCATCTCGGGAGCGAGAGGCACAGGCGGCGCTGTCGAAGGCCGAGGCGGAGCGACTGGCGGTTCGCGACCGTATTGAGCAGCGGATCGAAGAAGCGTCGGCTTCGCTGGGACTCTCTCTGCACGATGTCGAGATCATGCGAGACGCTGTCGTCCCGGCGAGCGAGCGCTCACTGAAGGCGATCCGTGCCGCCTACGAGGGCGGCAGGAGCGACTCCCTCGCCTTGCTGAACTCAACGCGCGATCTGTCCCGGGCGAGGCTGGAGCTTTACGAGGCGCAGGTCATGGCACATCACGCACAGGCCGAGCTGCAGCGGGCGCTCGCCGCCGACGCGGTCTCGCCCGACAGGGAGGATCAGCGATGAATACCCGAGCACGCACGAAATCCGCCGCGCTTCTCGTGTTCGCCCTGCTCGCCGTGGGGTCCCTGTGGCTGCTCGCATCCTGTCAGAGGCGGAATGGCGGAGCGGAAGGCGCGGGCAAGGCACCGCTGCAGCCGGTCGGTGGACTCCAAGTCGGCGTAGCCAATACGCCCGACCCGCCTCATTCCGGCGACAACGCCCTGATCATCATCGTTCGCGACGCCGCCGGCAAAGCGGTGCGGGGCGCCGCGGTGGACGCCGTGGTGAGCATGCCCGCCATGGGCGCGATGCCGTACATGGAGAGTCGCGGCAAGGTCAAGGAGGTGAAGCCGGGAGTCTACCGCGCGGAATACGGCCTGGCGATGAATGGCGAGTGGGACGTGAACGTTCGCGTCCGGCCCAAGGGTGGGGCAGCCGTCGAAGCGGCGTACCGGCTCAGCACGAGCACTCCTGGGCTCGCGTTCGCCGGTGGTACGCCATCTGCGGGGCGCGATAAGGCGGTCGAGGGCATGCCCGGAATGTCCGGCATGTCAGGAATGTCGGGAATGCCGGCGACCGGGTCGTCTCAGGAACAGGCAGGACCTGGAGCGGGGATGGAGTCGGCTCCAGGAACGATCACCATCGACGCTGCCCGCCGGCAGGAAATCGGCATTCGCACCGCGCCGGTCCAGATCAGGAACCTCTCGGCTACCGTGCGCGCGGTCGGGCGAGTCGCGTACGACGAGACACGACAGGCGGAGGTGACGCTCAAGTTTTCGGGCTTTGTGCGCGATCTGCGCGTGGATTTTACGGGCCGGCCGGTGCACGCCGGCGAGGTGTTGTTCACCGCCTACAGCCCGGAGCTTTGGTCGGCGCAGAAGGAATACATCGAAGCCCTGTGGGTCGCGGGTGACTCGAGCGTGGTGGTCCCGGGTCCGCCCGAAACCGAGCTCGCGCTGGCGGCTCGCCGGCGTCTCGAGCTGTGGGACATCACGCCTGGCGAGATTCAGCAGATCGCGCGCGAGGGCAAACCACGCGAGGCGCTCCCGATCGTCGCTCCCGTGGGTGGAGTCGTGACCGAGAAGAACATTGCCCGCGGCAGCGCCTTCACGGCCGGGCAGGTGCTCTACAAGATCGCGCCGCTCGATCCGGCGTGGGTCCTCGCGAGCGTTTATCAGGTCGACCTGCCGCTACTGCGCGTCGGGATGGCGGCGAGCCTGACGAACCCCTACCTCGATGAGCGCTCGCGCCACGGCCGCGTTTCGTTCATTTCCCCTGCGCTTCAGGCGGAGACGCGTACCGGGCAGGTGCGGGTCGAGGTCCCCAACCCCCGAGGGGATCTCAAGCCCGGGATGTTCGTGAACGTCGAGCTCGAGGTCGCCCTCGGGAAGCGGCTAGCGGTGCCGGAGAGCGCGGTGCTGCCGACGGGGGAGCGACGCGTGGTCTTCGTCGATGTCGGCAACGGTCGCCTGGCGCCACGAGAGGTGCAGCTTGGCGCCCGGGCCGGCGACTACTTCGAGGTGCTCTCGGGCTTGAAGCCCGGTGAGGTCGTCGTGACCTCGGGCAACTTCCTCGTCGCCGCCGAAAGCAAGCTCAAGTCGGCCGCGCAGAAATGGTAAGCGCACCATGATCGAACGCGTGATTGGCTGGTGCGCCAAGAACCGGGCCCTGACCCTGGGCGGGATCTTGATCGCGGCGGGCTTCGGCATCTACGCCGCGCTGCATACCTCGCTCGATGCCATCCCCGACCTATCCGACACCCAGGTCATCATCTCGACCGAGTGGGCCGGGCGGAGCCCGGATCTGGTCGAAGATCAGATCACATATCCGATCGTAACGGCGCTCCGTGCTGCCCCCGGCGTGCAATACGTGCGTGGCCTGTCGATGCTGGGGGACTCCTTCGTCTACGTGGTGTTCAAGGACGGCGTCGATCTCTACTGGGCGAGGAGCCGGGTGCTCGAGTACCTCGCCTCGATCCGCGGCAAGCTCCCCGAGGGCGTCAACCCCACGCTCGGACCCGACGCCACCGCAGTGGGCTGGGTGTTCGAGTACGCCCTCGTCGATACGACCGGGCGGCACGACCTCTCGCAACTGCGCTCCTTCCGTCGCCTCGGTGGGCGGATTCGTCCGCCAGTATCAGGTGGACCTCGATCCCGACCGGTTGCTCGCCTACAACGTCCCGATCGGGACCGTTGCCGAAGCGATCCGCCGTTCGAACAATGAAGTGGGGGGCGGCGTGATCGAGGTCGCCGAGCACGAAAATGCCGTGCGCGGACGCGGGTACATCCACAGCCTCGCAGATCTCGAGAGCATCCCGGTCAAGGTGAGCGCCGACGGCACCCCGGTCACGCTCCGCGATCTAGGGCAGGTGCACCTGGGTCCCGAGCAGCGCCGTGGCCTGGCCGAGCTCAACGGCCAGGGGGAGGTCGTGGGTGGCATCGTCATCATGCGCCAGCGCCAGAACGCCCTGAACGTGATCGAGGGCCTGAAGCGCCGGCTCCGCGAAGTGCAGGGTTCGCTGCCGCCGGGCGTGCGCGTGGTGGTCACTTACGATCGTTCGGAGCTGATCCAGCGCGCCGTGCACACGCTCCGGCACGAGCTGCTGCAGGAGATGCTCATCGTCAGCGCGGTGATTGTCCTCTTCCTGTTCCACTTCCGTAGCGCCTTGATCCCCATCCTCACGCTTCCGATTGCGGTCGTGCTCGCCTTCATCCCGATGGCGCGGATGGGCCTCACCGCGAACATCATGTCGCTGGGCGGCATCGCGGTCGCGATCGGCGCGATGGTGGACGCCTCGATCATCATGGTCGAGAACGTCCACAAGAAGCTCGAGGCGTGGGAGGCCAGCGGGAGACAAGGCGCACGAGAGGATGCGATCGTCCACGCCTTGAAGGAAGTCGGCCGGCCGATCTTCTTCGCGCTGCTGGTCATCACGGTCTCGTTCCTGCCGATCTTCACGCTCGAAGCTACGGAAGGTCGGCTGTTCAAGCCGCTGGCCTTCACCAAGACCTTCTCGATGGCGTTCGCAGCGCTCCTGGCGGTGACGCTCACGCCCGCCCTTGCGGCGTGGTTCATTCGGGGTCGCATTCGCGCGGAGAGCGAGCATCCGGTGTCTCGCTTGCTTGTCCACTGGTACGCACCCGTCGTGCGGTTTGCGGTTCGGAGGCGGCGCTTGGTGGTCTTTGCCGCGGCGCTCCTGCTGCTTTCGACCATCCCCGTGTTCCTGCGCCTGGGCAGCGAGTTCATGCCGCCGTTGAACGAGGGCACGTTGCTCTACATGCCTACCGCGCCACCCGGGATGTCCGACACGGAAGCGAGCTCAGTGCTCCAGCAAATGGATCGCCGGCTTCGAAGCGTGCCGGAGGTGGAGACGGTCTTCGGCAAGATCGGCCGCGCCAGGACGGCCACCGATCCAGCGCCGCTCTCGATGGTGGAAACGGTCGTGTCGCTCAAGCCCGAGAGCCAGTGGCGCAAGGGCATGACGTGGGAGCGGTTGATCGCCGACATGGACCGGCGTATGCGCTTCCCAGGCATGCCCAACATCTGGTGGATGCCGATCCAGACGCGTAACGAGATGCTCGCTACCGGTGTCAGGAGCGCTGTCGGGGTCAAAGTGTTCGGCCCCAGCCCCAGGGACGCGCAGCGCCTTCGCCGAACGTGTCACCGGCGGCTACTTCCTCGATTTCGACGTCCGCCGCGATGAAGCAGCACGCTATGGGCTCACGGTAGGAGACGTCCAGGACGTCATCGAGTCCGCCATCGGCGGAATGTCCGTCACCCAGACGGTTGAAGCGCGGGAGCGCTACACGGTCGCCGTCCGCTATGCCCGCGAGCTGCGCGACGATCCGGAGGCGCTCAAGCGCGTACTTGTCCCCACGCCGTCGGGCGCCCAGATCCCGCTCGCCGAGCTGGCCGACATCCACTTCAGCACCGGCGCGCCCATGATCCAGGACGAAGATGGGCAGCTGGTGGCCCTGGTGTCGGTGGACGTCGCCGACCGCCCGCTGGCCGATTTCGTCCACGACGCTCAGCGCACGGTCGCAGAGCGGGTGAAGCTCCCACCGGGCTACCGGCTCGACTGGGCCGGTCAGTTCAAGTACTACGAGCGCGCCCAGGCCCGGCTCGCGCTAGTCATCCCGGTCACGCTGCTCCTTGTCTTCGGACTGCTCTACTTCAATCTGCGCTCGGTGCCCGAGACCGCGATCGTGATGCTCGCCGTGCCGTTCTCGCTGATTGGAGCGGTGTGGCTGGTGTGGCTGCTGCACTACAACCTCAGCGTTGCGGTCTGGGTGGGGATGATCGCGCTCGCCGGCCTCGATGCGGAGACCGGCACGGTGATGCTGCTCTATCTCAACCTCGCGCACGCGGAACACTCGAAGCGTGGTGCGCTGAAGGATCGCAGCGATCTGACCCAGGCCATCGTCGAGGGGGCGGCCCACCGCATTCGCCCCAAGATGATGACCGTGTGCGCGATCCTGTTCGGCCTCTTGCCTATCATGTGGGGCCACGGGAGCGGTGCCGACGTGATGAAGCGCATCGCGGCACCGATGGTAGGTGGCGTGGTCACCTCGTTCGTTCTCGAGCTGCTCGTCTATCCCGCGATCTTCGCGTGGTGGAAGGGCCGCCGGCTTCCGGAACCACCGGCGACCA
>VBOY01000175.1:0-1687 GCA_005893295.1 Candidatus Eiseniibacteriota bacterium | reverse complement strand
TCTTCGCTGGCGCCGTGACGGCGGGCTGCAATCAGGCACAGAAGTCCACCGCGGGACCACAGGAAGTACAACTTTCGGTGACTGACGGCGGATTCGAGCCGGCCCGGGCGGAAGTGCCGCGCGGGCAGGCGTTCACTTTGGTCATCACGCGCAAAACCGACCGGACCTGCGCCAAGGAGATCTTGATCCCGGCGCTGAATGAGCGTCGTGCGCTGCCGCTCAATCAGGCGGTACGTATTGACGTCCCCAACGGCGTGGCGGACACCCTGAACTACATCTGCGGCATGCACATGCTCGGTGGAACCATCGCCGCCAAGTGAACCGGCCACGAGTGGGCCCTCGACGCTTCAACCTCGCTCCCTAAAGAAGGAGGATTCGACCATGGCGTTTCGCATCTGGATCTGGGCTCTGGTTCTGCCGCTAGCGTTCGCCCCGCAGCCAGCACGCAGCCAATGTTGCACCACGCCCTCGGGCGCTGGCGGCCACCAGGGCATGGGAGGGGAGAGCTCCAATGAGCGCAAGGCCAGGAAGGAGATCGACCGGCTACTCTCCAGCGAGTGGAGTCGCGGGCTCCTGATGGAAGCGCTGCTTCAGGACCGTGATTTCACTGAAGACTACATCGGACGCATCGTCGAGCAGCCGGAATGGCGTGCCGTGGCGCAGAAGAAGCTCGCGGTGGGGCGGGACATGCGTTCAGGTGATGAGGGCCGGATGTCGGCCGGTCGGCTGGCACCGCGTTCGGCGGACGAACGGCGCTTCCGGCTGACCGTGGACGGAGGGGGCTTCCACCCCGGTTCCCTCACGATTCCCGCCGGCAGGCCTATCACGCTTGTCGTCACCCGCACGTCGGACAACACGTGTGCCAAGGAGGTCGTGTTCCCGTCCTTGAACGAGACGCGTAGGCTGCCCCTGAACCAACCGGTCGAAATCAGGATTCCGCCGCAGGAAAAGGGTACGCTCACTTTCGCCTGCGGAATGGACATGTACCACGGGAGGCTCGTGGTCCAGTGAAGGCGCGCGTTGCCCGGTAATAAAGGCGCAAGCGCCGGTGAATCGGGCCGACCGCGGTCGCCATTGAAAAACCCTTCTATCCGTCCGGGGGGGCCGCACTTTCTGGTGGCGTATCGGCCAGTGGAGGCAGTCGTGGAGACCTTGAAGAGGGCTCGTCGTTTCCTTCCGCTCCTTGCGGTCGTTCTACTCGTTGGTATCGGAGCATTCATCGCGTGCTCGAAGAACAACAGCGGCAATCCAGTGTCGCCGGGTGGTAGCGGGGGCACCAACCTAGGCGCCCTGCCCCTAGCGGCAGGCGGGGGCAGTAGCTCGTTCACGTTCAACACTGCTGGAGTCGTAGCGTATAAGTGCGGGATTCACCCCACCATCATGACCGGTAACAGTGTCACCGTTGCCGCAAGCTCGACCGTGGATTCGGTTCTCGTCAACGTCGTCGGGGTGTCGACGCCGGGGTTCAATCCTTCCAGCGTGACCGTCAAGGTCGGGGGCAAAGTGCGTTGGGTCAATAGCACCGGGATCACGCACTCGGTGGTGAATCAGTAATTTGGCAGTTGGGCACCACCCAGACTCAGGTGCGGAACCAGCTCTCTCGACAACGGCTGGCCAGCTGCGAGCGTTGTGCCAGAAGGGCTGGACTCACTAATGGCAACCGGACGGCCGGGTGAATTCGTCTTGG
>VBOY01000174.1:2474-5170 GCA_005893295.1 Candidatus Eiseniibacteriota bacterium | reverse complement strand
TTGCCGCCCGGCATGAAGACGTCGCGGAACCCGGGCATGTCGGCGAACCGCTTGGCCCCCACCGCCCAGTTCTCGGCGATCACCGGCGAGACCGGAAACCCCTCCTCGGCGTAGCGGATCGCGGGCGCGAGCAGCCTGGCCATCGGGAGCTTGCCGTAGCGCGCGTGGAGCTCGAACCAAGCGTCTGCCGCACCCGGCACGGTCCACGAGAAGGGCGTGTAGAGCGGCACCGTGCCGTCCTTCGCCGGCGGCACCTTTTCGGCGGTGAGCGCCAGCGGAGCGCGGCCCGAGCCATTGAGCCCGACCAGCTTCTTGGTCTTGGGGTCCCACACCAGGGCGAAGAGATCGCCCCCGAGCCCGTTGGCCGTCGGTTCCATCAGGCCCAGGCACGCGTTCACCGCGATCGCCGCGTCCACCGCCGAGCCGCCCTGCTTCAAGATCTCGACGCCGGCTTGGACGGCCAGCGGCTGCGCGGCGCACACCATTCCGTGCTTGGCCCATACCACCGAGCGGGTCGCGTTCCCGCGCGCGGATCCGGCGTCGCGGGGGATCACGGCGCTCACCAGCAGCAGCGCGGCGAAACCGGGCACGCAGCGGACCACCAGGACTCCTCTCGCGGGCGGCAGAAGCCAGACACGAGCGAGAGCCTAGGGGAAGGCAGCCACCCTGGCAATCGGCGCGTGAGGGGCTGTGCGTGAGGGGGTGTGCGTGGGGCGGGCGCCGCCCGAGCCGTCCCATGGGGCGAGCCGCCGATGAGAGATGCAACGGCCCGGCCGGCAGAGCCGGCCGGGCCGCGGGAGACAGTTCTTACTTTGCGCCCGCCGAGGCGGCCGGGGCTAGGTTGAAGGAGACCAGACCCTTGATGCCGATATACTGCGCGCTCTCGATAGCCCCGCCGGTCTTGTCCTTGTCCTCGGAGATGAAGTTGTAATCGGCTTCGACGCCCAGCTTGATCATGTCGTTGGCACGGAACATGGTGCCCAAGCCGATCTTGCCGCCGAACCGCGTATCGAACTTGAAGTCGTCCTCTGCCGACTGTCCGCTCGACGGGTCGGTCACTTTGACGTGGAGCTTGGTGTTGTAGGCGCCGAGGCCCACCAGGGCATATGGATTCATCGAGGCATTCTGCATCGGGAACATGTACTTGGCGTGGCCGCCGACCTGCCACGTCTTGTACTTGGCCTCGTCGACCGTGACAGGGCCGAAGCCAAAGTCGATAGTCTTCCCTTCGTCGTCGTTCTTGTTCTGGACCCAGCTCCCGTCCACACCCAACGTCCACATGTCGTTGACGGCATGGTCCAGCGCACCACCGATCTGGTATCCGAACTTCGCGTTGCCCTTTTGCTCGTCGGCCAGGTCGCCCGTCGGGACGCCGCCTCCACCGAATGCCGTGATCGACCAGCCCGCTGCGAACGCCGATCCGATCGGCAAGGCGACCATCGCAAGAGCCATGAACACTAAGACACTCGTGCGCCGCATCTCATCCTCCTTTTGAGGTTAGACCCAATCGCTCCGCCCCGGCGCGGTCCGCGAGGACCTTGGACGCAGCCCAGATGGCAGGCGAACCGGGCCGCAGCCTAGTGACCGCCAACCGCGCTGTCAATGCGACCGGAGCCGGCGCGTGCATCCCACGCCGACCATCCGCTTCGCGCAACTCCCGTCCCGCGAACCGTTTGCCGCTCACTCGAGCCAGTTACGGGCGCGGCCCCATCGTGGTTGCGATGGAGCCGCAAGCACCTTCCTCCACAGACGTTAGAAAAAACCGCTACTTGCTCGCGCCAAAGTGCATGGCGAGACCCCACGTGGCGTCGAAGTTGTTCACCCATCCGCTGGCCTTCGCGTTGCCGTTGTCGGCGGAGGAGCTCGCATAGCCGTACGCGTTGCCGATGCGCCCCACGATCGAAGCGCCCTCGTTCAGCTTCATCATGACGCCGATCCGTCCGGAGAGGGCGAAAAACGTGCTTCTGGAGCTCTCGATCTCACCGGTGGTGGCACCCGAAAGCTTCTCCTTCTCCTTGGCGCCGTCGAACTCCAGGCCCGGGCCGGCGAACAGCGTCAAGCGCTCTCCCACCGTACCGAGGCGATCGCCGCCCACCCGCACCCGGTACGAGCTGCTGGTGAACTTGTCCTCGGGATCGGCCCCCGGGTCGTTGGGCTCCTGCTTGTAGTTGCCGAAGCCGACGCCGCCGGAGATGTTCAGGGCGTAGTCCTCCGACTTCATGTACCAGAGCTCGGCCTGCACGTTGATCTCCGGCACCCGCGTCAGGCTGATGTAGTCTGGCGTGAAGGTGCTCGGCAGCGCATCGGACACGATCGCGTTGCCCTGGCCCAGCTCGAGCGCGAGCACGCACGAGCCCTTGCCGGCGGCGAGAGCGGGGGACGCCGCGGCCAGCAGACCAAGCGCCATCAGCAGACTCCATTTCTTGGCGTTCATGGTTCCTCCTCGATGTGGTCGCGGGCTCAGGCAGCCCGTTCCATGGCTCCATCGACGGCGGTCCACCATGCACGCTCGCCGTCCGGCGCGGCACACTAGGAGACGGCTCCGGTGCTGTCAACGAGCGCGGACGCCGCGACGCCGCCTTCTCTCCTGCTCGCTTCCGCGGAGCGCGATCGGTTGTCAGCCCGAGGAGGGGTCTCCTATACTGCGTTGCGCTCTTTTCGCCCCGATCGCTCACGGTCGCTCGCGAGCCTCCCGA
>VBOY01000174.1:0-2395 GCA_005893295.1 Candidatus Eiseniibacteriota bacterium | reverse complement strand
TCGAGAGGGCGTACGAGGAAGCCTTCTTCCCTGCCGAGGTCATCCCCGAGGTCGCCGAGATGGGGCTGCTCGGAGCCACGCTGCCCGAGAAGTACGGGTGCGCGGGCGTCACGCCGACCGCCTACGGGCTCGCGATGCAGGAGCTGGAGCGCGGGGATTCGGGTCTGCGCTCCTTCGCCTCGGTCCAGGGCTCGCTCGCCATGTACCCGATCTACGCCTATGGCTCCGAGGAGCAGCGCATGAAGTGGCTGCCCCGCATGGCTAAGGGCGAGGTGATCGGCTGCTTCGGGCTCACCGAGCCCGACTTCGGCTCCGATCCATCCGGCATGATCACCTGCGCCGTGAAGGCGAGCGATGGGTACGTGCTCAACGGAGCCAAGATGTGGATCACGAATGGCACGGTCTCCGACCTGGCGGTGGTGTGGGCGAAGCTCAAGGGCGAGGGCAACCGCGAGGAGATCCGAGGCTTCTTGGTCCAGAAGGGCACCAAGGGTTTTTCGGCCCCGGAACAAAAGCGCAAGTACAGCCTGCGCGCCTCGGTGACGAGCGAGCTGATCCTCCAGGACGTGCACGTGCCAGAGGAGAACCTGCTTCCGAACGTGAGCGGCCTCAAGGGTCCGCTCGGCTGTCTCTCTCAAGCGCGCTTCGGCATCGCCTTCGGCGTGGTCGGCGCGGCGATGGCGTGCTTCCACGCCGCGGCCGAGTACAGCAAGAGCCGCATCCAGTTCGACCGGCCGATCGGCGGCTTCCAGCTCGTGCAGGAGAGCCTCGCCGGAATGTTGACCGAGATCACCAAGGCTCAGCTCCTGTGCGTCCAGCTCGGCCGCATGAAGGAGCGCGGCACGCTCAAGCCCGAGCAGATCTCGCTCGCCAAGCGCAACAACTGTGAGATCGCGCTCGAGGTGGCCCGCCAGGCCCGCGACGTCCTGGGGGCCAACGGGATCACGGCCGAGTACCCGGTGATGCGCCACATGTGCAACCTGGAATCGGTGAAGACGTACGAGGGCACGCACAACATCCACACCCTCGTCTTGGGCGAAGCGGTCACCGGAATCGCCGCCTACCGTTAGCAGGGCTCGCCTCGACCCTCAAGTAGGCCCGCCCCGACCCTCAAGCGTGGACCCTCCCGATCCGATACCTCCTGCAAGCCCATGGAATGGAGCGGGCTGCACGCGCGTCACGGAGTGACCCTCGACATGACGACCCGGAAGGTGGCCCTGGGGCTGCTGCTGATCCTGGCCGCGAGCCCCGCATGGGGCGGGGTGATTCGCGGCGTGGTGCGCCTTCCGGCGATCGAGCACCGCGACCGGGCGTCGCTCGACGCCTACCCCGGCCAGGCAAACCACATCGTGGGGGCCCATCCGGTGCTCCGCGGCGCCGTCACCGATGCGGTGATCTCGATCGATCCGTTTCCAGCCCACGCCGAGTCGCTCGCCGCGCGCGCCCTCGCACCTCCCCAGCTCGCCCAGCAGAATCAAGCGTTCGCTCCGCGCGTGCTCGCGGTGGCCGTCGGCACCACCGTGGATTTCCCCAACCGCGATCCGATCTACCACAACGTCTTCAGTGTCTCGCCCGTCAAGCGCTTCGACCTCGGCAAGTATCCCCGCGGCCACTCGAAGCAGGTGACGTTCAAGAAGCCGGGGCTGGTGCAGGTTTATTGCGACATCCATGCCCAGATGGCGGCGTTCGTGCTCGTGCTGCCCAATCACGGCTTCACCCGCCCCGACGCTTCCGGCCGCTTCGCGCTACCGGATCTTCCCCCGGGCCGCTACACACTTCACGCTTGGCACCCGGACCTCACGGCGGTCACCCGCGAGGTGGATGTCCCGGCGACCGGTGAGGTGAACGTCCCGCTGGATTTCTGATGAGGCTCGTCCATCCGCTGCGCTGGATCCTGGTGGTCGCCCTGGGCCTCGTCCTGATCGCCCTGGAGCCGGCCTCCGCTCTCCCCTCGGCGCCGCCGACCACCTCGCCCGCGGGCTGCCGGTAGGCGAGCCCGCCGTCGCTGGACCCGGCTCGCCCGCTCTGCTTCACTCGCGGGTTCGAGCTCGAGCTCTTGAATGGCTCGACTCGAGACGCTCACCATGACGATCGACGACGCTGGCGGCCCGCACCGCGCGCTGCGCGAGGACGAGATGGACATCGATCCGCTCGTCGAGCTCCGCCTGTGGATCGACCAGGCGCTGGCGGCCGGAATCGCCGAACCGACCGCGGCCGCACTCGCCACGGCGACGCGCGACGGGTGCCCTTCGGTGCGGATCGTTCTGGCCCGCCCGGTCGAGGACGAGATCACGTTCTACACCCATTACGAGAGCCGCAAGGCGCGCGAGCTGGACGAGAATCCCCGCGCGGCGCTCGCCTATCACTGGCCGCCGCTCGGCCGCCAGGTGCGTCT
>VBOY01000078.1 GCA_005893295.1 Candidatus Eiseniibacteriota bacterium | reverse complement strand
CCACCAGCGTGTAGGTGATCGAGCCCAAGGCGCCTACGGTCGCGGGCCCGCTCTTCGCCACCGCCAGATCCGCCTGCTCGGCCACGGTGGTCGTTACCCGGCTCGCCGCCGCCGAGCCGTTGTTGTTCGAGGCGTCGGGATCATTGGTCGACGACGTCGCCGACCCGGCGTTGAGCAGCGTCCCGGAGGCTGGCGCGGTCACCGTCACGGTGCGCGTCACGCTCGCTCCGTTGGCGAGATTCGTCACCGTCGGCCACGTCACCACCCCGCCCGCTTCGGAGCCCCCGTTGCTCGCCGAGACGAAGGTCACGTCCGGCGGCAGCTCGTCTTGAACGACCACGCTTGCGGCTGTGGAGGGGCCGTGGTTGGTTACGACGATCGTGTAGGTGAGATTCCGACCTGCGTTCACCGTAGCCGGCCCGCTCTTCGCCACCTCGAGGTCCGCTTCCTCGGTCACCGTGGTGGTCACCCGGCTTCCGGTCGCCGAGCCGTCGTTGTTCGAAGCGTCGGGGTCGGCGGTCGACGCCGTGGCCGAGCCGACGTTGAGGAGGGTCCCCGAGGCCGGAGCGATCACCGTCACGGTGCGCGTGACGCCCGCCCCGTTGGCGAGGGTCGCGACGGTCGGCCAGGTCACCACGCCGCCCGACTCGGTGCCCCCGCTGCTCGCCGAGACGAACGTCACGCCCGACGGCAGGTCGTCCCGGATATCGACGCCGGCCGCGGTCGAGGGGCCGTGGTTGGTGACCACCAAGGTGTAGGTGATCGAACCGAGAGCATTCACGGTCGCGGGCCCACTCTTCACTACCTCGAGGTCTGCCTCCTCGGTCACGGTGGTCGTTACCCGGCTCGCGCTCGCCGAGCCGTTGTTGTTGGAATCGACGGGGTCGGGCGTGATGGCGCTCGCCGAGCCGATGTTGAGGAGCGTCCCCGAAGCCGGCGCGGTCACCGTCACCGTGCGCGTGAAGCTGGCGGCATTCGCCAGGCTCGCCACCGTCGGCCAGGTCACCACGCCGCCCGACTCGGTGCCTCCGTCGCTCGCCGAGACGAACGTCACTCCCGACGGCAGGTCGTCTTGAACATCGACGCCGATTGCCGGCGAAGGGCCATTGTTCGTGACCGCCAGGGTGTAGGTGATCGAGCCCAAGGCGTTGACCGTCGCGGGCCCGCTCTTCGTCACCTCGAGATCCGCTCCCTCGGTCACCGTAGTGGTTACCCGGCTCGCGCTGGCCGAGCCGTCGTTGTTCGAGGCGTCGGGATCGCCGGTCGACGACGTCGCCGAGCCGATGTTGAGGAGCGTCCCGGAGGCCGGCGCGATCACGGTGACGGTGCGCGTCAGGCTCGCGCCATTCGCCAGGCTCGCCACCGTCGGCCAGGTCGCCACCCCGCCCGCCTCACTGCCCCCGTCGCTCGCCGAGAGGAACGTCACTCCCGACGGCAGGTCGTCTTGCACCGCCACGTCGGTAGCGTCGGAGGGGCCGAGATTCTCGATCGTCAGGGTGTAGGTGATCGTTCCGAGCGCGGCCACCGTGGCCGGACCGCTCTTGCTCACCGACAGGTCCGCGTCGTCCGCAGCCGCGAGGTCCGCGCCGGTGGCGGTCGCCACGACCAGAAGGGAAACGATCGTGCCAGAGAGCGAGCGCCAACCGGCGGACGCCGCCCGGACCGCGGCGTGCGTTCCGACGGTCGGGCCGCTCCTCGTAGACGACGGCGAAGTCGGGTTCGAAGAATCTGGCGACACGATGGCCTACGAGTCGATGACTATCGGGCCGGCGCGGTGGCCATCAGGCGGCCGTTCATGCACATACCGGCGGGGAAGCCCCACGAGATCGACGGACAGAAGGTGGGCTCGTGGCAGAGCCGACGATCTTGGGCTTTCGAAATTGTCAAATTCACTACATAGTTTAGCGCATTCTGACGCATAACGCTTTCCCGGCCCAGCAGCCCATCGCACAAGGGCTTGGGCCGGGCCGACTAGCCTGGAAGCTCTGGGGGAGGATGAGATGAAGAAGCTCGCTGTCCTGGGCTCGGGGGACGTGGGACGGACCCTATCCGATGGCCTCTTGAAGCACGGCTACGAGGTGATGCGGGGTACCAGAGAGCCGGCCAAGCTCGCGGAGTGGAAGGACAAGGCCGGTTCGAAGGCCACCGTGGGGACATTCGGCGAGGCCGCGCGTTTCGGACAGACCATCGTTCTCGCCGTGAAGGGCACCGCGGCGGAATCCGCGATCGACCTCTGCGGCACGGACGCGCTCGCGGGCAAGACCGTGATCGATACCACCAACCCGATCGCCGAGAAGCCGCCGGTTCACGGCGTGCTGGCGTTCTTCACCACGCTCGATCAGTCGCTGATGGAGCGTCTACAGAAACGCGCCCCCGCTGCACACTTCGTCAAGGCCTTCTCGTGCGTGGGCAACGGGCTGATGGTGAACCCGCGATTGCCCGGCGGCCCGCCGACCATGTTCATTTGCGGCGATCATGCCGAGGCAAAGGTCGAGGTGAAGACGATCCTCGGGCAATTCGGCTGGGAGACCGAGGACCTGGGCGCGGCCGAGGCGGCGCGCGCCATCGAGCCGCTGTGCATCCTGTGGTGTATTCCCGGACTCACGAGCAACCGCTGGAATCACGCCTTCAAGCTTCTCAAAGGGTGACTCCAGCCGTCGCGCCGCCGGACCGGGCGCTCTGCCGATCGCCGAGTGGTCCACCTACCAGATTCTGACCCGCACGGAATCTTCGCGGAACATCCGATCGCCCGCTTTCACGCCGTAGGCCTGGTAGAACTCAGGCAGGTTGGAGACCGGCCCGATCACGCGCAGGAAGCTTGGCGCGTGCACGTCGGTCTTGACTCGCACGGCGAGGTTCTCCGGACGCAGCTGGCTCATCCAACCCAGGGCCCAGCCGATGAAATAGCGCTGCGCCGGCGTGAGCCCGCCGATCGACTCGCCGCGCTTGTACTCCGACGTCTTGGTGAACGCGTCCCAGCCGAGCTGCAGCCCGCCCAGGTCGGCGATGTTCTCGCCCTCGGTCGCGAGGCCGTTCACGCGCAGGTCACCGACCGCCACGTAGTCGTTGTACTGGCGCACGATCAGCGTGGCGCGCCGCTTGAACTCGCGCTCGTCGTCCGGGGTCCACCAGTTGTCGAGGTTGCCGTGCTCGTCGAACTGGCGTCCCTCGTCGTCGAAGCCGTGCGTGATCTCGTGTCCGATCGTGGAGCCACCAGCATAGGAGTACACGATCGCGTCGTCGGCCAACGAATCCGGGATCCCGGGCAGGATGAACGCCGCCGCGGGAAGCACGATCTCGTTGTTGGAAGGGTTGTAGTAGGCGTTGTAGGTCTGCGGCGTCATGTCCCATTCGGTGCGATCCACGGGCTTGTAGAGCTTCGCGATGTAGAAGTCGCTACGCCACACGTTCCCGCGCATGCAGTTGCCGAGGAATGACGCGCGATCGACGGCGTAGGTCGAATAATCACGCCACCGATCCGGATAGCCGACCTTCCGCGTGACCGTCCCGAGCTTGTGCAGCGCGCGCTGCTTGGTCGCTTCGCTCATCCAGTCGAGGCGCTGGATGCGCTCGCGGAAGGCGGCGAAGATGTCCTCGGTGAGCCTCTCGTAACGTTCCTTGGTCTTGGGCGAGAAGTACTTCTGCACGTAGAGCTGGCCGAGCGCGTCGCCGAGATAGTTCTCCTCTTCGTCCAGCACCCGCTTCCAGCGCGGGCGCTGCTCCGGCGTGCCGTTCAGGATCGTGCCGAAGAAGTGGAAGTTCTGCGCGTCGAAGGGCCCTCCCGCCTGGGCGGCGAACGTGTGCACCAGCTGCCAGCGCAGGTAGGTTTTCCATTCGCCGAGTTTGTGGGCACGCAGGGATTTCTCGACCTGCCGGAAGAACTCGGGCTGTCCGACCACGACGCTGTCGAGCCCCTTGATCCCGCTCTGCTCGAGCATGTCGCGCCAGCGAACGGACGGGGTCAACGTCGACAGGCTGGTGACCGACATGGCGTGGTAGTTGGCGCGCGGATCGCGCAAGTCTTCCAGCTTGCGCGAAGCTTTGGCGAGCTCGGTCTCGATGGTCATCACGGTCGTGG
This sequence comes from Candidatus Eiseniibacteriota bacterium, assembly GCA_005893295.1. Classification (GTDB taxonomy): domain Bacteria; phylum Eisenbacteria; class RBG-16-71-46; order RBG-16-71-46; family RBG-16-71-46; genus WS-8. Next base: position 5,218 of record VBOY01000078.1, on the reverse strand, counting down.
CGTTGCGCCGCGCTCGCGTGCTGTCGTCGCCCAGCAAGCGGAACATGGCCGCGACGTGGATCACGTACTCGCGGCGCAGCATCTCGGATCGGTCGTCGGTGTCGAAGTAGTAGTCGCGATCGGGGAGGCCCAGGCCCCCCTGGTACAGGTGCAGGGCGTAGCGGTCGCTGTTCATCTCGTCCTGGAAGATCGGCAGCCCGCACAAGGCGCCGACCCCGATACGCTGCAGCTGACCGACCACGCGCAGCAGATCCTTCGTGTCGCGCGCGGCCTCGATGCGCGCGAACTGCGACGCGAGCGGGGTGATGCCTTGACGTTCGATCATCACGGTGTCCATCCCGGCGTACCAGAAATCGCCGATCTTCTGCGTGTTGCTGCCGGGACGCGCGTCGCGGTCCGCGGCGGCCGCCTCGCTGATCGAGTTCAGCCGTTGGTAAGTCTCCTCCTGAACGACATGACCAATGCCCCACGACCGCTCGTTGGCGGGGATCGGGTTCTCGCGGAGCCATTTGCCCACGGCGTACTGGAAGAAGTCCTGGGCCGGGGAAACGGACGGATCGATGAAGAGTCCGAGGTAGCCCCCGGAATCCGAAGATGAGGGTGGCGGGGACGAGGGCATCGCCGCGGTCAAGAGGCCGGCCGCGAGGATCAGCGACAACGCGCGATTCATAGGTCGAATTCCCAGTGGAAGGTGAGCGTACGGTCGGCGCAAGAGACATTGCGAGGCGGACGCGAGTGTACAGCAGCGGTGGTGGCTGACCAATCCTCCTCCCGAAGCAATTGCCGGCACGATGGTGCCGGGAGCGGAAGACCCATGAACGAGCGCCTTGGGTCGGCATGCTGATTCTCGCCGGTGCCGTCGGCTCGCCGGGGGAGCGGTTGGCTTCGGGCTCGTTTCCTTCGCGCGGCCGATCGCTCGGTCGCGAGTCGCGCAGCTCCGTGGGCGGCATTCACCGGGCGCAGCAAGGCGTGTTCGAGATCTTGCCGCGCGATCCCGCGCCCGGGATTCAGCAGGAGGGCCAGATGCAGAAGACCCTGCGCGTGGTCACACCGTGGAGTATTGGCTGCGCTAGCGGCGGGCCCGTCGGCCCGACTTTGGGAGGCGTGTAGGACTAGCGCTCCTCCGCCGCGTCCGCGGCGAGCTTCTTCTCGCCCCACAGGACTTCGGGGTTGATCTCGAAGCCGCGGGTTCTGCCCGAGCGCAGCGCCGCATCGAGCCTACGATCGAGCCCGTAGACATCGTCGCGGAACTGGAGGGCGCCCGCCGAATCCACCCACGCCGTCCAGTAGAGCACGTCGAGCGGCACGTGCTTCTTGAGACGGAGGCGGCGCCACAGTCCGGCCGCGAGAATCGCCTCGATCGAATCCCGCGACCCGGATGGGTGCTCCTGGAGCAGGCGCTCGGCCAGGTCGAGGGGGCGCTCGAGCCGCACGCACCCATGGCTTCGATCGCGGGCGCCGGCATGGAACTGGCCCTGCGATGGCGTGTCGTGCAGGTAGACATCGTATTCGTTCGGGCACATGAACTTGATTCGGCCAAGCGGATTGTCGGCGCCAGCGTCCTGGACCACCAGGTAGGGGAACGAGTCCGCCTCGACGGCGCTCCAGTCCACGCCCGCGACGGGGACCTCGACGGGTTTGCGCTTCTTGGTGAACAGGATGCGCATATGGTTCAGCGAGAGGTAGGTGGTGTCCTTCTCGATCTCGGGGATGACCTCCTCCACCAGGATCCGCTTGGGCAGCCGCCAGGTCGGGTTCATCTCGATATAGGTGATCGAGTCGCTGAAGATGGGCGTGGGGTGCGTCTTGGAACCAATCACGACTCGCATGCGGAGGACGGCGCGACCGCTGTCCCACATCGCGAAAGTGAAGTCGGGCAGGTTCACCTCGATGCGCGGCTCGCCGCGCGTGCGCGGAAGCCAGCGCCAGCGCTCCAGGTTGAGCTCGAGCTGGCGGATGCGGTCCGCGATGGGCCGATCCAGGGCCGCCCGCGAGGCGTGTTCCAGGCGCCCGCTGGGCTCCAAACCATGGCGCAGCTGCGCCCGCTTGAGAGCGCTGGCGAGCGAGCGGTCGAAGGATCCTGGATCGGGCTCGGCGGCGTTCTGGGCCTCGCCGAGATCTCCGCTCTCGGCCAGGCGCTTGCGCAGCAGCGCGACACGCGCGCCGCGCATGCCGAGTCGAAGCTCGGGGCCCGCCCCGATCTTGGTCCAACCTCCGGCACGCTTGGTGGCGCGAAGAAGCGCCAACTCTTTACGCAACGCCTGATACTCCGGGTGGTGCGGCGTCCACGCGTCGAGCTGGCGCACGATCGCCCCGCGCGATGCAGCACGCTCCAGCGGTCCCGCGAGCGGGAGACTGTCGCGCCCCTGCCGCCAATCGTCGTCGAGCGCGCCGGGCGGGAGGCGGCCCCACAGCAGGTCCCGGCCAGAGGCCGCGAGCCCTGCGGTCAGTCGCACCTCGAGCGCCGCGAGCTTCGAGGGACGCTTCAGCAATTCGTTGGGCTCCGAACGCCCGTCGACCAAATCGAGCGCGGCGGGCAGACCGTACGGCTCCGGATCGATACCGTGAGCCCTCAGCAGCTCGGTCGCCTTACGCAGCGCGGCGATTCGATGCTGGACCCCGCTTGGCTTGAGCCACAGCGCGCGACCATGCCGGTGCCGGTAGATGGCGCGCACGAGACCGACCACCGCCGGATCCGCGAAGCGACGGCTGGCGCGAAGAGCCCGGCGGGGCGAGACCAGGGTGGAGTCCAGAGCGTGCTGGTAAGCGGATTGGGCGCGCCGGGCCGGACCGCTGGCCCACCACAGGAGAGCGACCACGGTGGGGACCGCGAGGACGAGGGCGAGGAACCACAGTAGCCTTCCCTGGCGCATGGAACACTCCGGTCGAGGTGAGACGTTCGCGAGACGGCCGGCGGCGGGAGATTAGGACACTTCGCGATGCGAGGCGAGCCCGGGATGGTTTGCCCGGGCGTCCACGAAGCGTCCTGAGGTAGATTGTCGGGATGCCGCTCGCTGCAGGTACCCGCCTCGGCCCCTACGAGATCGCCGCGCCGCTCGGCGCGGGCGGGATGGGCGAAGTCTACCGGGCGCGCGACACGCGTCTCGGGCGCGAGGTGGCGATCAAAGGGCTCCCCGAGGCCTTCGCACAGAATCCCGAACGGCTGGCGCGCTTCGAGCGCGAGGCGCGGCTCCTGGCCTCGCTCAACCATCCGAACATCGCCGGGATCTTTGGGCTCGAGGACGCCGCCGGCACGCCCTATCTGGTGCTCGAGCTGGTCGAGGGCGAGACCCTGGCGCAGCGGCTCGCGCGCGGGCCGCTTTCGGTGCGCGAGACGCTGGAGGTGTGCGGCCAGATCGCCGGGGCCATCGAGACCGCACACGAACGCGCCATCGTCCACCGCGACCTCAAACCCGGAAACGTCATGCTCACCCCGTCGCGCACCGTGAAGGTGCTCGATTTCGGCCTCGCCAAAGGTGGGGCGACCGAGTCGGGATCGTCCGCCGACTTCTCCGTTTCTCCCACCCTGGCACTGTCCGCAACCGGGGCGGGAGTGATCCTCGGCACCGCCTCCTACATGAGTCCCGAGCAGGCGCGTGGCCAGAACGTCGATCGCCGCACCGACGTGTGGGCCCTGGGCTGTCTCCTGTTCGAATGCCTGGTGGGTCGCCAGGCGTTCGCCGGCGAGACGGTTTCCGACGTGATCGCGCGCATCCTCGAGCGCGATCCCGAATGGAACGTGATACCGGCTGGGGTTCCGGCGCGGCTTCGGGAGGTGGTGCGTCGCTGTCTCATCAAGAACTCCGACGGTCGCCCCCGCGACATCGGCGACCTGCGCCGCGAGCTGAGCGCGATCGCCCAGGAGCTGTCGTCGGTGTCGGGCATCCAGGCTTCGCCGGCGACTGCCCCGTCCCTCGCCGTCCTCTACTTCGAGAACCTGGCGAGCGACAAGGAGAGCGAGTATTTCTGCGCCGGCATCACCGAGGACATCCTGACCGACCTGTCCAAGATCAAGGGCCTCAAGGTGGCTTCTCGCAACGCCGTCGGGCGCTACCGCGGGGCTCCCACCGACATCCCCAAGGTCGCGGCCGAGCTGGGCGTCCAGGCGGTGCTCGAGGGCAGCGTGAGACGGGCTGGCGATCGTGTGCGCATCAGCGCCCAGCTCATCAACGCCTCGGACGGCTTCCACCTGTGGGCGGAGCGCTACGACCGCACGCTCGCGGACGTATTCGCGGTGCAGGAAGAGATTGCCTCGTCGATTGCGAGCGCCTTGCGCGTCGCGCTGACACCGGCCGAGTCGGAACGCCTCGTCGAGGACCGCCCCAAGGAAGTACGCGCGTACGATCTCTACCTCAAGGGCCGCGAGCGCTACGGAAGCTACACCGACCAGTCCCTGCACGAGGCGCTGGAGCTGTTCCAGGAGGCGACTGCGGCGGATCCGGGCTATGCGCTGGCGTGGGCGGGGATCGCGGATTGCTACGGTCAGCTGTGCCAGTGGGGGAAGGAAGCGGACCTGCCCGAGCTGACGCGGCTCGGACTCGAGGCCGCGCGGCGCGCGATCTCGCTCAACCCGCGAGTCCCGGAGGCCTACAAAGCGGAGGCGCTCAACCTGAGGTTTGCCGGAGACCTTGCAGCCTGTCGTTCGGCGTTGATCAAGGCTCTCGAGGTGAATCCCCGCTTTCTCCCGGCGCTCATCAAATCTCGGGGTCGACGCCATGAGCCGCGCAGACGTCGCGGCTGCCGAGCGCTTCATTCGTCGGGCGCTCGAAGTCGACCCTCAGGACCCATTCTCGACTACCTGGATCGCCTTCCTCACGAGCGTCACCGCTCGCGGAGACGAGACGATCGCCGCGTCCGAGCGTTTGCGGAAGCTCTCCGACGATTCGTTCTACATCACCGCCTCCCATACCCTGAGGGCCACCATCTTCTTCGCCCGCGGCGATCTGGCGGCCACCGAGCAGACCATGCGCGAGGGCCTCGCGGAAGGAGCGCGGCCCGGTGACATGCGTGCGATCGAGGCCGCAATCGCTGCGCGCGCAGGTCGGACCGACGATGCGAGGCGGCTCCTCCACGACCTGGGCCAAGTGAGCGGCCTCACCGCCGGAGGATTGCTGTGGGCCGCCACGGCCGCGGTGCGAGTCGGCGAGCTGGACTCGGCGGCGCGCTTTCTCTTGCATCCGCTCACGGCGGACCTCACGCCGACGATGGCGCGTCTCAG
>VBOY01000172.1:5263-7184 GCA_005893295.1 Candidatus Eiseniibacteriota bacterium | reverse complement strand
TCCGTCGCCTGCCGGAACAGCGCCCGCGCCCGAGTGCGATTGCCGGTTCGCTCGCTCCACAACCCGGCGAGGTAGGCGGCCTCGGGAAGGGACGGGTCGAGCCGAATGGCCCACTCCGCGGCGCGCTGTGACACGTCGTCCTTGCCGGCGCGCGCCGCGCACACCGCGAGGAACGCCCATTCCTTGCCGGAGTTGCCACGCCAGTGCGTGCATTGGAGGGCCGCCTCGAGCGCCTGGTCCCAACGCGAGAGGCGCGCCGCCACCTCGAGTCGCGCGCGCCACACGTACCAATGCCAGCCGTCGAAGCGCCCATTGAACCACGTGCGTTCACGGTCCACCGGGTACTCGGCCCAGGCGCGCGGGTCGAGCGTGTCGACCGCGGCCGCGGAAAGCAGCGCTCCGTGGAGCCTCACGTCGGCGGAGTCGAGCTGGTCGGAGCGCGCTTCGTTGAGAGCCAGGGCCAGCTCGAGATCGGGGTCGGGCGGCCGACCCTTGCGCAGCTCACGCAACGCCTGAGCCGCCCGGGTATAGGCCCCGACGTCCTCGAGCGAGCGCGCTTCCATGGCCTTCTCGAGCGGGCTCACGGCGGGCGTTGCCGCCGGCTTCGACGGCCGCTTGGCGTGTGGCCGCGCGGCGGGGCGCGTGGAGGCTCGCGGTGCGCCCGCGGGGGCCGCCGATCGCGAGTCGGTCGGCGTCGAGGCGAGCGCGACTCCGAGCATGCACAGGGCCGGCAACGTGCGAAACCGAGGGCGCGCGGCGATCACAGAGTGCCATGCGGTCCACGCTCTTGGCGCGCTGGAACACGGCGCGCACGCGCTCCGGCGTGGCCTCGATGCCGTGGCTCTGTAGCCAGAAGACCACGTTGCTCTCGCCGCTCATGGGACCCACCTCGATCTGCTGCCGCCGCCCGACCAAGCTCGCGGGAACTCCCGAGTACACGCGGTCGGCCAGCCAATCCTGGCCCTTGCGAAACGCCTTGATGACCGCGGCCGCATGCACGCCGGTGCCGGTACGGAACGCGTCGCGTCCCACCACCGGATAGTTGGGCGGGATGGGCACGCCCGTGGTCCGGCTCACCAGCTCGCAGTACTCGGGCAGGGCGGTGAGGTCGTTCTCGATCCAGTTAAGGAGCCGCAGGTTCACGAGCAACTGGTCGATCGGTGTATTGCCCACGCGCTCGCCGATCCCGATCGCGCAGCCGTGCACGCGACTCGCCCCCGCCTGGATCGCCGCGATGGTGTTGATCACCGCCAGTCCGCGGTCGCAGTGGCCATGCCAATCGAGCCCGACGTCCGCGCCGCACTCGGTCACCACTTGACGGGCGAATCGCACCAGGTTCATGGCTCCGGTGGGTGTGGCGTGGCCGACGGTGTCGCACAAGCACAGGCGCTTGGCTCCGGCCCGAATCGCGGTCTGGAACAGCTTCCGCAAGGTCTCCGGTTGGGCGCGCACCGTGTCCTCGGTCACGTACATGACCGGCAGTCCGTGGGACACCGCGAGCGCCACCGCCTTTTCCGTGTGCCGGAGCATCGTGTCCAGGGTCCAATCCTCGGCGTACTGGCGGATCGGGGAGGAGCCGATGAAGGTGCACACCTCGATCGGGATCCCCGTCTTCTGGGAGATCTCGACCACCGGCAGAATGTCCTGTTCGAGGGTGCGGGCGGCGCAGTTCGCCTGGATCTTGAGCCGGGCCTGGGCGATCTCCTGCGCCAGCCGGGTGACGTCGCGCACCACGTGGGGCCCCGCACCGGGCAGACCGATGTCGGCCGTGTCGATGCCGAGCCGCTCCATCAGGTGGAGGACTCGGACCTTGTCCTCGATCGAAGGTGCTTGCACCGAGGGCGACTGGAGGCCGTCGCGCAGCGTCTCGTCATCGAGCTCGATGCGCCCCGGCGGGCGCTGCCAGCGCTCGCCGGCATCG
>VBOY01000172.1:0-5202 GCA_005893295.1 Candidatus Eiseniibacteriota bacterium | reverse complement strand
TGGCGGCAAGGGGAACCTACGTCCGTTCCACGATCACTGCGATTCCCTGCCCGCCGCCGATGCATGCCGAAGCGATGCCCCAGCGCTTCTGGCGCTTCCCGAGCTCGACCAGGAGCGTGTAGATGAGCCGCGTCCCGGTGGCCCCCAGAGGGTGCCCGAGACCGATCGCCCCGCCGTTCACGTTCACCTTGTCGCGATCGAGGCCCAGTTCCTTCTCGACCGCGAGGTATTGACCGGCGAAGGCTTCGTTGATCTCGAATAGGTCGATGTCGTCGAGCTCGAGGCCCGCGCGCTCGAGCGCCTTGCGGATCGCCGGGGCGGGCCCGAAGCCCATGATCTCGGGCGCGACACCCACCGCCGCCCAGGCTCGCACGAACCCGAGAGGCTTCTTTCCCGCGGCTCGGGCGCGCTCGGCGCTCGTCACGACGACCGCCGCCGCACCATCCACGATCCCCGAAGCGTTCCCCGCGGTCACGAACGACTCGGGTCCGAAGGCGGGCGGAAGCTTGGCGAGCCCCTCCAGGGTCGTGTTGGGGAACAGGTGATCGTCCCTGTCGACGACGACGGTCTTCTTTCCCTGCTGGACGGTGACCGGTACTCGCTCCTCGGCGAATCGCCCGTCGTTGTTGGCGGCGTTGCTCAGCGAGTGCGAGCGGTAGGCGAACTCGTCCTGCTGCTCGCGCGTGATGCCGTACTTGCGCGCCAGGTTGTCGGAGGTCTGGGCCATGAACAGCCCACAGTAGGAGTCCTTGAGCGCGACCCACAGCGAGTCTTCGAGTTGCCCGCCGGGCCCGAGTCGGATGCCCCCGCGCGCGCCCCGCAGCACGTGCGGCGCCTGGCTCATGTTCTCCATCCCGCCCGCCAGCACCCAGGCGGCTTCCCCGAGAGCGATCATCTGGGCCGCGTCGACCACGGCCTGATGGCCCGAGCCGCACAGGCGGTTCACGGTCAGCGCAGGCACTTCCTTGGGCACTCCTACCTTGAGCCCCACGTGTCGTGCGCCGTAAAGCGCGTCCCCCGAGGTCTGCAGGGCGTTGCCCATCACCACGTGGTCGATGGTCTCGGGCCCGACGCCGGCGCGCTCGATCGCGCCCCTGGCCGCGGCGGCACCCAGGTCGATCGCGGAGACCGAAGCGAGCGCGCCGCCCGGGAGGCCATCGCCCCGCTTGCCGCCGATCCATTCGGCCATGGCGGTGCGCGCTCCGGAGACGATCACGATGCCTTCAAGTGCTTTCATGGGATTGGCTTGGCTCCGTTGGGGGAGAAATCGGATGAGGGAAGGTCGCAGCCCCTTGGATGCACGCCGGAGCGCAACGTAGCAAACGGCGTCGGGCCTCTCAAGCCGGAGCCGCCCCTGCTAGAGTGGCGCCACCCATGAAATCACGCACCGAGTATCTGACGATGAGGGTTGCAAGCCGGCGCGGGTTCGTGAACCTCACGCCCGAAGTGGAGCGGGTGGTGCGAGAGAGCGCCGTCGCCGAAGGCCTGGTGTTGGTGAACGCCATGCACATCACCGCGAGCGTGTTCATCAACGACGACGAGCAGGGCCTGCATCACGACTACGAAGCGTGGCTCGAGAAGCTCGCGCCGCACGCGCCGGTGTCGCAATACCGGCACAACGAGACCGGCGAGGACAACGCCGACGCCCACATGAAGCGCCAGGTCATGGGGCGCGAGGTGGTGGTCGCGATCACCGGCGGGCGTCTCGACTTCGGCCCCTGGGAGCAGATCTTCTACGGCGAGTTCGACGGCCGGCGCGCGAAGCGTGTGCTCGTCAAGGTGATCGGCGAGTAGGGCACGGCGACGACGTCGCCGTGGCTCCTCATCCGCCCTGGTCCTCGCGCACGGCCTGGACCACTCCCTCGACCAAGGCCTCGTGCATCGCGGTCACCACCTCGATCAGCTCGGGCGAGGCCTCGGCAGGTGCCGCCATGTGCCGCGCCGCCGCCGCGCCCAGCCGGCGCTCCACCTCGGTCGCCTTGGCCGCGCCGCTCGCTCCCTCGACACCCTCCACGCTCAGGTGCTCGCGGCTTCGATCGAGGCCGCGAGCACCTGAGCGTGGAGGGTGTCGAGGGCGAGGGCGGTCTCGCGGTGAAAGCCACTCCCCGCCACCAGGCCGCGCACGCACGCGTAGAGGGCGAAGCACCCCCACTCGGCGCGGGCACGCTCCGTGGCGGCCGCGTCACCCGCCGGGAGCACGCCCGCCTCGACGATGTCGCGAAACAACCGGAACGCCACCGAGGCGTACACCCCCGCCACGAGTCGGCCTTGCTGCTCGGGATCGCGGGGCATCGGAAGAGACCGAACCAGTAAAGCCCCTCTAGCTCGGGGGATTCGTGCTCCAGTCGTAGAAGCCGCGTCCGCCCTTCTTGCCATGGCGTCCGGCGAGGACCATGCGTTTGAGCAGTGGTGGGGGCGCGAAGCGCGGCTCGCGGAACTCGCCGAACATGATTTCTGCGATCGAGTGGGTGGTGTCGAGCCCCACGTAGTCGGTGAGCAAGAGCGGCCCCATGGGATGACCGCAGCCGAGCCTCATCGCGGCGTCGATGTCGTCACGGCTCCAGCATGTAGGGCATGAGCAGCCGGTTCACCACGAACCCGGGCGTATCGCCGACCGTGACCACCGTCTTTCCGATCGCGCGGCACCAGTCGGCCGCGAGCCGGTAGGTCTCGTCGCTGGTGGCGAGCGTGCGCACGACCTCGACCAGCTTCATGAGCGGGACCGGGTTGAAAAAGTGGAGCCCCAGGAAACGATCGGGCCTTTGCGTGAAGGTGGAGAGCTCGGTGATCGAAAGGCTCGACGTGTTCGAGGCCAGCACGGTGGCGGGGCCGCACGCGCGGTCGAGCGTCGAGAACACCGTCTGCTTGAGCGCGATGTTCTCGGTGGTCGCCTCGATCACCAGATCACAGGCGGCCAGATCCTCGAGCCGGGTCGTGCCGGAGAGGCGCGCCAGCGTGGCTTCCATGTCCTGCGCGGTCACCTTGCCCTTGTCGAGGCCACCTTGCAGGAAGCCGCGGATCGCCCCCATGCCCTTCTCGAGAGCTTCACGCGAGACCTCGCTCACCGTGGTGGAAAAGCCGGCCTGCGCGCTCACCTGAGCGATGCCGCTTCCCATCAGGCCACAACCCACCACGCCAACCTTCTGGATCGCCATGAGCACCGAGCCTCCACGTTGGGGTCGACGATGGATCGTCGCCGAGTCGAACCGGCCACGGAGCATAGGAGAAGGCGCTGGCGAGCAACAAGCAACGTGGTCTCGATCCGTCGTTTGACGCCTCGACGGCGCGCGGAGCACACTCCACGCGCCCTTTCGGCTCACGAACGTGACGTGTGAGGGAATCCGGCATGCGCCATGACGTTCTGGAATCCTTGGTGATCGAGAATTCGTCCAAGATCGTGCTGCTGGTCCTCGATGGAGTCGGCGATCTGCCGCATCCCAGCCACGACGGACGCACGCCACTCGAGGCTGCCCGCACGCCCCATCTCGATCGAATCGCTCCCGCTGCCGCGCTGGGGCGGATTCTGCCGGTCGCCCCAGGCGTCACGCCGGGGAGCGGCCCGGGGCATCTGGCGCTGTTCGGGTACGACCCGATCGAGACAAAGGTGGGCCGAGGCGTGCTGGAGGCGCTGGGTGCGGGGTTCGCGCTCGAGCGCGGCGACGTAGCGGCGCGCGCCAACTTCTGCACCCTGGACGAGCGTGGGGTCGTGACCGACCGCCGCGCCGGCCGCATCTCGAGCGAAGCCTGCGCGCGACTCACCGGTCGGCTCGAGCGCGAGCTCGCCCCGATCGAGGGCGTCCGCGTGCTGCTCAAGCCCGGCAAGGGACATCGCTTCGTCGCGGTGCTGCGTGGCCCGGGGCTGGCAGGCGACGTGAGCGACGCCGACCCGCACCGCGAAGGCGAGGCGATCCCCGCGGCGCGCCCGCTCTCTAAGGAGCCCGCGGCCGCCAAGGCGGCGCGGGTGGTGAACGCTTTGGTGAAGCGCATGGTCGAGATCCTCTCCGACGAGCGGCCGGCGAATGGCGCACTGGTGCGCGGTCTCTCGTCGCGGCCCGAGCTGTGTGGCTACCGGGAGCGGTTCAAGCTGCGCGCCGCGGCGGTGGCCTCCTATCCGATGTATCGCGGGGTCGCCGAGCTCGCCGGCATGGACGTGTTACCCACCGGTGAGACGATCGGCGAAGCCTTCGCCACCGCGCGCGCACGCTGGGGGGACTTCGACTTCTTCTTCGTCCACTGGAAGGCCACCGACATGGCAGGCGAGGACGGCGATTTCGACGCCAAGGTCGTGGCGGTCGAACAGGCCGACGTGGCACTTCCCGCGTTGCTCGACCTTAAGCCCGATGTGCTGTGCGTGACGGGCGATCACTCGACCCCGGTGCTGGTGCGCGGGCACTCGTGGCACCCCGTGCCGCTGCTGGTGCACGGGCGTTGGGCGGGAGCCGATGGGGCGACGCGTTTCCACGAACGCAATGCACGCGCCGGCAGCCTCGGCACGCTCGCGAGCCAGGATCTGATGGCGCTGCTGATGGCGAACGCGGGTCGGCTCGACAAGTACGGGGCCTAGGGTTCCCGTGACGAGCCGCGCGCGCGCCTCGCGCACCATCGGGCTGTCGCTCTGGTTGTGGCTCGCCGCGCCCGTGGCGTGGGGCGAGCCCCCGGCGCCGATCGATCCCACGCTGTTCTCGTTCCCGGGAGCGGTGGAGAACCCGGCATCGGCGCGATCGGCCGGCGTGGCGCTCGCCGACCAGTGGCTCGGCGACGATCCCTTCTCGAACCCGGCGGCGCTCGGACGCAACGAGGTCCAGCTGTCGCCCAACCTGGTGCGCGCGAGCCGGCAAGACCTGCGCGCCGATAACCGAAACTACGACGAGCAGGCGGGGTTCTTCGACGGTGCGGGGGCGGCGATCGGAACCGCGAAGGTTCCCTGGGGGGGAGCGCTCTGGCTCTACGCGTTCCAGCCGGTGCTGCGGCTCGAAGACTTCGCGTTCAATCGCGGCACCGGGAACGATCCCTCCGTGATCCCTGCCGCGCTCTCGGCCCACGCCGAGACCCGCGAGGCGCGCGAGGGGCTCGCGGCGTCGTGGCCGATCGGTCGGCTTCGGGCGGGAGCGGGGGTCGAGCTGACGCAACGCCGCGACTCCTACCAGACGATCGAGACCTCGGGGGCGCCCGACAATGGGAAGCGCCGGGTCCAGTTCGACG
>VBOY01000077.1:32932-33439 GCA_005893295.1 Candidatus Eiseniibacteriota bacterium | reverse complement strand
GCCGTGGGAGGGGCGCGGCTCGAGTGGATCGGGGCCGCGATCGGCCGCAATACCTGGATGCGTGCGACGGCGAGACGCTCACCGCGCAGCTCGGGCGCAGTGGAGGGGGCGCTCGCGGGACTCTGGACCGCAGGGGACAGAGACGCGCTGCACACCGCGCACGGACCGTGCGGCGCTCCATGATGCTGGTGGAGGCCGCTGGCCAGCGCGTTGCACAAGAGCAGGAGCCCCAAGACCGGCGCGAGCCATCGAGCAACGGGGCGCAGGAAAGCGAGCGATGCGTTCATGTGTTGATCCTGGGTGACCGTGAAGCAAACTGCGTTCCCGTCAGCATCGCGGGCGCCGCGTCGCAGGTCAAGCCTGTTTCGGACCGCTCCGTGTCACGAGGCTGCAAGGGACGGGGCGCGCATCTTGGCCGTCACCGCCTTGAGCGAGTCCCGCAAGTGCTGGCGCCAATAGCTCCAGGTGTGCGAGCCCGGGAACTCGTGATAGCTGTGCGCGATGCCG
>VBOY01000077.1:18978-32897 GCA_005893295.1 Candidatus Eiseniibacteriota bacterium | reverse complement strand
GGCGAGCCCACAGTCGAAGTAGATCACGAGCTCGTGAAGGCGCGGCGCGAGTCGGTCCACCGTGAGCAGCGGGCTGTTCTCGGCCAGCATGCGCTTGGCGTCTGCCCCGCGCCCGATCACCGCGCTCAATCCGATCGCCTTGGTCATCTCGTAGTCGCCGCTGTGCCCGGCGCACGCTCCGAACACGTCGGGGTGGCGAAAGGCGAGGTTGAGTGCCGCCGTGCCACCCTCGGACAGGCCGATCAGCGCGCGTGCGGCTGGCTTGGGCACGGTCCGGAAGTGCGCGTCCACCCAGCGCACCAGGTCGCGCACCACGAAGTCCTCCATGCGATCGGATCCATCGAACGAGTTGATGTAGAGCGAGCGACCGAATAGCCCGGGGCCGTGCCCGTTCGGGAAAACCAGGATCGCCTCGGGCATCTCGCCGCGCGCGATCAGCGTGTCGGCGCTCGAGGCCGCTCGTCCTATGCCGAGCCAGTTGCCATCGGAGCCCGGCCAACCGTGCAGCAGGTACAGCGTCGGGTAGCGCCGCGTCGCCGGGGGCGTGAAATAGGAAGGCGGTAGGTAGACGCGCACCGCGCGATGGGGATCGCGCAGCGCCGGAGCCGCGACGACGTAGCGCCGCACCGTCCCGCTGGGGACGGCGAGTGCCGCCAGCATGAGAAGCGCGGCCGTCACGACTGGTTGCCCGACGTGCCGGTGGCGCGACTCTCCCTGCGCATTGGCCAAGGCTGGCCGCGGAGGTAGGAGAGCAGTCCTCCCGGGCTCTGGGCTCGCACCAGCGCCAGAGCCACACGCGGCAAGGCCAAAGGCCCGGGGTAGACTAGGTAGCGATCCTCGAAGCTGGGGTTGAACTTCTTCTTCCAGCGGAACAGGCCCTTGAAGTCGTAGAAGCGCGCCAGATGCTCCATCAGGAATTCGCGCGCGCGATCGGGCTCGGCCGCCGCCGGGACCGCTGCCAGCGCCGCGCGCCCCGATGCGTCCGTGGCCTCGCGCCCGGCGGCTCCCGCGTGCCCTGGCTCAGGATCCACCTGAATCAACGCCGAGAGCGAGAGCGACAGCATCGCATCTCCGCGCGCTCGCGCCGCCTCGACGGAACGGGTCACGAGCAACTCGGTGGTGCCGCTCGCCGCATCGGCGCGGCGACGAATCAGATCGAGCGCCCACCCGCGGCGGGCCCAGATCGGAACCCAGGTCACGAAGCCTTCGAGCCGGTGGAGCCGCGGATTCCACGCCGCCGCGACCCAGCCATCGCGCAGCCGATCGGGGTCGAAACGCCCCATGCAGAATCCCTTCTCGCCACCGTGATGGGCCCGCAGCCATTCGTGCGAGATGGTCCGCATCTGGTCGACCAGGCCCTGGTTGTCGGCCGCGTCGAGCGGCGAGCAGTCGGGGAAGAAGTGGCGCACCTCGAGCCCGGCTCCCTCGGCCTTGCGCGCCGCGCGTCGCGCTTCGCCGACCGCACCACCCTCGAGCGTGAAACGGTCGGTCCATAGCACCGGATCCTCGCCGATGTGGAGCGTCCGCAGGCCCAGCTCGCGATAGAGCGGCAGCCGCTCCGGGCGAGCCTGGAAGAAGGCGAATTGCCAGTCTCGCTCGCGGCAGTGGGCGGCGAAGTCGGTGAGCAGTGGGCGCATCTCTTCCGGTGGTCCGATCGGGTCGCCGATCCCGAGCAAGGTGTCGGACTCGAAACGATAGGCCACCACGGCGCGACGGTTGGCGCTGAAGAAGTAGTCGGTGTCGTCGTCGAGCGCGAAGAAGCAAACCGACGAATCTCCGTGCTGGCGCAGCAGGTCGAGCACGTGATCGGTGGCCGCGCGCTGGCGGCCGCGGTGCGCGGCGGGACGCAACGCCGCCAGGGCCATTCCCACGACCAGTGTCAAGCTCAGGACCGGCAGCGACCTCAGGTACCAGGTCACGATGCGCTGCGCGGCGGGCGCGAGGTGGCGCGGCACCATCGTCACCGGGTCACCGATGCCGAACATGCGGTACGCAGCATCCGCGAATGCGCGGCCGAGCGACGGCTGGTAGCCGTAGAGGAGCTTGATCGCCCATGAGCCGGCGACCGCGTAGGCGACGAGCGCCAGGGTGGCCCACAACGCGCGCGAGCGGAGCGCCGCGGCCGACAGCTCGCGGCTCTGGACCCGGAACTCGTCCGCGCTCACGCCGAGCGCGAACAAGAGCGCGGCCGCTACCGTGGCTTCTTCGAAGTCGAACGCCTTGAGCAAGTTGACCGGCACTGACAGCGCGCACAGGAAGAGCGCGATCACGAACGCGCGGCGTTTGCCTCGCCTCAAGCCCCAGGCGGTGACGAGCAGCAGGGCTCCCGCGAGCAGCGTGAACGTGCGGCTCGTGTCCAGCACGTCGGTGGGGATCAGATGGCGCAGCGCGAGCAGCCGGTCGGGCGGATGGGAGAGCAGCGCCGAGAAGAGATCGATGAAGCCCATCACGGCGACCGCGAGCGCCAGGATGGGTCGCCGCCACGCGCGCGGAGCCGCCGCGCTCGACCCGCGGCCAGTACCCCTCGCGGCCGCCGACTGGGAACGCGACCGCATTGCCATTACAGCCACTTTAGCACGGGCGCTCCGGGCTCGAGGCCGCCTCCGCCGACCGGGTAGCGCGGTCGCGAGAGTGGCTCGCGCGAATTTGCGGACGCTTGATTTTTGGCTTGAGGCGCCCGTAAGTCTCGAATACGATGCCATATAGAAGGACGTACGCAACGCGGAGGGCACCCGAGCATGGTGTATACCTCCCCGGTGATACCGAGGATTCGAAGGTGAGGCGGATCAAGGGACCGTCATGAAGGCTTTGGCTCCCGTCTCAGTGCTAGTGCTCGCCGCGACGCTCGGCGTCGCGAGCGTGAGCGCCGATGTGCTGGCCACCGCCGCATCCGGCACCATGGCGGCCGCGCTCGCGCCGATCGCGTCGACCGCCGCGGTGATCACGCCCGCATCCAGTGTCACTCCGGCCAAGCACGCCACGGCCGCGCATGTCGCTTCGAGCACACGCGCCACGACGGCGCCGGCCGTGGAGACAGCCGCGCACGTGCGCCGCGCGCACCACCGGCGGCTCCATCACGCGGCGCCGCCGAACTTGCGCACCACCCGTGTCGCGGCACCCCACGCGAGCCTGCCCGCTCCCGCGGCACCACGTCCACGTCGCTCGCATCGCCATGCGACCGTTCCGCACGTGACGCACAGCCTGCGCCCACACCGCGGCGCCAAGACCAACGCGCAAGCCATGGCCGCTGCCAACGGCGGCGTGCTCCTCGAGATGGACGTGAGGGCGCTCGATCCCCATCAGAATCTCGAACCGGATGAATCCGTGGATGTCGTGAAGAGCGGTCGCGGCCCGCCGCGCGCGGGACCTTCCATGCCCTTTTCGGCTCGCCACCCCGGCGAGCCCGCCGGCGGCGCCCATCCCGCGGCGTTCGCTTCCCTCGACCCTTCCGTTTCTCTCGATCTCCCGCCGTCCACCGATCCTGCGACTCCATCGCGGACCGCTCGGATGGCCGTTCCCTGTCCGGACCGGTCCTACGTACCGGTCTTTCTTCCCCCAGAGGCTGCTTCGACCAGCCTCCACGCCGGCCGCACTGAGGGCCAGGCGGCGTGTTTCCATGGGCCCTCGATCGGAGGTATCTGATGTTCCGTAAGTCTGTTGTTTCGATGGCCGTGGCGCTCGGCCTGTTCGCCGCCCCCCTGGCGCATGCCCAGGGTGCCAGCACGACCCCGTCCGACGCCAAGGCCACTGCCCCGTCGACGCAGGCCGCACCCGCGGCGAAGGCTCCTGCCAAGGCTCACGCGATGCGGCACACCGCGCGCGTGGACATCAACTCGGCGACCCGCGAGCAGCTGATGAAGTTGCCCGGCATCGGTGATGCGACCGCCGACAAGATCATCGCGGCCCGCCCGTTCAAGACCAAGGCCGAGCTGCTTTCGAAGGGCTTGGTGACCAAGGCGGAGTACGCGAAGCTGTCTGGGCACGTCATCGCGAAGCAGGAGCCGACGGCGGCGAAGTAGCCGACTCTCTCGGCGAACCAACGCCGGAACACCATGCCAGCGCCGCGGTCCGGACGACGCGGCGCTGGGTGCGTTCCAGGGCGCCGCGCGGCCGATCCGTCGGCGCCTTGCCGTTTCTCGGCGGCCCGCCTAGCCTCTGGCGATGGCTTGAGACGCGAAAGCCCCTTCGGTCGAGGAGATCCCGCCATGTCCGAACTGGTCCTGCTGTCCCATTCCGAGGGAGTCGCCACACTGACGCTCAATCGCCCCGACAAGCTCAACGCGTTCGGGGACGACATGCGCGGGAAGCTCGCCGAGGCGCTCGACCGCGTGCGGGATACGCCCGGGATCGGCGTGCTGGTCATCACCGGTGCGGGGCGAGCGTTCTCGGCTGGCGGCGACATCCAGCACATGGTTCGCCTCAAGGACCGCGACGCTCCCTACGAGGACTTTTCCCCGCTGCTCGAGGCGGGCCGAGAAGGGATCCTCAGGCTGGTGGCGCTGCCGATGCCGGTGATTGCGGCCATCAACGGGCCGGCCGCCGGCGGTGGGCTCAATCTCGCGTTGGCTTGCGATCTGCGCATCGCCTCGGACCAGGCGACGCTGGGCGAGACCTTCGTCCGGATCGGGCTGCACGCGGATTGGGGCGGCACGTATTTCCTGCCGCGGCTGGTCGGCACGGCCAAGGCGCTCGAGCTCTGCTGGCTCGGAGAGATGATCGACGCGGCGGAGGCGCTGCGGATCGGGCTCGTGAACAAGGTGGTGCCGCACGGGCGGTTCGCCGAGGAAATCGCGGGTTGGGCGCGCCGCTTGGTGGCGGCCCCGCGCACCAGCATCACCTGGGTCAAGCGGACCCTGCGCGCCTCGTGGGTGCGGAGCCTCGAGGAGTGCCTGGCCGACGAAATCGAAGCCCAGCGCGCGTGCTGGGCCTCTCCCGATTCGGCCGAGGGGGTGCGGGCGTTCGTCGAGAAGCGGGCACCGGTTTACGGTCGCGAACCGGGCCGCGCCGTGGCCGCTCCGTCCGCGGCCGCGCGTCGCTTCGAGTGACCTACGGACCCGGCCCACCGTTCATGCGATGGCGCCTCCGGTCTCAACGGACGACTGCCAACCTCCGGGTCTGACGGACGCCCTTGGTCTCGAGCTCCAAGAGGTAGGGGCTGATCGATTCGCGCCATGAGACTAAGCCCGTCGAAGCACCGCCTACCGCCACTGCTTGGACCCGTCCTGGAAGGGCGCCGGACTCATGGCCTTCCGGCCCGCACCGTGATCGAGACCACGGCGCCGAACGCCGCCCGCTCCGGGCTGTCCTTTGCCAGCGCGTCGGCGCCCACCTCGTAGCGGGACCTCTTCACCACCTCGAGGGGAGCGAAGCTCGCCTCACGCATCATCTCGAGGTACTCGTCCTCGGGCGCCGCGCCCGCCACGCAGCCGACGTAGAGGTCGACGTTGCGCTTGAGCTCGAGGGACAGCGGGCGCACCAGCACCAGATCGCTCACCAGCATCCGCCCGCCTGGCTTCAAGACGCGGAACGCCTCGCGAAACACTTGCGGCTTGTCGGGCGAGAGGTTGATGACGCAGTTCGAGATCACGAGGTCCACGCTGGCGTCGGCCACCGGGAGGTGCTCGATCTCGCCGAGCCGAAAATCCACATTGCGGTAGCCGTGCTGCGCGGCGTTGGCGCGCGCGCGCTCGACCATGGCGGGGGTCATGTCGACGCCGATCACGCGACCCGGAGGGCCGACCTCGCGTGCGGCGAGGAAGCAGTCGATGCCGGCGCCGGAGCCGAGATCGAGCACCGTCTCGCCGGGTCGCAGCCCGGCGTGGGCGAGCGGATTGCCGCAGCCCAAGCCCAGGTTGGCGCCCTCGGGGACCGCGGCCGCCTCGGCGGCCTCGTAGCCGATGGTTCGCGCCACTTGGTCGGCGTCGCCGCCGTTACAGCCGCACGGCACGTCACAGCAGCCGGCAGACTGCCCGCGGGCGATGGCGCCATACTTCTCGCGCACCGCGACGCGGACGTCCGCGGACTCTTCGAGGGTCTTCTGGGCGGGGTTCGAACGGGTTTCGCTCATCGGGTTCTCCCTCTGGTCATAGCTCCTGGACCAGCGTTTTGAGCTTCAGGATGGCAACCGGATCGATGCAGTAACAGACGCGGGGCGGATCGATCGTGCCGCGGATCAAGCCCGCCTGTTTCAGGACCTTGAGGTGTTGGGACACCGTGGCCTGCGCGAGCGGCAGCCGCCCGACGATGTCGCCGCACACGCACTCCCCCTCGGTGAGCATCCGCACGATCGCCACGCGCGCCGGGTGGCCGAGCGCCTTGGCGAGCCGCGCCAGCTCCGTGTCGCGCGCCGGCGGCTTCTTGCGGTGGACCGCAGAACGGGAAGAGCCGCTCGGTGCCGTGCTCATCGTGCCTCCTCGTGGGTCCTCGCTCTGCCGCCGACCGCTTCATCGTCAATCGTAAATATACGATGAAGCTCCCCGCGCGTCGATTCATCTTTCTTTGGAGCTTCGGTCAACTGGAGCGGCGCCCGGCCAAGCCGGTGTCGTCCATCGTCCGACCGCGCAATGCGTTGACGCTCGAGCCGGAGGGCTCCTATACTCCCGTGCTCGTCGATTCGCAATCCTGCGCGCGGCACGGGGCTCGAGGGCCTCGGGGGCCGCGCCTCGACCCAACGCCCATCGCCACGGGAGACCACCTCCATGGAAGCCACCAAGACCAAGCTCGTCGACTACCGGGTCAAGAACGGGGTCGCGTGGATCGAGCTGACCGACCCGCCCGCCAACACGTACACCTACGAGATGATGCGGGACCTGGACGACGCAATCCTACAGGCGCGTTTCGACGAGAACGTTCACGTCCTGGTGCTGCGCGGAGCGGGGGAGAAGTTCTTCTGCGCTGGCGCCAACATCAACATGCTCAAGACGGTGAACCCCACCTACAAGTACTTCTTCTGCCTCCATGCCAACGAGACGCTGAACCGGCTCGAGCACACGCCGAAGCTCGTGATTGCCGCCTTGAACGGCCACACCGTGGGTGGCGGGCTCGAGATCGCCCTGGCGGCCGACCTCCGCATCGCGCGCAAGGGCGCGGGCAAAATCGGGCTGCCCGAAGTGACGCTCGGCGTGCTCCCCGGCACAGGAGGGACGCAGCGCCTCTCGCGGCTCATCAACAAGAGTAAGGCGATCGAGCTGATGACCACCGGCGAGACCTTCGACTTCGAGAAGGCGCTCGATCTGGGGCTCGTGAATCAGGTATGGGAGAGCGCCGGCGCCGACGAGTTCCTCGACAAGGTGCAGAAGTACGCGGAGTCGTTCTGCCCGCCGCATCGCGCGGCCAAGGCCGTGGGTCGGATCAAGCGCTCGGTGCAGAGCGGAACCGAAATGGCTTTCGAGTCTGGCCTGACCCTCGAGCGCGAGCTGCAACAGCAGCTCTTCCAGAGCGACGACGCGAAGGAGGGGCTCGGCGCCTACGTCGAGAAGCGCAAGCCCAACTTCGGCGGCAAGTAGTCGCATCGGTTGCGGCGGTCGGCGCCTTGGGCTCGGGCGGCGTTCCGTCAGTCGCGCCGGGCCGGCGCACCCGCGCGGCCCGTCCACTATAGGATGACCATGCGCCCGATCCTGGCACTTGGCTGCGCGCTCGCGCTGCTCATCCCGTTCGCCAGCCGCGGAGACGACCGCCCGACGCTCCTCGTCCCGGCGCGCTCCGACAGCGCTCCGCCCGAGTCGGAGCCCGCGCCGCTGCTCGGGCCGGGACGCCCGAACCCGCGGGACTCCACGATGCAGAGCGCGGAGCAGATGGCCCTGCAGCAATACCGGCTGGGCGTGACCATGGAGGCCTCGAATCGGGTGGGGCCGGGGATCGCGGCGTTCCGCAACGCCGTCCGACTCGATCCCACGATGCGCGACGCGAACTACCGCCTCGGCAAGCTGCTGCTCCAGGCGGGGCGCCTGTCGGACGCGCTGGCCTGCTTCGCCGCGGAAGTGGCGCACGATCCAAAGAACCTCGACGCGGCCCGCGAGCTGGGCCTGACCCTGGCGCGCCTCGGCGACCGCGGGCGCTCGATCGCCCAGCTCGAGCGGCTCACCCGCAAGGCGCCGCGCGACGGCCGCAACTGGCACGCGCTCGGGTTTGCCTATCGGGCGGCCGATCGGCCGCTCGACGCCGAGGCCGCGCTGCGCAAAGCGGTCCAGCTTCCGCCCGACGATGCGGAAGAGCACCGCGATCTGGGCGCACTGCTCGCGGAGCGCAAGCGCGACCGCGAGGCGCGGGACGAATACCGGCGCGCGCTGGCGCTTTCACCGCGCGACCCGACCACGTGGCTCAACCTGGCAAACCTCGAGCGACGAGCGGGCCGGCGCGACAGCGCGCTCGTCTGCTACGCCCGAGCAGAAGGGGGCGACTCCACCTTCTCGCTCGCCTACCGGGGGCAGATCGCGCTGCTGCGCGAGCAGGAGCGGTTGGTCGACGCGGGCGAAGTATACCGGCGCTGGCTGCGCAACCGCCCCGAGGAGCACGGCGCGCGGCTCGAGGCAGTCCGCCTGTTCGACACGCTGCACCAGCCCGAGATCGCGCTCGAGATCGCGCGCGACGGGGTCCGAGACGCCGGTGACACCGGCCAGCCTCATCTGATCTACGGGATGGTGCTCGCCGACCAAGGACGGAGTCGGGAAGCACTGCGGGAGCTGCGCCGCGCCGAGCGGATGTTCCACGAGCACCCCGCCGACGCGCGCCGCGCGGCCCAGGTGATCGAACGGCTGCGTGCCTCCGCGCCGGACTCGCTGCGCGAGTTCTTCCGGAACGACAGCTTGTCTCACGCCAGGCGCGCGCCCTGAGATCCGGCGCTCGCGTTGCGAGCCGCGCGGTCTTTCGATAGATTGCGATCGTACGGGTCCGGCGACCCCTCGATCGTCGGTGCCCGGCGCCCTCTCCCATGGACTCTCGACCTCGCACGCTGTTTCTCGCCGCCCCGCGCGGCTTCTGCGCCGGGGTCGATCGCGCCATCGACATCGTCGAAATGGCTCTCGACGTCTATGGCGCGCCGGTCTACGTGCGGCACGAGATCGTCCACAACCGCCACGTCGTCGAGGGGCTGCGCGCCAAGGGAGCGATCTTCGTCGACGAGCTCACGGGCGTGCCCCGTGGCGCGGTGGTGATCTTCTCGGCCCATGGGGTCTCTCCGGCGGTGCGACGCAACGCCGAGGAGCTCGGCTTGAAGGCCCTCGACGCCACGTGCCCGCTGGTCACCAAGGTTCACCTTCAGGCGCTGCGCTACGCGAAGGAGGGCTACTCGATCGTGCTGGTCGGGCATCGAGGTCACGTCGAGGTCGAGGGGACCATGGGCGAGGCTCCCGAGGCGATCGTGCTGGTGGAGAAGGTCGAGGACGTGGAGTCGCTCGTCGTTCCCGATCCCACGCGCGTGGCGTGCATCACCCAGACCACGCTGTCGGTGGACGACGTGCGCTCGATCGTCGAAGCGCTGCGGCTCAAGTACCCCGAGATGCGCGAGCCGGCCAAAGCCGACATCTGCTACGCGACCCAGAACCGCCAGGACGCGGTGAAGGAGCTGGCGCGCCGTTGTCCCGTGATCCTGGTGGTCGGCGCTCCGGCGAGCAGCAACGCCAACCGCCTGGTCGAGGTGGCGACCGCACGTGGCGCACGCACGTACCTGATCGAATCCGCCGACGACATCGACTCCGCGTGGCTCGAGGGCGATGTTGGCATCACCGCGGGCGCTTCGACACCGGAGGACGTGGTGCGGGCGTGTGTGGAACGCGTGCAAGGGATGGGCGATTACCGAATCGAGGAGTTCCGCCTGCTCGAGGAACGCGTGATGTTCCCGCTTCCCCAGGAGCTGCTGGCCGCCGCGCGCGACAAGGGCGTGGCGGTGGGTCCGGGCAACGAGCGCGCCGCGGCGCGCGCCGCCGACGCGTTCCCGATCCGCCACCACTGAGCGGGCGCGCCGAGCCATGCTGGTGACGCATGCCCTGTTGGCGCCCCACTTGCCCACGCTGCCGGTCGACGAGCATCGGGGGCACCGCACGCCCATGCTCGAGGCGCTGGCCGAGCGCGGGCGCCGCCTGGCGGCCGAAGCTCCGTCGATCCTGGTGGTGTTGAGCGCCCGCTGGGACTCCGACGGGCCGTTCCGCGTGGATGTCTCGCCGCGGCACGCCACGCTCACCGACTATGGCGGATTCGGCGTCGAGGTGCGCTACGACTGCCCCGGGCATCCGGCGCTCGCGCGCGCGCTGGTCGAGGCCGGTGATCGCGCGGGAGTGCGCGTCGGGGCAACCCAGCGCGGCGTCGACAGCGGGGTGACCGTTCCGCTCCATTTCCTCTGCCCCCGGGCGATCGTTCCGGTGGTGCCGCTGTCGCTGGCGCGACGGCCCGCGACCGAGTGCCGTTCCTGGGGTGCGGTGATCCGGAGCGTCTTGCAGGCGCGGCCCGAGCGCATCGCGTTCATCGTCGGTGGACTGCTGTCCCACGCGCTGCACGCCTGGAACTTGGGACGCGAGGTCCCCGAAGCGCGCGCCTTCGACGCGCACGCGCTCCGGGCGCTCGGCGCCGGGGCATGGGAGGACCTGCGTGGCGACGACCCGGCGCTGGTCGAGCGGGCGCAGCCGGAAGCGGACCTACGGCACCTCGAGGTGTTGCGCGGCTTCCTCGGCGAGAATGTCCAGGGGCAGCTGCTGTGCTACGAGGAAGATCATGGCATGGGCGCGGCGCTGGTGGACTTCGAGATTCGCGAGCGCGAGCCGGCGACGCGGCGTCCCGGATAGAGAGCGTGGCTGATGGGTGGCCAGTCGGGGTCCCGACTCGTCGCGGGCCCCCCGGTGAAGTCGGCCCCGCTTCCTCGCGGGACCCGGACTGGCCACCGCCACCGTAAGACAGATCTCACTTCCTCGCGGGAGTCCCGTCTGGTCACCCCTATCGCTGGCTGCCGAACTCCCACGGCTCGACATCGGCTTCGAGTTCGACTCCCAACCCCGAGGCGACGCGATTCACCAGGTTGTAGTAGGCAGTCAGCTCGGTCGCCTTGAGAATTGCCTGGTCGTCGAAGCCGTACTCTCGCACCCGCTCGACGTCCTCGCGCTTGCGCTCGGAGGGCTCGCAGGTGAGTGCCACGGCGTAGTCGAGCAGCACCCGATCGTGCGCCTTGAGGTCGGCCTCGCGGTAGTCCCGCGCCACCGCGCGTGCGAGTTGCTCGTCGCCCAGCGCGCGAGCGAGCCTCGGGCCATGATGGGCGACGCAGTAGGCGCAGCCGTTCGTGGCGGAGACGACCAGCGCGATCATCTCGGCCTGGGCCGCGCCGAGCGGGGCGGGCTCCTCCATCATCGCCCGGTAATGGTCGTAAGTGGTCCTGAGGCCGCTGGGGTCGAGTCCGTGGGCGCTCCACAGGTTCGCGACCCGCTTCCGTGGGGATCGATCGCGGATGTTTCGGTACAGCTCGGCCAGCGGTGCCTGGGCCGCGTCGGGCTCGATCGATCGGATCCAGCTCATGCGAGCCTCCCTTGGGAACGGATCGCGACGGATGCGCTCACGCGGCGGCGTCGCGGAACACGACTGGCGAGAACACCTCTCACGATACCGCAACTCCGGTCGTGGCAGCCACGAGGCACGCGGTGCGCGCCGGCCGTACGACGCGTCTTGACCGTGAAGCGCCGGTTGACAGGCCATGCGCGGCGGTGGCTAACTAAGGTTCTTCCCGAATCCGAGCCCTCGCGGATGCTTTCCGCGCATCCTTGGCGAATGGAGGTTGTGCATGCCCTGGCCCAAGCTGGAACCCAAGAAGTTCGCGAGCATTCGCGAGCTCAACGGCATCTCGCTTCGCACCATGGAGGAACACTATGAGCTCTATAAGGGCTACATCGCGAAAACCAACGAGATTCAGGAAAAGCTGAACTCGGTCGACCGCGCGTCGGCGAACCAGATCTACAGCGACCTGCGCGCGCTGCGCACGGACCTGTCGTTCGCGGTCGGCGGCGTAAAGAACCACGAGATCTACTTCGGTCACCTCGGTGGCAAGGGCGGCAATCCGACCCCCAAGTTGCTCGAGATGATCAAGCGCGACTACCCCTCGATGGATGCTTGGCTCGCCGATTTCAAGGCATCGGGGTTGGCGGCGCGCGGCTGGGTGTGGCTTGCCTATGATCACGACTACCACACCCTCACCACCGCGACCGGAGACGCCCAGAACACGTTCCCGCTCTGGAACGCCACGCCGATCCTGGCGCTGGACGTGTACGAGCACGCGTACTGGATCGACTACGGGCGCGCGCGTGCCAAGTACATCGATGCCTTCTTCAACAACCTGGACTGGGGCATGGTGGAACAGAGCCTCGAGCGGGCTCTCGCCATGCAGGCGGTCCACAAGTAATTCAGGGAAGGGAGGGGACGCGTTTCCGCGTCCCCTCGACCGGGCTCCTGCGGGAGCCCGGCGCCGCTTCGGGAGGAAGCATGGTGACCAGTGTCATGCCCGTGATCGGGAAGCCGGCCCCCGACTTCAGCCTGCCCTCGACCACGGGCGAAGCGATCTCGTTGCGTCAGTTCAAAGGGAAGAAGACCGTGGTGCTCTACTTCTACCCGAAGGACGAGACCCCGGGCTGCACGCGGGAGGCGTGCGACTTCCGTGATCACTCGGCGGACTTCGAGCGGGTAGGGGTGGTGGTGTTGGGCGTATCGACCGACAACCTCGAATCCCACCAGCATTTCCGAGACAAGCACCACCTGCCGTTCACGCTGCTCGCGGACGAAGACGCAACGGTGTCCAAGATGTACGGTGTCTACAAGCAGAGGAATCTCTACGGCAAGAAGTACATGGGGATCGAGCGCACGACGTTCGTGATCGACAAGACCGGGCGCATCGCCCAGATTTATCCCAAGGTGAAGGTCGAGGGGCACACCGAGAATCTGTTGGAGTTCCTCGGCGAAGACTGAGCCCCGTCGGAAGTGCCCGGGACTCCACCGGGAGGCCGCCTTGCCGTCAGTACCCAAGTATCCGGTTCCGGTGTTCCCGCTCTCGGGGGCTGTGTTGTTCCCGGGGGCGCGGCTGCCCCTCCATGTCTTCGAGCTGCGCTACCGCACGATGGTGCGCGACGCCTTGTCGGGCGAGCGGATGATCGCGCTCGCTCTGCCGCGACAGGGCTGGAAGGCCGGTGACGAGACGAGCGGTCTGTCCTCGCTCGGTTGCCTGGCGCGGTTGGAGGAAGTGGAGTGGCTCCCCGACGACTGCTACGATCTCAAGCTACTCGGTCTCTCGCGCGTGCAACTCGAGCGGGTGGTCCGCGAGTACCCGTACCGCGCCGCCCGCGTGACGCTGCTGCCGCAGGATCCACTCGCCGAGGACGATCCGCTGGTGCTGCTCGAGCGCCGCGCGCTGTTTGAGGCGTTCGCGCGGGCCGCGCGTCAGGTGGCCGAAGCAGGGCGGCAGGCGAAAGCCCCGGATCCACACACCGCGTTCGAGCCGCTGGTCAACGCGATCTGCATGAAGCTGGAAGCCACTCCGTCCGTGAAGATGGAGCTGCTCCGGATGGACAGCGTCGTCGACCGCTCGCGGCGCGCGCGCGAGATGCTCGAAGAGTGGTTGCGGCGTCCGGTCGGGGGCGCGGTGGGCGGCGAGCGCAACTGAGCTGCGTGACTCCCGAAGCCCGCGAACAGAATGCCCGAGGCGTGTCCGATGCGCTGCCGGGTGGGGGCGGGCAACGCCCGGTCGCCGAAGCGGCGCCGTCCCACCCGGTGCGGCCTTGCCTGCGCTGCGTGTTCCGGCCGACGCCGGGGTCCCCCGACCCCACAGCGCCCACCTTGGCCGCAGCGCAGATCCCGACGCCTGCCTTGGGAATGCGGCCCGTGGCGCGGCGCGATCGATGGTCCTCGGGCCTGTTCCGTAGGGACCATCGAGCGCGCCGGGCCGCGGGCCGCGTTCC
>VBOY01000077.1:8747-18894 GCA_005893295.1 Candidatus Eiseniibacteriota bacterium | reverse complement strand
GGCCGTCGTCGCCTTGCGACGGCGGCGATGGAATCGACCGGCGAGCCGGTTGCTCTAGGCTGGTCCCCGTCCTAGACTGCGCTTCCGATGGCGCCCACCCGCGGCTACACGCTCACCTGGCTCGGGCATGGCACGTTCCACCTCGTCACCCGGGACGGTCGCGTCGTGCTGCTCGACCCCTGGGTCGAGGGCAATCCCGCCTGCCCCAACGAGCACAAATCGTTCGAGAAGATCGACGTGATCACGATCTCGCACGGCCACGGAGATCACATGGCCGACGCCGTCACGTTGGGTCTCAAGTTCAAGCCGACCATCGTCTGCAACTATGAGATCCATCTCTTCCTTCAGAAGAAGGGCGTGACGACCACGTCGCCGATGAACAAGGGCGGCACGCAAGAAGCGGGCGGGGTCCGCTTCACCATGGTTCATGCCGTTCACTCGAGCGGCATCGAGGACGGCGGGCAGGTGACGTATGGCGGCGAGCCGTGTGGGTTCGTGGTGACGCTCGAGGACGGCACGCGCATCTACCATGCCGGGGACACCGGCGTGCACTCCGACATGGCGCTGATCGGCGAGATCTATCGGCCCGACGTGGCGCTGCTGCCGATCGGAGACCACTTCACGATGTCACCGCGTGAGGCGGCCTACGCGGCCCGCATGCTCGGCGCGCGCGTCATCGTGCCGGCCCACCATGGCACGTTCCCGGTGCTGAGCGGCACCCCCGACGCGCTCAAGGCGGAGCTGAAGACGTTGGGGGTGGCAGCAGAGGTCGTCCCGCTTCGCCCCGGTGAGGCGTTGTCGTAATCAGGGGCCGGGCATCCGCACGGCGATCGCGGCCAGGATGTCGTAGAACGCGTGTACCGCAATTGCCGCGGTCGTGCTGGCGCGTTGCCGGATCGCTCCGAGGACGGCGCCGATCAGCGCAATCACCACCATGCCCATCCAGGAATACTGTACGTGGAGCGATGCGAACAGCAACGCCGTCCACCCGATTCCGAGCCGCGGCTGGAGCGCCCCGCGCAGCACCAGCTCCTCGCCGATCCCTGCGCTCACGCCGAGCAACAGGGTCTCACCCCGCGAAAGGCCGCGTACCAGCATTTCGTTTACCTGCTGATCGCTCTCCCACAACCCGGGGAAGCGGCTGCGCTCGAACCACTCGCACAGGGCATTGAGCCCACCGAGCAAGACGACGCCTAGGACGATCACCAGCAGGTGGGACCACCTGAGCCCCTTGAGCCCCAGGCGCTCGAGCAGGGCCCTTGGGTTCCGCCGCACCAGGAACCCCACCGCTCCCAAGGCGAGCAGAGTCAATCCGAACAGATTTCCCCACAGGGAGCGGGCATCCAGCAGTGCGCCGCCGTCGGGTGTGTTGAAGAGGAACCGAAACGCATACTGTCCGGGGACGCAGAACAGAAGTCCCATGAGCGCCACGCGGCCAGCCAGCGCCACGGTGCGCGAGACCGGCCGAGTGCGAAACAGTCCCTCGGCCAGGGCGTGCGCCGGCCGCTCCCACAGGAGGAGCACGCACGTCGACGCGCCCACCACCGCCGCGGCGATTGCCACGCCACGTCCGAACCCCGGCACGTCGAGCTGGAGGAAGGCCGCCGCGAGCCCCGCGAACGTGGCGGCCCCGCCGACGGGCACGACCCACGACACGAGCGCGTAGAGCTGCCGGTAGTGCGGTTCGAGGTCTGCGGCCTGAGCCACGGCGAACAGCCCCGCCAACGCCGTGAACATCGCCAGCTCGGGCTGCTTGAGGAGCAGACCGCCGAGACCGATGGCGGCGACCAGCGCCGACCAGATGTGGAGCCCTCGCTGCCCGGGCCGCTCGGCCGGAAACGCGGCCGCCGGGGCGCTGCCGGCTTCGGAAAGGGGCTCACCCGCGGGCCGAGAAAACCAACCTGGCTCTTCGGGCCCTTGATTCGGATCGGGCATCCGGCGAGCATAGGGGCCGATGAGCGACTCGTCCACTCTGACCGTGACCTTGCTACTGTTCGCGCAAGCTCGTGAGCGCGCAGGCCGTTCGAAGCTCGACGTCGAGCTTCCGCGCGGCAGCAGGCTTTCCGACGCGCTCGCGGCCGTCGAGCGATTGCATCCGGCGCTCGCGGAGCTGCGCCCGCACCTCGCGGTCGCCGTCGATCGCCGCCTCGTCGCGGGAGACCAGGTGCTCGAGGACCGCGTCGAGATCGCTCTCTTGCCTCCGGTGAGCGGCGGGTGAGAAAGCCCTCGGCCGGTACTTCGCGGGGTGGCGCTCGCTTCGTATGCCGCCCGCTCACCCCCGCCCGTTGGGCGGACCTCGAGCGCTTGTTCGGCCCTCGCGGCGCGTGCGCGGGCTGCTGGTGCATGTGGCCGCGCCTTGCGGCCGCAGAGTTCAAGGCGGGTGCCGGGGCCGGGAACAAGCGCCGGCTCGCGCGCCTGGTCCGCGAAGGGAAGAGGCCCGGTTTGATCGGCTACGTGGCCGGCGAGCCCGTGGCGTGGTGTGCGTTCGCGCCGCGCGAGGCTTACCCGAGAATCGAGAGCTCACGCAACTTGGCGCGCGTGGACGACTCACCGGTGTGGTCGGTGCCGTGCTTCTTCGTCGCCAAGGGCCACCGCAAGCGCGGCCTCACCGTGCGGCTGCTGCGCGAGATCGCGCGCCATGCGAAGGCCCGCGGCGCCACGATCCTCGAAGGCTACCCGGTCGAGCCGAAGGGCGGAAAGACCGCGGATGTCTTCGCCTGGACCGGCCTCGCTTCGGCGTTCCGCGCCGCCGGCTTCACCGAGGTGGCGCGGCGTTCCGCGACCCGGCCGATCATGCGCCGCATGCTGCGCGGGCGAAGCTCGAGGGCGGCCCGCGGCAAGAGGGAGAGCGCCTAGGTGGCCGAGCTGATGCACGACGCGATCGACGTCGCGACCCTGCTCGAACGTAGCCGTCGCCCCGAGTGCGGAGCGATCGCGGTGTTCCTGGGCACCAGCCGCGACCATCATGAGGGCCGCAAGGTGAAGCGGCTCTCGTACGAGGCCTACGAGCCCATGGCAGCGGCCGCTCTCGATGCCCTGGAGCGCGAAACCCGAGGGCGGTATCCGGTGGTCTCCTGCCACATCGTGCACCGATTGGGCGAGGTTCCGATCACCGAGGTCAGTGTGGCGATCGCCGTGGCCGCGGAGCATCGCGGCCCCGCGTTCGAGGCCTGTCGCTGGGCAATGGACGAGCTGAAGCGCACGGTTCCGATCTGGAAGAAGGAGTTCTACGCCGAGGGGGGTGAGGGCTGGGTGGAAGGGACGCGGCTCGGCCCATAGGGCAGCCTGCTAATCCTCGGCGAGCCGCTGGGCCGCCGCCTCTGCCTCCTCGCGCACCTCGGGCGAGGGGTCGGAGGTGGCGCCCGCGAGCAATCCCTCGATCTCCGCCACCGTGCACTCGGCGCCCTCCGCCCCGAGCCTTCGCCCAATCTCTCCCAGCGCCCACGCGGCATGCGCGCGCACCAGCTCGTCCGGATCGGAGCCCAATGCCCGCGCGAGCGCGGGCACGCTCGCCGCTTCGCCGCGGTTGCCGAGCGCGATGCACACGTTGCGCAGGAACCCCGAGCGCAGCGCGCGGCGGATCGGGCTGCCCGCGAACAGCGCGGCAAAGCCTGCGGCATCCAGCGATAGGAACCCCTCCAGCGTCCAGCCATCGAGGGTGCGCGCGTGGAGCCGCGCTTCACGCGCCGGCGGGGCGAAGCGGTTCCACGGGCACACCTCCTGGCACACGTCGCAGCCGAAGATCCAGTCGCCGATGCGCGGCCTCAGCGCGCGCGGGATCGAGCCACGGTGCTCGATCGTCAGATACGAGATGCATCGCCGCGCGTCCACCTGGTAGGGAGCGACGATCGCGCCGGTCGGGCAGGCCTCGAGACAGCGCTGGCAGCGGCCGCAGTGCTCGCGCGCGAGCGGCGCGTCCGGCTCGAGCGGCTGGTCGATCAGCAGCTCGCCCAGCAGGAACCAGGAGCCGAGCTGCGTCGAGAGCAACCCCGCGTGCTTGCCGATCCAGCCCAAGCCCGCCCGCTCGGCCCAGCCGCGCTCGAGGATCGCGCCAGTGTCCGAATACCAGAGCGCCCGCGCTCCCGGCAACAGCTCCAGCGTGAAGCGCTGCAAGGCCCCGAGCTTGTCCTTCATCACGCGGTGGTAGTCCTCGCCCGCGGCGTAGCGGGCGATCGCGCCGAGCCTCCGGTCGCGCTCGACATTCCGCCCTGGCTCGTGGCACAGCGCCACGCACACCACCGATTTCAAGCCAGCCAGGATGCGCTCGGGCTCGTTGCGCCGCGCGCGGTGCTGCTCGGACGCCAGGTAGGCCATGCCGCCGTGGTGGCCCGCGCCGAGCCAGGCATCGAAGTGCCGCCGCGCTTCGAGCGGGGCCACGTCAGCGATGCCGGCGGCGCTGAATCCGAGCGCGAGCGCCTCGGCCTTGATGCGCTGGTTCGCGGCCGCGACCTCGCCCACGGGGCTACTTGTCGGGGCGCGTGGCGGCGCTGTCCGGGCGACTCGGACGCGGCCGCCCGGGGTTGCGCGCGGGCTTCAAGGCTTCTTGGAACCCCGGCCGGATCGGGCGCACCAGGTGCAGGCGCTCGGGGGGCCGGCTTCCCCGCTCGACCATCGCTCGCGCCTCGCGCGCCACCTGCTCGGCCGCGCGCCGTGTTTCATCCACGTTCATTCCCGGCACCGCAGTCGCCGCACCGTGCGCGGCCTTTTGCCCCCCCTGGGTGCCCACGGGAAGAACGACGTCTTCGACCCGGACTCGCGGCAGTCGGTGCCCGAGCGTGCGCTCGAGGCGCGCGATCGGTGGCCCGAGCTCGATCCTCGTGCCGCCCGCCACGGCGGGGTTGGTCACCGGCTTGAGCTCGGCCGCCGCCACGCCCAAGTCCGATTGTGTCTCGAGTCGCGAGCTGAGGTCGGTCGCGCCCATCTGGCCCACGGTCGTAAAGCGAAACGCGCCGCCCGGCACGCCCACCCCCGGTCCTTCACCGGATCCGAGCGGCGACCAGCCGACGTACTGGTTGCTCATCTGCCACGTCACCCACGCGGGACCCCAGTCGATCCCGGGGCGCCACACCCAGCCCTGAAATTCGTCGTAGAACCAACGGCCGTAGTGATACGTCGCCCAACCGAACGGCTCGGAGGAGATCCATACCCAGCCGTAGGAATCCGTCGGGACCCAAAAGCCGTACTCGTAGGGGCGCCACGTGGCGAAGCTCACCGCTGGTCGGAACACGTACCCGTAAGGCTCGACCAGAGTCCAGTCACCGTAGTCGCTCAGCGCGTCGTAGAAGACTCGATATTCGGGTCGCAGGCCCGCTCGCGCGGCGGGCATGGCGGGGGCGGACTCGAGGCCGCCCACGGAGGCGGCGCATGAGCCCAAGGTCAGGGCCCAACCGGCGATCACGATCGTCCGTAAGAGTGCTTTCACGCGGAGAACCTCGTTCGGTGATGGAGTACGCCTCACTCGTTACATTCGACCTGGCGCGGGGGCCAGTCAAGCCGGAACGTCGTCGCAACGACCCGCTTGCTTTGCATCCCGTTGACTGGAGGCCGCAACCTTGGCTGGAACAAAGAAACTGCAATCTCCGGGGGCCGGCAGCTCAAAGGGTGGTTCAAATGCAAATCGGTGCTCGATTGGATGTACGCCATCTCCGTAAGGTACCGAGACAGTAGGTCCGTCTAGAAGAAGTGAATCAGGGAGTGGCATTCCCGTCGAATCAACCTCGCAGATGAAGAGATGCATTCCAGCAAACGAGGTATCTTGCAGCGGCACGCGCCACACGGTCAACGAGCGGACGAGCCTACCTGGGGCATAGAACGTCTGCCCGATTGCCTGTCCAAGGGGCGGAACCGTAGCCGTCTGCCCACATCAGGTGGCGCATTTGGCATGACCGGGGGAGGGTCTAGCTTCGACTGTCTACGAGAGGGGAAGCTTACGCTCGCACCAGGACCTATGTCGGGACGATCCGCCTTGCCGGCCCGGGTCCCAGGTGCGTGCTCCTTCTCACGCAGTTTCACCTCTAACTGCCGACCGCCTCGCCAGGCGCAGGGATGGGGAGTGACTCATGTTCGTTCAGGAGGTCGCCCTGGTTTCCGAAACCACGCGGGTAAAGACGCGGGAGTTGATGCGGGTGGGTGCCGCGCTTCAGAAGCAGGCAGCGCGTGACTTCGAGCCGATCTGGAGCGTGCCGGCTACGATCGATGTCTTTGAACGGCTCGAGGACGTACCGATTGGGTATTGGCCGGTGATCATCCGCGACGACATCGGGTTCCAAGGAGCGGCCGGAACCCATCTCGACCAGGACGGACAGCCCTTTGCGCTCGTCCAAGCCGACGAGCCATGGTCTCTGACGGCGAGCCATGAGGTTCTGGAGATGCTCGCGGACCCGTTCGGGAACCGGGTGATCGCCGGCGATTCGATCATGCCCGGGCAGGGCCAGGTGGAGTACTTGGTCGAGGTCTGCGATCCTTCGGAGGCTGCCGAATTCGCCTACAGCGTCAACGGGATCCTCGTGTCCGATTTCTACTGCCCGTCCTTCTTCGACCCGCTGGCGGTCGCCGGTGTCCGCTACAGCTTTGTGGGCGCGATCAAGGGGCCTCGCCAAGTCCTGAGCGGCGGCTACTTGAGCTGGCACAATCCGGTCGACGACCACTGGTACCAGGCCCGCTTTTTCGGCCCCAAGTTGACCTTCCACGACTTGGGCAAGTTCGACGATGAAAGTTCGGCCATGAGCTTGAGGGAGTGGGTCGACCAGAGATCCTACGACGCCCGTCGTGCCTACACAGGAAGCGCGGTCACGATCCAGAAGACCGCCGTCCAAGCGGCACGCGACCGGGGCCAACTCTACGCCAAGTCGACCCGGTCGCGTGCCCGGCGCTGGCGGACGTACACTAAGAAGTTGCTAGGACGCCGCCAGCAGGCGCAAGGGGCGCGAAAAAGATCAGGTCGATGATGCCCTGCTAATGCTCAGTCAAGGCGGGAGAGATGTCCGACAAAGTAGAAGACAAGGACGATGGCGCGGCTCGCCGTAAACGGGCGGCGCGACTTCACGAGGAGATCGACCGGTTGAAGAGAAGGGCCGCAGGGGAGGAAGGCTCTGAGCCACCTCGACCTGGGGGCAAGGCGCGCAAGGAGACGCCGCGCGAGTTCACCGAACGCAAGAAGCGGGAGGCCTTGCGGAAGAAGAGCGAGAGCGGAGCCGACGCGGCGGATTCAGGGAAGGACTAGCGTTCCCTCGAGACTCTCTCCATCGCTTCTGAGCGAGCGAGCCAATCCGCTCGAGCCGCGCTTGGCAACGCTCCTTGCCGAGCTCATCGTGAACCGCTCCGGTCGGCCCCTTCTTCGAGGCCCCGAGCGCCCCTGCTGGCGTTCGCCTAATTCAGAGCCTCACTTCGGTCCCGACGCCTTGGGCGCGCGCCAGCTCGTAGACGTGTCGCGCCGTCGCCACGTCTTCCACGGCGAGGCCCAGGGACTTGAAGAGTGTCGTCTGGCTCTCGTCCGTGCGCCCACCGAGCGTTCCCGCGAAGACCGCCCCGATCTCTCCCTGCACGTGGTCGGATCCAATCGCGCCCTCGCGCTCGGCGAGGATCAGGTCGCCGGCCTCGACGCGCGCGGCGTCGCGTGAGTCGACGAACACCCGGGCGCCCGCGACCGCCTCGCCGTCCAGCTCGCGCCAATCGCGCAGACAAGCGCCGACCGCGGTGACGTGGCAGCCGGGCTCGAGCCACGCGCCACGCACCACCGGCGTGTGGCTCGCGGTTGCGGTCACCACCAGGTCCGCGCCGCGCACGGCGGCCTCGGCGCTGTCCACGGCGCGTACCGGAATGCCGAGCTCGGCCGCCGCGTCCTGGGCGAAGCGCTCGCGATGCCCCGCATTCGGGCTGTGGACCCGCACTTCGCCGAGCGTGCGCACCAAGCGCATCGCATCCAAATGGCTCCTAGCCTGGACCCCCGATCCCAGCAGGGCGAGCACCGGCGTCTCGCGTCGCGCGAGCCGCCGCGCCGCCGCAGCGGAGACCGCGGCGGTGCGCATCTCGGTGATCAAGCGGCCGTCCATGATGGCGAGCGTCTCACCGGTCTCGGGATTCATCAGCACGATGGTCGCCAGGTGGGTCGGCATCCCACGCTGGGCGTTGCGCGGCACCAGGCACACCAGCTTGACGGCGAGCGCATCGGCGGCGGGGAGGTAGCCCGGCATCACTCCCATGAACGATTCGTGTCGCTCCATCCCCAGGATCGCGCGCACCGGTTGAACGGCGCGTCCGGAGGAGAACTCGGCGAGCGTCTTCTCCATGAGATCGATCAGCTCCTTCATGTCGAGGAGCCGCGCCACCGTCGGTTCGTCGAGGATCAGTGCCATGCAGGCCCTTGAGCTTACGCTGCCATTCGGACGCCCTCAGGCACAGCTACAGTCGCTTGTAGTCGGGTCCGCCGCCGCCCTCGGGCGTCACCCAAGTGATGATCTGGTAGGGATCGGCGATATCGCAGGTCTTGCAGTGCACGCAGTTCGAGGCATTGATGTGGAGCTTGAGCTCCGGCGTGCCGTCGGCACGCTTGGGTCTGGCCTCGTCGGGCACCATCTCGTAGACGCTCGCGGGACAGAAGTGTTGGCAAGGGTTGCCGAACTCCTCGCGGCAGCGCGTCGCGCACACGCTCGTGTCCGCCACCACCAGGTGTACCGGCTGGTCCTCGTCGTGCATCGTCCCCGAGGCGTAGACATCGGCGAGCTTGTCGAACGTGAGCCGGCCGTCGAACGCCGCCGCGGCCGGCTTGCCTGTCGGGTGCGCGCGCGCGAGCTTCTGCATGCGCTCGTGACCGGGCACGTTGCGTAGCCGGTCGCCGAGCGGGTCGCGACCATGGAGCAGCATCTGGAACCCAGTATGGAGGAGCCCAGCCCACAATCCGCCCTCGAAGCCCTGGTGGAAGTTCCGCACCTGCTTGAGCTCCGCGGCGACCCACGAGCCGGCGACGCGGGTCTCGTAACCGGCCAGACGCTCCTTCGAGAAGTCCCCGGCGAGCAAGCACTCGAACAGGGTCTCGGCGGCGAGCATTCCGGACTTCATCGCCAGGTGAATGCCCTTGAGCCGCGCTCCGTTGAGGAAGCCGCCGGTATCGCCGCACAGCAGCAACCCGTCGGCCCAGAGCTTGGGCATCGCCCAAAAGCCGCCTTCGGGGATCGCCTTGGCGCCGTAGCCCACCATGGTTCCGCCCTCGAGCAGAGAGCGCACGAAGGGATGGGTCTTGAAGCGCTGCAGGTTCCGATGGGGGTCGGTGGTGGGATCTCGGTAATCGAGCCCGGTGACGAAACCCACCGACCAGTGGGTGTCGTCCATGCCGTAGATGAATCCGCCGCCGAAGGTCTCGTTGGGCAACGGCCAGCCCATGGTGTGGATCACGCGCCCCTTCTCGACGCGGCCGGCCGGCATTTCCCACAGCTCCTTGACGCCGGTCGAGTAGACTTGGGCGTTGCGTCCCAGCGTGAGGCCGAGCTGCTGCTCCAACACCTTGGCGATCGTGCCGCGCGGGCCTTCGCACAACACCGTGGCCTTGGCGTGGCAATCGGCGCCCGGCTGGTACGTGGGCTTCTTCTCGCCGCGCTTGTCGAGCCCTTTATCCCCGGTGCGCACTCCCAGCACGCGGCCGTTCTCCGTGAGCGGGCTCGCGGCGGGGGTATCGGTGACCACCAGGACGCCCTTTTCCTCGGCGATCGTGGCCAGCCACTCGACCAGGCTGCCGAGCGAGATCACCAGATTGCCGTGGTTCTCGAGCATCGGGGGAACCAGCGGGAGTCGGAGTTTGCCCCGGTCCCACATCATGAAGACGTCGTCGCGGGTCACTTCGCTCGAGATCGGGCAGCCGCGCTCGCCGAAGTCGGGCATCAGCTCGCGCAGCGCGCGCGGGTCGAGCACCGCACCCGAGATGCCATGGGCGCCGACCCGCGCGGCCTTCTCGAGCACCGCGATGCTCACCTCGCCGAGGGAAGCGCCCGGTGCGCCCGCGGCCACCGCCTTGCTGTGGCTCTCGATCAGGTTCGCGAGATGGATCGCGCCGGCCAGCCCCGCCGGGCCCGCACCCACGAACAGCACGTCGAACTCGAGGCTCTCACGCTCCACGGACGACCTCCGCGATCGGTCAGGAGGGGCGGGGCTCCGC
>VBOY01000077.1:0-8651 GCA_005893295.1 Candidatus Eiseniibacteriota bacterium | reverse complement strand
ACGTCGCCGGCGGCGAACACCCCAGGCACCATGGTGCGCGCGGTCCGCGGCTCCACCTCGAGGTAACCACGCTCGTCCATCGGCAGCTGACCTCTCAAGAACTCGGTATTCGGCTGATGCCCGATGGCGACGAACACCGCATCCGTCGGATGCTCGCTGGTCGCACCGGTCTTCACGTTGCGCAGCCGCACGCCGGTGACGACGGGCCGTTCGCCGGAAAGGATCTCGACCACCTGGCTGTCCCACACGAAGCGGATCTTGGGGTTCCGCTGCGCGCGCTCCTGCATGACCTTCGAGGCCCGCAGGGTATCGCGCCGGTGCACCACCACCACCTCGCTCGCCAGCCGCGCCAGATATGTGGCCTCTTCCATCGCGGTGTCGCCGCCTCCCACCACCACCACCCGCCTGCCCTTGAAGAACGGCCCATCGCAGGTCGCGCACGCCGATACACCGCTCCCCATGAGCCGCGACTCGCTCGCGATGCCGAGCAGCTTGGCCGATGCCCCGGTGGCCACGATCACGGTGCGCGCCTCGTACAGCGTACCGTCATCCGCCCACACCCGGAACGGACGCCGCGTGAAGTCCACGCGGTCGGCCGCGGCCTCGAGGATCTCGGTCCCCGAGCGCGCCGCTTGGTCGCGCATGCGCTCCATCAAGTCCGGGCCCATGACCGCGTCGCGGAAGCCCGGGTAGTTCTCGACCTCGGTCGTGATCGTGAGCTGGCCCCCCGGCTGATAGCCAGAGAGCAGCACCGGCTTGCGATTGGCGCGCGCCGCGTAGATCGCCGCGGTATAGCCGGCGGCGCCCGAACCGAGGATCAGGACGTCGTGAACCATGGGCAAAGTCGTCTCCTGACAAGGGGAAAGCGGGCGAGCGGCGGCATTCTAGTGCACCGAGCCCGCGCCCGAGAAGCGCTTTCGCGCGTATCTTGGGATGCAAGTGAAGCGCACTCGGTGCTGTCGTGGGGGCGAGCAATGGCGCGCCGACGCTGGCGATTCGGCGCCACCTAGGCGCGGCGAGCGGGAGCGGTCTCCTCGGCTCCATTGGACGATCCGGCGCCGTCGCTGGACGCACCAGTCTTTCCATCCGTGAGCGCGAGCGAGACTCCACTCGCGGTGCGTCGGCTGAGCACGCCGCGGTAGACCTTCTCGATCTGGTCGGCGACGCGCGGCCACGCGAACTCGAGCGCTCGCTCCCGCCCGCGCCGCGCCAACTCGGCCTGCCGCGCCGGGTCGAGGGCGAGCGAGGCGAGGGCGTGGGCCAGCCGCTCGGGGTCGCCGGGTGGCGCTAAGAGGCCGTTCCGATCGGGGGAGACGACACAACGGTACCCGGGGATGTCCGAAGCGACGACCGGCTTGCCGCTCGCCATCGCTTCGACCAGCACGATGCCGAAGCTCTCGCCGCCGGTCGCCGGCGAGACGAAGATGTCGCCGGTCGCGTACCACCGCGGCAGATCGGCGCTCGGCACGCGGCCCACGAAATGAACGTGGTCCCGCACCGCGGCCGGAACCGCCGCCTCGAAGCGCGGTCGCAGCACCGAGTGCCCGACGATGATCAGACGCGCGCGCCCGCGCGTACGCGCGACCACTTCGGGCATCGCGTCGAGCAGGACGTCGACGCCTTTGCGCGGATCGAGGCGCCCGACGTAGAGCAGGTTGATGCGGCCGTCCCCGCGCCACTCGGGGAACGGCAACGTGCCCGGATGAAAGCGGTCGCAGTCGACGCCGTTGGGTACGATCGTGTAGTCGCCCGGGTAGTAGTGCGCCGCGGATTCCGCGGCGGTCTGCGACACGGCGATCCGGGCATCGAGCCTATCGACCACCGTGCGGGCCAGGTAATCGCGGAACGCGTCGTGGAGCCGGTTCACGCCTCCGGTGGTGTGGAAGGTGCCGATCTGCGGGCATTCGGCGCACTGAATGGCGAACACCGGCAGGGTCGGCATCACCGGGCAATGGGTGTGGAGCAGATCGAAGCGGTGCGCGCGCAGCAGCCGGCGCAGTTGCTGGCGCAGCGTGAGCCCGATCGTGAAGTCGATGAACGCCCCGTTGGCGGGAATCAAGATGTTGTAGCCGAGGCGCTGGACCGGCACCGTGGAGATGTCGGCGCGACGGCGGAAGCGCGCGGTGATGACCGTCACGTCGTGGCCGCGGCGCTTGAGCTCGAGCGCCGTGTGGTGGACGTTCTCGGTCACGCCGCCGAAGCGTGGGTAATAGGACTGGGTGACGATGCCAATCTTCACGCCCGCGCTACCCCCTCGGCCGGATGCTTCGCGCATCACTCTACTCTAGCCTGCCCGCAGCGTCATGGCGAGTGATTGCCGAGCGGCCTGCCGGGCCGGCAGGAACCCCCCGAACGCCCCCATGATCGCGGCGAAGATCAGTCCCGCGATCATTCCCGCTGGGGTGACGCGGAACGCGAAGGCGATCTCGCTGAACGAGGACCAGTTGGTGGTGCTGGTCGTGACTCCGTTGATGGGTAGGGCGATCAGGCAGCCGAGCGCGCCGCCGATCAGCGCCGGGAACACCGACTCGAACAGGAACGCGCGCATCACCGCGCCCGGCGTGAAGCCGAGCGTCAGCAGCACGGCGATCTCGCGGGTACGCTGGCCGACCGCCGCATACATGGTGTTCATGGCGCCGAAGATCGCGCCCACCGCCATGATGAGCGTGATCAGGATCCCGCCCGCGCGTAAGACCGTGCTCATGAGACGCGATTGCCCCGCGTACCACGCGCGCTCCGTCCGCACCTCGACCCCGAGACGCCGATCCGATTCGAGGCGACGCTTGAGCTCCGCGAAACGGCTTGGGTCGCGCATGCGGAAGGTGACGCTCTGGTACGCGCCCTCTCGGTTGAGCGCCGGCATCAACACGGCGTTGTCGCCCCACACCTCGGAGTCGAAGCCCGAGCCCCCGGCGGTGAACTGGCCCACCACGGTGAAGTCGCGCTGGCCGAAGCGCAGCCGGTCGCCGATGCCGCAGTGCGCGAAGCGACGGGCGATGCGCTGGGCCACGATCACCTCGTCGCTGCCGGGAGCGAACATGCGCCCGGCCACCAGCTTCACCCGAGGCCGCAGAGCGAGCGAGGGCGGGTCGATCCCGCGCACGGTCACGTTCGAGGAGCCTTCTTGGCCGAGGCGAGGCTGGTTCATGAGCACGACCATGTCGGCGCTCACCAGCGGGCGACCGTCGGGCCCCGGGGCGACGTCGGGAAGAGCCTTCAGGATATGGGCAGCATCGAGCGAGATGCCGCTCGAGATCTCGCTGTCGGCCCCGGTGCGCAGCACCATCGCGTTCGAGTCGGAGCCGGTCTCGACCAGCGCGGCTTGAAACCCCGAGGCGAGCGCGAATGCCCCGATCAAGATCGCGACCACCAGTGCGATGCCGATGGTGGTGGCGAGCGTCGACCAGGGCCGCTGAATCACGTTGCGCACGTTGTACGAAATCGGGATCGGCATCGCGCCTCCTATTCCACGCGCCGCAGGGCGTCCACGATCCTGCGCTGCGAGGCCTGCCACGCCGGGACCAGGCCGCTGGCGGCCCCGATCACCACCGCGATCGCGACCCCGACCAGAACCGTCGCCCAACGCACCGTCATGGGCGGTAACAGGCCCATGGCGTTGAAGTCCGAGCCCTCGATCACGAGCTTGGCGAGCAGCGCGCCGAGCGCGCCGCCCCCGAAGGTGATCACGGCGGCCTCCACCAGCACCAAACGGAAGATTGTGCCGTCGTCGAAACCCAAGGTCTTCATCACGCCGAACTCGGCGGTGCGCTCCCGGGTGGCCATCATCATGGTGTTGGCCGCCACCAGCAGGATCGCGAACACCACCGCCAGGCCGATCACCCCAATCAGGAACGGCACGTTCCCGTACATGCTCACGAACCCGGCCTGAAACGCGCGCTCGGTCTCGGTGTGGGTCGCGGCCGCCGAGTTGGCGTAGAGCGCGTCGACCGCCCTGGTCACCGCGCCCGCCTGGCCCGGATCGGACAGCTCGAGCACGTACCAGCCGACCTGTCCCTGGCCTCCCATGCCCTTCTCGCTCAGGTACTTCCAGTGGAAGAACATGGCTTCTTCGTTCATCGCCGGATTCTTCGCGTGGTACACGGCGCGGACGGTGAAGGTCCACGTGCCGGGAAAGATCGTGCCCGACACCGGAACGGTCTGACCGAGCTTCCACTTCATGCGGTTGAACAGCCGCTCGCCCACCACACAGGCGTCGCGCTCGTTCATGAACGCCGCCAGCTTGGGATCCACGCCGGGGGGTACCGCCCCCGCGACCTGCGGTCGATCGAAGGCCACGATCTCGATGTCGGAGGCGTAGATCGGAAGGTAGTTCTCGGCCACCGCAAACTGCGCGTAGAAGTTGCTCTGATCCACCGGATCACGACCGCCGAACCAGTTGGCGTAGGAGACCGAGCGCACGCCGGGCACGGTGAGCAGTCGCTCCTGATAGGAGAGCGGCAGCGGGAAGATGAGCGAGATCGCGTTGCGGGTGACGAGGCGCGCCTCGCTTCCCACCCGGATCGAGGCCTCGAGCGTGTCGAGCACGCCGCGCAGCGCGCAGAACAGGAACAGCGCCACCAGCACGCTCAGGGCGGTGAGGATGGTGCGCCGCTTGTTGCGGCCCAGGTTGACCAGGACGAGCGAGAGGAGACTCATGACGGTCCGTTCGACAATACCCCCTTGTCGAGGTGCAGGCGGCGGTGGGCGCGCTCGGCCGCGGTCGGATCGTGCGTCACCATGACGATCGTCTTCTTGAATTCCTTGTTGAGCCGATCGAGCAACGTGAGGATGTCGGCGCCGGCCTTGCGGTCGAGGTCCCCGGTTGGCTCGTCGGCGAGCAGCACGGTGGGATCGCTCACCACGGCGCGCGCGATCGCCACGCGCTGCTCCTGGCCGCCCGAGAGCTGCCGCGGGAAGTGCTTGAGGCGATCCTCAAGGCCGACGATGTCGAGCGCATGGCGAGCGCGTTCGCGTCGCTCCTTGCCGCTCATTTTCACCAGCAGCAGCGGCAGCTCGACGT
This sequence comes from Candidatus Eiseniibacteriota bacterium, assembly GCA_005893295.1. Classification (GTDB taxonomy): domain Bacteria; phylum Eisenbacteria; class RBG-16-71-46; order RBG-16-71-46; family RBG-16-71-46; genus WS-8. Next base: position 3,631 of record VBOY01000077.1, on the reverse strand, counting down.
TCTGGAGCGCGGTGAGCACCGGGATCAAGTTGTAGAGCTGGAAGATGTAGCCGATGTTTCGCGCCCGCCAGCGCGCCAGCTGCTTGCCGCGCAGCCCGGTGAGCCTGGTGCCGCCCACCACCACGTCTCCCGAGCTCGGCTGGTCGACGCCGCCGATCAGGTTGAGGAGCGTCGTCTTGCCGCTGCCGGAGGGCCCCATCAACGCCACGAAGTCGCCCTCGGCGATCTCGAGCGACAGGCCGTCCAACACCGTCAGCTCCTCGGCTTCGCGGCGGTAGGTCTTGCGGACGTTCTTCACTTCGACTAGGGCCATCCTGTTCCTCCGTCAGCCGGTCTTGACGCGCACCCGCGCGCCTTGCGTGAGGCCGGCGGGATCGAGCACCACGCTCTCGCCGCCATTCAAGCCCCTGCGGATCTCCACTTGATCGCCCCGCGTCGCTCCCAGGTCGACCGTGCGCGCCAGCGCACGACCGTCCTCCACCACCCACACCCGCGCACCGGCCGCATCTTGCGTTACGGCGGCGCTCGGCACCAGCACGCGCCGGGCCGCGACCGCGCGCTCAGCGGAGGTCTCGCGCACGAACTCCACCTTGGCGCCCATCTCGGGCAGGATCCGTGGGTCGCGATCGAGGATCGAAACCTTGACCTGCACCGTCGCCTTCTGGCGGTCGGCGGTTGGCACCACCTGCCGCGTGCGCCCCGCGAACGAAGTGTCCGGGTACGCGTCGAGCGTGATCCGGCAGGCTTGGCCCGAGTGCACCTGCGCGATGTAGGCCTCGTTCACGTCCACTTCCACTTCGAGGGTTCCGAGGTCGGCCATGGTGGCGATCGCGGTGCGCGTGAGGCCGCCGCCGGCCGAGGACGGAGCGACGATCTCGCCCACCTCGGCGTCCTTCCTAAGCACCGTGCCGTCGAACGGCGCACGCACGTTGGTGTTCTCGAGGTTCGCCCGCGCCAAGGCGACCTGTGCGCGCTGCTCGTCGAGCTGGGCGGCGAGCGTGCTGGCCCGGGTGGTGGCGCTCTCGAGCTCGGCATCCGAGATCACATTCGAGGCACGCAGCGAGCGGCTGCGCTCGAGATCGCGTCGCGCCTGAGCCAGCTGGACCTCGGTCGCGGCGGCGGCGGCGCGCGCGGCCAGGAGCGCGGCGCGGTAGTCGCCGCTCTCGAGCCGCGCGATCACCTGTCCGCGCCTGACATGGCTCCCTTCGCCGACGCCCAAGTAGCTCATGCGGCCGGGGATCTTGGCCGACACCGAGGCCTTGGTTCGGGCGACCACGTAGCCGTTTGCCGTGATCCCGGCACCCGTCACGCTGCCGCCTCCGGTTGCCGCGGCGAGGGCGACGTGCACCTCGCGCGGGCGTGGCCCGAGCACGAGCGATGCGCCGATCGCAAGCACCACGAGCAAGCCCAGGCCTATGGGGATCCATGGCCCTGCGCCCCGGCGAGGCGTGGGGGGAGGATCGCCGCGATCGATGCGCAGGCGGGACAGGTCGGGCGTGGAAGTCGTCATGAAGTGGAGTCTCGAAGCGTCGAAGGTACGAAGGGGTGGAAATGGGGTCAAGCCACGGCAGGAAAGCGGCCGTCGCGAGACAGGACGGCAAGGAGCTGCCGGTGAGCCGCGCCGGCCGCGCGCGCCTCAAGGAGCTGATGTAAGCGTCGGTCGCCCGCTTGCCTTTTGTCCGCCGGCCGACCTAGACTCGCAGCTCGAACGTATGCGCCGGCTGTCACGTCCCCTTGCCGATCGCCACGGAGGAGAGCAATGCCGTTCGTCATCGCCGAGCCCTGTATCGGCGTGAAGGACAAGTCGTGTGTCGAAGTTTGCCCGGTCAACTGCATTTACGAAGGGGGGGACCAGTACTACATCCACCCCGACGAATGCATCGATTGCCAGGCATGCGAGGCGGCGTGCCCGGTGCAGGCGATCTTCCCCGACAACGGCGTGCCGGAGAAGTGGCGACCTTTCATCCAGAAGAACAAGGACTTCTTCGAGCAGAAGTAGGTCCGAAGGAGCGCACCGCCCGCGTGCGTTCGACCCTTCGCGCGGCGAGGCTCGCATGACCGTGGGCGCCCTGCCGAGTCGCGAGCAGGCGTTGAGTCTGCTCCACGAGTGGGTCGAGAACCCCAATCTCCGCAAGCACTGCTACGCGGTGGAAGCGGTGATGCGAGCCTCGGCCCGCGCCTACGGCGAAGACGAAGAGCGCTGGGGGTTGACCGGTCTGATCCACGACTTCGATTGGGAACGGCACCCCGATGCCGAGCGGCATCCCATGCAGGGCGTCGAAGTGCTGCGCGCCGCAGGCTGGCCGGAGGACATCTGCCGCGCCATCCTCGGACACGCGACCTACACCGGCGTGCCGCGCGACACGCGGATGGCGCAGGCGCTGTTCGCGTGCGACGAGTTGTGCGGCTTCCTGGTGGCCTGCGCGCTCGTCACGCCCGGCAAGACCCTCGAGCAGGTCGAGGTGACGTCGGTGAGAAAGAAGATGAAGCGCGCCGACTTCGCCCGCAACGTGAACCGAGACGACATCGTCGCCGGCGCGGCCGAGCTGGGGGTGGATCTCGATCAGCACATCGCCTTCACGCTCGACGCGATGCGCGCCGTCAGGGCCGAGTTGGGACTCTAGCCGAGGCTCGAGGAGCCACCGATGAAGCACCACGCCAATGCCACGTTCGAGGTGAAATCCTGGGACGAGAAGCCATTCCACGAGATCGAGGGGGGAGGAAAGCTCACCGAGGCCCGAGTCACCAAGTCGTTCCAGGGGGACATCGAGGGCGAGAGCACGCTCATCTACTTGATGGTGTACTCCACCGACGGCTCGGCGAGCTTCGTCGGCGCCGAGCGCGTCGTCGGCCGACTCGCCGGGCGCTCCGGGAGCTTCGTGCTCCAGCACGGCGGCACCTACGAAGGTGGAGTCGCCCATACGAAATGGTCCGTGGTGAAGGGCTCGGGAACCGGGGAGCTCAAGGGGCTCTCCGGCGAAGGGGGCTTCTCGTCCGGCCACCACACGAGCTACCCGATCACGCTCGACTACGACCTCGCCTGAGCGCGTGACCGCGACACGCGGGAACGGGCAATAAAAAGCCGACGTCGGGTAGAGAACTTCCCTTGACCGGCTCGATGCACGGCAAGGCGCCCCACTCGGCGTCGGCGTTCATCTCTTGCAGCCGGCGGTCCCCCTCAGAGGTTCCGCACTCGGCTGCGCCCACTGTGTCAATGGGCGGTGTTCGCGCCGCGGCCCATTTGGGTCCCGGCGTTGGCGCTATTCCACGACCGGGCGGCCCTTCCGTCAACGAAGAAATGCAGCACGCATGGCTCGTGCCACGCCCTCGCCCCTGGTCCACACTTCACCCGAGCATCACCCTGGTTTCACGCAAGCATCACTTCGGCGCGCTCGACCGTCACCGTCACGGCGCCGAGCGTCTCGTCGACGCGGCCTTCGGCGCAGACGATCTGGCCGCGAGTCGCCGCGGCGTACGATCGACAGACGCCGGGCAAGAGCACGCACACGGCGAGGCCGCTCGAGTCGGCGAGCGTCAGGAACAGCATCGGGCCGCTCGCCTTGGTGTCGACGCGGCGCGAGGCGCACGGCAAGCCCGCGACGCGCACCCGCTCGCCCACGTGATCGGGCAG
>VBOY01000076.1:26099-28718 GCA_005893295.1 Candidatus Eiseniibacteriota bacterium | reverse complement strand
GTGGCCGACGATGAGGGAGCCGGGATTCGAGTTCGCTCGCTCTGTTCGAGACCGGCCGCCGTTCTTGGCCGAAGGGGCCGCACGAAAGGATTGGCCATGTCAAAGACGCTCACCTTCGCATCGCTGCTCGTGGCTCTCCTCGCCCCCACCTCTGCAGCCGCCGTCTACTCGGTCATCGATCTCGGCTCGCTGGGCAGCCCGGGCTGCCAGGCGCACGGGATCAACTCCTCAGGTCAGGTCACCGGCGAAGCCACGACCGCCGCGGGCCAGAGCCATGCATTCATCTATTCGGGAGGCTCGCTGATGGACCTCGGCATCGCCGGCACCAACGCCTCCGGCCGGGCCATCAACGCCTCCGGTCAGATCGCCGGCTACTACTACAACCGGAGCTATCAGGCGTTCCTGTGGGACCAGGGCAAGGTGCGGGATCTCGGCGATCTCGGCGGCAGCTACGCCGCTGGCTATGGGCTCAGCTCCGTGGGCCACGTCTGCGGCAGCTCGTTTACGAAGACCAACCGCGAGCACGCGTTCTTCTGGGGCGGAAGGCACATGATCGACCTGGGCACGCTGGGCGGCGGGCATAGCAGCGCGCGCGGAATCAACGCCGCCGATCAGGTGGTTGGCTATGCCTACCTCGCGAATGGAGGCTTTCACGCGTTCGTCTGGAGCGGCGGAACCATGAAGGATCTCGGGACTCTCGGCGGCGACTACAGCAGCGCCTACGCCATCAACGACGCCGGCCAGATCGTCGGGCAGGCTTCCGCTGCCGGCAACGCGGCCGTGCACGCGGCGCTCTGGAGCGGCGGCTCGGTGCGGGACCTCGGGGATCTGGGCTCGGGCATCAGCGCGGCGTTCGCGATCAATTCCCAGGGAACCGAGATCGTCGGCAACGCCGAAGTTCCTAGCACCAGCGGGTTCGTCGTCTATCATGCGTTTGTCTGGAGTGGCGGCGCGATGCAGGATCTGAACGATCTGATCCCGCAGGGCACCGGTTGGGTGCTCGAGGAGGCGGACGGAATCAATGACACCGGGCAGATCATCGGTTGGGGCACCCGCGCGGGAGAGGTGCATGGGTTCCTGCTTCAGCCCGGCGCGACGGCGAATGCCATGGTGGCTGGAGTCGATGGCGCGCGGGTTCCGCGGTACAGCGGACGCGTCGGGCCCCTCGAGCTGAAGCATCTGGGCGCGAACCCGGCTCGCACCGGCGCCGAGCTGGAGTACTCGCTTCCCCGCGCGGGGTTCGTGACGCTTCGCGTGATGGATGTGAGCGGGAGAACGGTGCGCACGCTCGTCACGGGCGACATCCCCGCCGGGACGCGCGTGGTTCCCTGGAATCTCAGCGATGACACCGGCAAGCGTGTGGACCCTATCGGGCCCGCCGCGGCGTCAGCATCATCCGGCAGGTCTCCTTCCGCGATCGCTCGCTGCCAACATGCTCATTCATGCGATTTCTTCCCCTCCGTCCGAATCCCCGAAATAGTTGTGATTGCGGCGAATGACGTACGGCGGCCCTTCTTGCTCCCTTCCATTTCTCGAACCCAAAATCCCGTTCGGCTCACACCGCCCTCCGGCACCAATCCCTCAACGACTTGCACGTCGTCGCCGAAAGCGGGCTCCGAGTCATGGCTCGATCCATGAGCGAGATCCACCCGACCGGAGCTGCACAGATGTCTTGACGATGTTGTAGCGTCGCAAATACTCCGTGTGCCGAGCCCGCCGATGCGCATCGCTTCGGCAGCCTTCGTTTTTTTTCGAAAGCTCAACATCCTAAATTCGTGCTCTTTCTACTTCGTTTTCCTGCTAAGTGGTTTTTTCATTTTCACTGGGTCGAACGCTTCAAAGGCTAAAATCTGACCGCACGTCCGGGCACTAGACGCCACACGCGAGTCGGGCATAATTTCCCTCGTGCCGCTCCTCCCATCTCAGCCCAAACAAGGAGGTCACACCATGCATCGCATCGTCCCCCTCGCCGCGCTGTTGCTAATCTCGAGCCTCGCCTTCGCGGCCTCCGATCGCCAGAGCAAAGCACAACTGGATGCCCTGCAGGTCGGCGGGCCCACGGGCAACGCAGTCGCAATCGAGAAGGCCCAGCAGGGGAAGGTCCAAATCACGCTCCAAATGAAGGGCCTGCAGCCCAACATCGACTACGTGGCGCGCTGGTATGACGCTTCCAGCTGCTCAGGGACTCAGACCACGCTCGGCTCGTTCCGCTCGAACGGGCAGGGCATTGGCCACCTGGTCGGCGACGCCAGCACCACGCTCAGCAACGTCCGCTCGATTGGCGTAGCCAAGCAGTCGGATCTGATCAACGCTTCCTGCGGCACGTTTGCGCAGTAACTCCTGACGCTCTCATAGGTCGGACCGCGGTGGGCTCGGCAGGGCCCACTGCGGTTTTTTTACGCTTGCCGTGGGCACGAAGCGTTACCAACGATTCATCCTCATCCTTTCTCGGCTCGTGATGGTCGACCGCTCTTCGATCATTCCGCGGCGGCCAAGCGAACGAATCGCGAGGCGGATAGGCTGCTCCAACTCCCGCGTGCGGTGAGAGAGGCGGGTGGGCCCTGGACTCGACGCGAAGGGGATGCCGTTGCAGTGAATGCATTCGCGGACGCGGGGTTC
>VBOY01000076.1:2346-25953 GCA_005893295.1 Candidatus Eiseniibacteriota bacterium | reverse complement strand
CGATGGGAATCGGACTTGGAACTCATGGACGGTTGAAGGCCCGGGCGCGCGGGCCACAGTGTGCGTCGCTGACGATCCTCGTACTGGCCGCCGTGGTTGGCTGTGGGACCCGGCACACCGAGCAGGCGCCGGCTACTTCACGATCCGGCGGTGAATCGCCGGCGCAGGCGACGGTGGTCGCGACCGCCGAGGAGCCTGCCACCCACCTCTTGGCGTCCAGACCCGCCGGATCGTTCCACCGGATCAGCCTGTCCGACAGGCGCTGCATCCGGTTCGAGCCGCAGTGGACGAGCGTTCACTTGGGTCAGTCCGTGATCTGGCACTCCGACCTCAAGACGCCGATAAGGATCTATGTCTCGCCCGGAGTATTCGACAAGCTGAGTTTCCTCGTGCGACCAGGCGCGACCGTCAGCACAGGCCCGGCCCACCTTGCCGGCAGGTTTTCGCTCTGGACGGAGCCTTCGGCGTGCCAGGACATGCCGCTCGGGGTTGCGTTAGGAGGCCCGGGGGTGACGGTGCGGGAGACGTTCTACGCCAGCAACTCAGGACCACGGTAGCTGGTCCGGACCGCCGCTCCCGCCGGGTCAACCGGCGGGAGCGGCAAATCGATCATTCAGCCACCGGCTGCGGCTGGTTTACTGCTCGTTCCCCGCGCCGCCTGGTTCGACTCCTCCGCCGACACGTGGGCCCCGCAGCGCTACCGCACCCGTGGCCCCTAGATTCGGGCGGTTCTGAGCCGTAGCGCATTGCCAATGACCGAGACTGAGCTGAAGCTCATCGCCGCCGCAGCGATCATCGGATTGAGCAACAACCCGGAGAACGGGTAGAGGACGCCGGCGGCGATGGGCACGCCGAGCGCGTTGTAGATGAACGCAAAGAAGAGATTCTGGCGGATGTTCGCCATGGTCGCCTGGCTGAGCCGGCGCGCGCGGACGATGCCGAGGAGATCGCCCTTGACCAAGGTCACGTCCGCGCTCTCCATCGCGACGTCGGTTCCGGTCCCCATCGCGATCCCGACGCTCGCTTGGGCAAGGGCCGGTGCGTCATTGATACCGTCTCCCGCCATCGCCACGATTCGGCCTTTCGCCTGCAGCTGTTTGATCACCTCGACCTTTTGATCGGGAAGGAGTCCGGCGAAGACTTCCTCGATGCCGAGCTTGCGCCCCACGGCGTCGGCGGTGGTCTGGTTGTCCCCCGTCAACAACACGGGACGGATCCCCTGAGCACGAAGCTGCTCAATCGCGGCCGGCGCGGACGCCTTGATGGGATCCGCCACGCTGAGAAGGCCCGCGACGGCGCCATCTAGAACAAGGTACACGACCGTCTGACCGTCACGTCTCATGGAGTCGGCCTCGGCCAGAGCCGGCACGGGACTGACGCGCAGGTCCTCCAGGAGTGCGGCGTTCCCGAGCGCCACCGACTTCCCCTCGAGGACTCCACTCACACCCTTTCCCGTCGACGAGCGGAACTCTTGCACAGCAGGCAGCGAGAGCTCGCGCTCCATCGCGGCAGCCAAGATAGCGGCGGCCAGAGGGTGCTCGCTGCCGCGCTCCAGCGAGGCCGCGATCCGCAAGACGTCCTCCTCACGATGGCCCGGCGCAGCGACCACCCCGACCACGCGAGGCTTGCCTTCGGTGAGCGTGCCGGTCTTGTCGAACGCCAATGTGTTCGCGCCGCGGAGCGTCTGGATGGCCTCGGCGTTCCTGAAGAGCACCCCCATCGTGGCGCCCTTCCCGACCGCTACCATGATCGACATCGGAGTCGCGAGGCCGAGGGCGCACGGGCAGGCAATGATGAGAACCGCGACCGCATTGACGATCGCGTAGGCCATCCGCGGCTCCAGCCCGGTCAGCGCCCAGACCACGAAGGTGGCGATCGCAACGAGAACGACCGTGGGGACGAACCAGGCCGAGACGCGGTCCGCGAGGCGCTGAATGGGCGCGCGGCTGCGCTGGGCCTGGGCGACCATCTGGACGATGCGCGCAAGGAGTGTCTCGCTGCCGACCTTCTCGGCGTGAATGATCAGGGAGCCCGTACCGTTGACCGTCCCGCCAACGACGCGGCTGCCGGGCTCCTTCTCGACGGGAATGGCCTCGCCCGTGACGAGCGCTTCGTCCACAGGGCTGCGCCCTTCCACGACGAGCCCGTCTACCGGCACTTTCTCTCCCGGGCGGACACGGAGCCGATCGCCGACCCGGATGTGCTCGAGCGGAACGTCCTCTTCTCTCCCATCGAGGCCGATGCGCCGCGCCGTCTTGGGCGCGAGTCCGAGAAGCGCACGGATCGCCGCACCGGTCTGGCTGCGCGCCCGCAGCTCCAGCACCTGACCGAGGAGCACCAGGGTCACGATGACAGCGGCCGCCTCGAAGTACGTTCCAACCCGGTCTGTGAGGTCGCGGAAAGAAGGAGGGAACACGTCTGGCGCGATGACCGCGACGAGGCTGTAGACGAATGCCACGCCCACGCCGAGCCCGATCAAGGTGAACATGTTCGGGCTGCGATTCACGATCGATTGCCAGCCGCGCACGAAGAACGGCCAGCCACCCCACAGCACGACCGGAGCGGCCAGGACCAGCTCGATCCAGCCCGCGAGAGCTGGAGGAATCAGTCGGTGAACGGGCTGCCCGGGTAGGACCGAAGCGAGCATCATCAGGAGCAGTGGCGCCGTCAGCGCGGCCGACCCGAAGAGCCGGCGGCGCATGTCGACGAGCTCCGGATTCTCCTCTTGATCCAGCGTGACCGTGCGTGGCTCGATTCGACCTTGGTCGCTGGCGCAGAGGCCTCAACAGGCTCCAGCGCCATGCCGCACGTTGGACAGGCACCAGGTCCACGCTCGCGCACCTCGGGGTGCATCGGGCAGGTATATGGAGCTTGGTCGTCCCGCGAAGGCAACGCGTCTGAGGGCGGGGCGCTGCCGACCCGGAGATACCGCTCGGGATCAGCCTCGAACTTCTTCTTGCATCCCGCGCCACAGAAGAAGTACTCGCGGCCACCATACGTTGCGCGGTGCGGGCTGTCGGCGCGCACCGTCATCCCGCACACGAGATCGCGATGCGTGTCGGATTCCGCCTGCCCGGCACTGTGTGGATGAGTGCTCATGTTCACCTCTTCTTTGTGGCGCGAGAACGCCGGCCTGTCGGTGATCGTGGGATTCAGTGCACCACAGCGTGCACGAACACGAGGATAGACGCAGGCGTGTTGCCGTACACGTCCCGCAGCCCGCGCGGCACCTGCGACAGGGTGCCGGCCGCGCCGATGCCGGTGCTCACGTGCCCTCGCCGCCAGAAATCGAACCGGTATCCCGCCGTCAGCTCGCCGACTTTGAACACCTGCCCGGCGCGAGAGTCAGGTTCGAGGAACAGCTCGTCCTTTTCGACACGCTCGGCACGCGCAAAGAGTACGTGCCGCTCGNNAAGAGCGTCGAGGATTCGACCGGGTCGATTGCGATTGCGACCCCAGGCGACGGTTCCCTCCCATCGGCCGGTGTCGCCGAACGTGCCGTCATAGATCGCCGATGCCGTAGTGCGGTCCTGATTGACGTCGGGCTCGAGCTGCTCCGGGCTGTGGATACGGCCGTAGCTCGCCTGCAGCGCCCAATGGTCCGTTGGGTTGACCGAGAGACGGAAGGAGTGCGAGTCGAGCGTGGGCGACTCGATGTTCCAGCGGTCTTGATCGGGCTCCCTTCCACGGAAGGCCGAGGCTTCGACCTTGACGCGATCGACGACCGCGCCGGCGGTCAGGACACCGAAGGTGATGTGCGTCGAATCCAGCCAGTGGTGCGTGATGGGCGCCACCGGGATGTTCGCGCCGGAGTACCGGTGCATGAACGCGGGCGGTCCCAGGGCTGGCTCGCCGGGGAACCCGCCATAGATGAAGAGAGAGCGATTGCCGCTCGCCACGCTGTACGAGCCCGCGAGCTCCATGAACAGGTCGTGCGGGTGCTGTCGGTCGACGAGCGGCGCACGGCCGTTCGCCGTCTCACCGGTTTGAAGGAGCAGTGGATAGCCCTCCTTGCCGATCGTACCTGGCTCGAGAGAGAGCATGGCGCGAAGCCCCAAGGTGCCGGGCCCAAGGGCGCGCTGGGCCATCCCCATGCCCATGTTGTCGCTGAAGACCTTCTCGCCGCCGCGATCTCCGCCCTGGTTATCGTAGACGAGGTCGGCTGAGCCGTGGAGCATGGCCATCCATGCACCGCGCATGACGTGGACTCCTTCGTGGCGAGCGGCCTCTGGCTGCCAGGCCGTGCCCGACGCCTCGCGACTCATTGCATATGGGCCATACATGCCAGCCATGGGCATCTCGCCCATTTCCATACGGGACATGCCCATGCCGCCGCCGTGGGTGGCGCTGTGCATGCGTTTGTGGGTCATTCCTCCGTGCTGATGGGCAGCCGGCTTCGCGCGACGACCAGCCGTCGTGTCGGCCGAGGCAGAGTGAGGGTGGTGCATCTCGGCCAGTCCGATTCCCGGCCACAACAGCGCCGATAGGCTGATTGCCCTCGACCAGCGCCGAAGGTGCTCATTCATGGTGATGCTCCTCCATGGGCGTTGCGGTCTCGTGCGAGGCTTCCGATCGCAGCCAGCGGGGAGCGCGCCCCAAACGAAGGGCGCGCTCCCACGGGAAGAGGGCTCCTACTTGCTCGCGAGTTGGACCTTGCTGGCCTCGATCGCCTTGGTGCCGCTCCGCGTCAGCAGTTCGCCGGTCACGGTGACATTCTTTCCTGCCATGTCCTTCAGGCCATTGAATGGATCCGCGTTGTCGTGATCGAGCGTCACGAGGTAGAGCGTTCCGTTGCTCGTCAGCAGGCCCATGGGCATTCCCTGGTTGAGGCACTTCGTTGCGCACGAGACATGCTTCTCGCCTCGTGCTGCATGCCCGAGGTAGCAGCCCATGTCGACGACCTCACCGGTGATGGTCTTCGTGACCACCTTCTCGCCTGCCACGTGGTGGCCTTGATGGGCGATGGCCGGGAGAGCGGTGATCATCAGCGCAAGGCTGAATGCGAGAACTGTGAGACGTTTCATGTTGGAATCCTCCGATCAATGGACCGTCTTGATCTGGCCGCGAGATGCTCCTCCCGCGCGCGTGCAAAACTGTGATTGGGTTGTTGAAGGAACATTGATCAGCGCCGAAGCAGTGCGAACCGCGAGCTGCGCGCGAGACTCCCGAAAGCAGAATCTCCGCGCGCCGAATACGCGAATCGGTTCAGCGCCGCGAAGAAGCTAGAGGCGGAGGACCGTGAACTTCGAAGGTGGGATTGGGGGGCTGCGGTCAGGCGACGCTCTGGCAGGTTCCAACGCTACCGTATCCAGCGTATCGATGGTGCCCGAGAACAGGGACGACTGTTCCAAAGAGAGCGCGAGTGAGGCAGGCTGCGTCGAAACGGCGGGCGTCTGATCCTGCATACAGGTGGAGGCTGGTGGGCAATCGCTGTGACTGCCAGCGTGCCCGGCATCTCCGTGATTCGAAGCCGAGTGGTGACACCGGGGCTCCTGCGGCTCTGCCGCATGCCCCAGGCACACGCAGAGGCACGGGACCCCTGACGCCGTGATGGCGACAGTCGTGCAAACGACTGCCACCCAAAGGCGCGACGTCAGGCGCAGCGATCGTGAAAAGCGGCGTGACATGGCGCACGTAGGATGACTCGGGAGGTCATTCGGATGCAAGGCAAGATGCCCAGGGGACTGCGGGCGGACAGCACGGTCGCGGCCACCAGCCATGGAACCCATGCGCGGGACATGTCTTGGTGAATCCATTGCAACGCGCGAATACTCTCGCTCCATGCCTTGCGGGCCCCTCTGATTCCACTTCGACACGATGGCGTAGAGGCGATACGCCAAAGCCAAGAGATGTGCGTGCGTCAGGGCGGCGTTTCGCTCTCCGAGTTCCGAACCAGGTCTGGCGCCCGCGAGACGAGCGATTCCCCTGAGCTTGCAACGCCCGAGACCGAACTCGAGCCGGGACCAGAATCGCGGGCCGCCCCCCTACCCGCACGCACCTCCACGCCTCCGGTCGCACCAGACTCCGTCTCTTGACTCCCTGCCCCCCGCTGCGCCATCACGTAGGTCACCGTGTCCCACGCGTTGTGGATTCCGATGAACACGAGCAGCAGCACGGCGGCGCCGACGACGAACAGCGCGTCCGCGGAACTCCACCTGAGACTGGCGCCAGTCACGAACAGCGTCGAATACGCGAGCGGCGGCAGAATCGTGTGCCACAACCAGTCCTCGAAAACGGGTTGGTATCCTCGCTGTCGGTGCGCACGCCTCACAACGACCGCGGAATAGACGACACCGAGTACCCCGCACGCGGCGAGCGCGACACCCGCATTGGTCAAGGCACTCCAGGGAGCGCTGAGGATCGACGCCACCAGCAGGGCGGCGCAGAGGTGCACGACATTCGGGCTGCCGAAGGCCGAGATCGTTTCCTTGCGGTGGCGGCCGCCCTCTCCGATGAGCGTCAGGACCACGAACTGCAGACCGGTCAGCGCCCCGGCAGAGGATCCGACAATGACGTAGAAGCTCTCCCACGCCTTGAGCGGAGACGCGATGTCCTCGTGCATGATGGAACCTCGCGATGAGTGCGGGACGTTAGCATTCGATTCGCGCGCGAATCAACGCACTCGATTGGTGATCTTGAGACGGGCCCCATCGGTTGGAGCGTGTCCGAGGGACTCGCCGGTCTCAATCTCTCGGTTCCGAGGGTTCACGATCCAGCGTCATCTCGATCATCGTTTCCCGGAAGCCCCGTTTGCCGAACAGGCGTTGTGCGGCGTCGTTGCCCGACTTGCTCCAGAGCACGACCTGCGACATTCCCTTGGATTGAACCCATGCAATCGCCGCGTTCACGAGCTCTCGCCCGGTGCCCTGGCGGCGCGCGCGCTCGTGGACGTAAACGTCGTGGATGAATCCACAGGGGCCGCGCAGGTCCCTCCAGCTCGTGGGCTCGATCCCTGCAAAGACGTAACCAACGATCTCGCTCGAGTGCTCGGCGACCAGCACCACGTAGTCTGGGTCTGTGAGCTGTGAGACGAGAAACCGCCCGTAGCCGGCCTCGGGTCGATCCGTGAGGATGAACCGTCGCGGATCGGATGCATGATGCTGGCGCATGAGCGCGGCGCCGAGGCGCCCGAGGGCTGCCTCGTCGGACTTTACCGCTGGTCGGATGTTGATCATCGGCTCACAAGGATGATGGATCGGTGGAAGCCCTCGTGCGCCAAGGCGACACGAGGGTTTCGGAGGATGCTCCCCGAGGGGCGAGATGTCCATCTGCCCTTCGTTGCTTTCGTGCCCGAAGCGGGGCTCTCGAAGATGATTCAGGCTAGATCGCGTCCTCGACGATCGTCTCGGCCTCGATCTCGACCAGCTTCGTCGCGGCGACCCAAAGACTCGGTCGGCGGCTGCGACTCGAGTCTGGTGCGTACGATCTTCAAGTGATGCCGCTCATGCACGATGAAGAAGAGCAGCATCTCGCGCACGGTCAGCTCGCCCATGAGCGGATGCGCGAGCGCATGTCGATCCAGCGCGTCCTCCGCCCATGTCGACGCCGCATCTCGCAATTCCGCGCTCGTGGACGCGAATGCATCCACAATGTCCGCCAGGGCGGCATCGGAGGCGATGACCACCGTTCGTCCCATTTCGAGGAGCCTCTCCTTGGATGTCCCGGCGAGCGCGCTGGCGGCGGCACCTCGCACCTCTGCGTAAGTGCGGGAGCGGGCAGTGGGATGGAGAGGAAGCGTTACGGAACGCAGCGCCCGTTCCACGGACACGTTGGCCCTGGTCAGGTGAACCAGGTGGTGGGCCGGTCCCCAATGATCCGCGTCACCCTCGAGAGCCAGCGGGTCGGATAGACTCGAGAAGAACGCCACGATGGACTGCGCGTTCGATTCCAGCGCCGCGATGATCTCGAGCTTGGTAACCGGATGCGGCATTGTGGGACCCTAATTTAGAATCGCTGCCCGCTACGTCAGGCCCAGCATGTGAAGCCGGGCCTTGTATTCCGGCGAACCCGTGGCGTAGTGCCGGTCCGCCCAGCTCCGATTGGGCTGCAGGGAAAACGTCGCCGGCGCCCCGCCACTCTCCTTCCAGCGGAAGTACGCCGCCCTCGCCCGATAGTGCTCGTAGAGGCGCAGGAACTCCGCAAGATAGATCTGTGCGAGCCGGGCCGATCCCTTGATCTCCAGCAGGTTCTCGTCGTTCCCGAAGATCGCATTGCCGCTCATATTCGCCGAACCAGTGTAGATGGTGGGTGAAACCGTCTCGGCGTCGATCACGACGAACTTGTGGTGAATGATGACCGGAGGATAGGGAGGCGGATTCGTGCCGGGAAACACGTTCATCTCGAGTTCGAAGCCACCGGGAAGATCGTTTGCGTTGAAATGCCTTGCGTCAATGGTGTCCATGTCTTTCTGCGATCGGTGGTAGATCTCGAGCGCTGCGATCTCGTCTGCGGGGATCTTTCCGGTCGACGTGCGGTGGAGAGCCGGCGGATCGTCGGGAATCCGATTCACCAGGCCGAACATCATCTTTCCGGCGTCCCCGACGGAGAAACAGGCATCCAGAAGCGCCTGATCGGTCGGCATGAAGAGGCAGAAGATGACCGACGACTGGGCCCCGTCGACCGCTTGAACGATCGTCTCCATCGAGATGCTGGGGTCGCCCGGGTTCCCGGGCTCGGGTGAGAAGAACACGCGGATCCGCGCGTCGCCGACGGACACGGTATTCGACCAGCCCGCGCCTTCCTTGGTCTTTTTCCGAGCCGGGTTGCCCTTGAGAAGAGCCCAACGCTGCCAGTACAGCTCGGCGAGCGGACCGGATTGGAACGTATGGATGAGATTCGCCTGTGAGGTGAGCCCGCTCGTCGTGTAGTTGGCCGAGCCGCAGGTGAGAGCCTCGGGCTTCGAGCCGGAGCCGTCCAGAAGCTTCGTCCCCCTCACCAGGAACTTGTTGTGCATGATGTTCGTGTGGTCGCGGCCAAAGAACCTGACGGAAGGCAGTGCATCGATCGCCGATTGGCTCTCGTTCGGCAGGGTTTGACCGTTCTTCTTGTGTTTCACCGAATCGTAAACCAGCCCGATGTCCGCCTTCGTCATCTGGTGTTTCAACGCCGGAACGATCCACAGTGAATCGTTCAGGTGATAGATGGCCCCCACCAGCGAATCCTGGGCCGCGGCGATGAAGTCGGGGACCGGCTTCTCCATGCCGTTGGCCAGCCACGATCTAAGATCGAGCTCCTGAGCCTGCGTTGGGGGCTGACCGGGACGGAGTCCCAGCGCGCGGACCTTCCTCGAGAAGGCTTGCGAGCTCATCACTGCGCGGTTGAACCACGTGCCGATACCCCCTTCCACGTGGCCCGGCAGCGCGACCTGGAGCGACGTCATCGTTCCGGGCTCGACCCGCGGCGCGTTGGAAGGGCCACATACGGCGCTGACTTCGTAGGTCAGCGGCTGACCGGGGTCGATGCCCTCGAGCCGTGCGTCCCACCACATGAACTTCTGGATCGGAGCGACGTTGCTCGGAAAATCCGGCTGCCCCGCGGCGGGAGGGCCGCCGAACGAGATGCGGTTCGGGAGCCAATCCGACGCCGGCCGATTCCCGGTCGCGAGGTCCAGGAATCCCGGCGCGCGGCGGATCGCAAAGCCGAGAAAATCGTTGCGACTCTCCCCATCCGGCCAATCAAAGGCGAGAAGGACGAGCGATGGTGAGCGATACGCTTTGACCGTCGTGGCGGTCATTGCCATGACCCCTTCTTGAGAGTGGACGTACACTACTCCACCACACCGCGTGGGCGGCGTTCTTCGGCCCGTGCCTGGATCCGAGGAGGTATGCGGGGATTGCTGCTTGCCTACGCCAGGGCCAGCGTCAGATTCCTACTCTCGTCCGATCCGGTCAACGACGATCGGCCG
This sequence comes from Candidatus Eiseniibacteriota bacterium, assembly GCA_005893295.1. GTDB lineage: Bacteria > Eisenbacteria > RBG-16-71-46 > RBG-16-71-46 > RBG-16-71-46 > WS-8. The sequence continues at coordinate 16,049 of VBOY01000076.1, read as the reverse complement.
CCGCAATGCCTGGGGGTTGCGCTGCGTTGAAGATGGTCGCAACCGGCGCGGCACACACCGGCTGCCTCGCCAAGCTCAGAAGCTGCCCCCGATCGTTATCCCCGGCCAGATGAGAAACCCACCGCCACTCCCTGCCGTTGCCTGGTTGAAGGTGAAGAGCGGCCTCGCGAAGAAGCCGCCCTCCGACTGAAACTGATATCCGACGGATCCTTGCATGACCCACGTGCTCTCGTAGTCCTGCACCGATCCGCCACCGCCGAGGAACGCTCCGCCGGCGGAGAGATAGAGGCTGTGGGTGTTTCCCGTCAGGAACGAGGCATACAGGGGCATGATTCCGACCACGCCATCCGACGTTCCGATCGCCATGATGCCGCCACCCAAGCCGAAATGGTTGGTCAGGAATCGCTCGTAGTTGAGCGTGAGCACAAAGCCGCGGCCCAACAGCTCGCCCCCAACGAGATTGGGGCGACTCTCACGCACTCCGGCCGCGGCGACGGGCAGCGGAGTGAGTAGGATCGACGCGAGCGCAAGGAGGAAGACGGTCCGGGTGGCACCTGGTCGCGGCATGGCATGGGTGTTCGAGGGCGCTCTGGGAATCGTGGGCGAAACGTTGGAATTCGGCGTGGCCATGGCGACCTTTCGGGCTGGCCGCCAGCGCATAACCCGGCGGCGCGGAACACGGGCCACCTTGGAGGATGATCCTCGGCCGTCGGGGGGCGGTCCCTGGGTGGCGAGGCAGGGTAACACTCGGGGATCAGCCGTGGTGATCTTTCGGTGGCGCTACCGGAATGTCTTGCGCTGGCGAAGGCCGACGTCGATACTCGCATGCCTTGAAGGAAAGGATTCGACCTATCGTGCGGCCTTGACTCTGTATTGGCCACCGATCCGTCGGTTCGGGGGTTCCAGTGATCAGAATGGCCGCGCTCACCGTTCTGGTGTTGGCCGCGGCACCCGCGCGGGCCGAACCACCGGAAGGCTTCGCGGCCCCATCCCCCAGCCTCATCGAGCAGTTGCGGAGCCAACATCAGCGCCACGATTGGCTGCGCGTCACCATGGCCTCCACGCAGTTGGAGCTGCGTGCGCTCCGGATCGATGCGGAGGGCCTGAGCGGTCTCACAGCCCGAGGTTCTGACCGGTGGAGGCTCGAGGCTTACTCGGATCCCTCGTCTCACGGCCACATCGCTTGGTCATCGATCTCGCGCATCGACAAGCTGCACTCGCAATCACGCGGCGGGTGGATCGCTGGCTTCATCACCGGCGGAATCCTCGGGGCCAACCTGCCCCAGCCCTCCATGGGCGCGGTGGTTGGCGGCTTCACAGGAGCCTGGTTGGGCAGGCGGATCGGCGACCAGTTCGTGAGTTCGCATTCCCTGTATGTGGCCCAGCCCTCGCCTGCGCCCTCGAGCATCGCAGCCACGACACCGCAGGAAACTCGGCCGCTGCCACCCGACAGCGTGGCATCACGACAACAGGAACCCGCTCCAGCGACCCAACAGGAGCCCACATCTCCCGCACCAGCCGACCCCGCAGCGGCGGCCCCGACTTCCGCACCGCAGGTCGACACGCCGCCGACTGGCAATCCGTCTCCAGAGGTCCTGAGAGCGTGTCGGGGCATCAAGCCCGAGAACTTGCTGCGCATCGAGGGCGACTTCGGGCGGTTCCAGGGCCATGTATTACGGGTCGGGCCCGAGGGACTCGATGGGCTGCGGGCGAGCCGTGCTGCCTCGCACCCTCCGGCGCCCCCAGGGCTGGTTCCCTGGGACCGGATCCACCGTGTCGAGAAGCGCGGCGGCAGCCCAGTTCGTGGCGCGCTCTTCGGGGGAGTTACGCTGGGCTGCCTTGGCGGCCTGGTTTCTGCCGCGGCCGTTTCGCTAGCCGGCTCAAACTTCTCACCGAGCGCGGCGTTCGTGGAAGGAGCCCTTGTGACCGGCGCCATTGGTGGCGCTCTGGGCGCGCTTGTCGGCACTGCGATCCCCGGCTGGCACGTCGTGTACAAGCGGGCGCCTCATCACACGCACATCTCCCGGCCGTGAACGAGCGGGTAGACGGAATCGGCGCTGCCCTCGACTCCAGTCTTGAACTTCTCGCGCGCAGCGTCTCAGTGTCGCGCTCCTCCCGTAAGGAAACGTCCGGTTGCGGCTGATGACCATCTCCCGCGGCACGTGGTCGCGCGCCGACCGACGCAGCACCTGCTTGGTACTGGCCCTGCCCACCAATGATTCCTGACAGTTTCGTGATTCTCGAGCTCGCTCGGTAGATGGTGCTACTTCCCCCGGCAACGTCCCGCTGACGCAACGCGGGGCTGCACCCTTGGACGGCGGGCCGCGGTGCGAAACCGGCCCGTCGAGCATCGGTGCAAGAGCGGGCGCCTTCGGGGGTTTAGGCGCCGTTCAGACCGCATGCCGAAGATGACCAGACGTTGAGTTTTCCTTGCGCCATCGTTCTCGCCACCCTTGTGGCGATCTCACTCGGCAATCCGGCCTCGGAGGCGGGAGCGGCACCGACGGCTTTGCTTGCCGAATCGCTGACGGTGCGCGAGTGCGTTGCCAGAGCCCGCCAGCGCGCGCCTGATCCGAGAGTTGCCGCCGCCGAGCGTGACGCGGCGGTATTGGATTCCACCGCCACGTTTCGCTCGCGACGTGCCGCACTCTCGTTCCAGGGCGGGGCGACCGTGGCCCCGGAGCATTTCTACGATCCCGCCCTCACGAACCTGGGCGAATACGCGCTCCAGCTCAGGGTCGAATCCCTGGTCCTCGACGGCGGTGCACGCGATCGGGGCCGACGACGAAGTGCCCTGGCCGCTCGCGAGTCTCGAGCCGTGCTGGAACAAGCCGAGCGCGACGCAGGCATTCGAGCGGGTGCGCTCGCCATCGAGTGGTTGCGCCTCAACGAATCCGAGCGTGCCGAACGCCAGTCCGTCGAATGGCTGGAGCATCTCGCCAGGGAGATGAACGCTGGGGTGCGCTCGGGAATGCGCGGGCGCGCCGATGCGCTTCGCGCAACGCTCGAACGCGATGCGGTGGCCGCCGAACTCGATCTGACGCATCGGGACATGGCCAGCGTCAGGCGCGAATTGGGAGCAGAACTGGGTCGCGGGGACGACTTCGTCCCAGCCGTCCGCGACGAGGCAATCGAAGCCTCGAGCCCGCCGTCAGAGACCGACTCGCTGGAGTTGGTCCGTTCGCTGGGCGTTGCGCCGGAGGTCCGGCTCGCGGACCTTGGGCGGGCGGAGCGCCGTCTCGACGTCGACGCCGCGAGGCGAGCCTCGGCGTGGCACGTGGATGTCGCGGCCGACGCCGGCCTCGCGGGCACCGACCTCTCGCACGCCGTCCCCCCCGACGTCCGCTCTCTGAACCCCGATGCCACGCTCACGGATCGGCTACATCGCGATCTCGGAGCCTCGCTTGCTCTGCAGTTTCGCCGGCCGCTGCTCGACCGCTCGGCGGCCAGCGCAAGGGCTGCTCGGGACGCTTCGAGTCGTGCCCAGGAGCTGCGATGGAGCGCCGAATCGGAGGCTCAGCGTCGGCTCGGTCTGGAGCTGTTGACACGCTGGCGCTCCGCCGCGGTGCGATACGCGGTTGCGCGTGACGCCGCGACGCGTGCGGACGAGCACCTACTGCACCTCGAGAGCCTCCACGCGGCCGGCTCGGCCACGCTGCTGGAGCTCCTGGATGCGCGCCGGGCACTCGATGACGCCCACGCTCGGCTCGCCGATGCGCGGGCGGAGGTCCTCGGTGCCCGACTCGAGGCCGAGGAGCGCAAGTGAAAGGGCCCTTCCCCCTGCTGGCAGTCGTGGCTCTTGCTCTTGCCCTCGTCCTGCCGGGGTGCGGCGGACCTTCGAGCGGTGGCGACGAGGCTGGTGAAGCCGGCTCCGGCCCGGTGGTCACGGTTCGCGCGGGCACCGTCTCGGTGCAGCGATTCGCAGACACGGTCATCGCCACGGGGCAGTGGCGCTCTTCAGGCGACGTGGTGATCGCCGCCCCGTTCGCGTGCACGGTGGAATCACTGCAGCCGCACGTCGGAGATACCGTGGCACAAGGGCAGCGCCTTGGATGGCTCGTGACGCGCGAGTCTCGATCCGCGTTGCGAGGGGCCGAACTCCTCCGTGAACAGGCCCGCACTCCGACCGAATCTACGGAGGCGGGGCGGGCTCTGGCGCTCGCCCGCCGCGACCTGGTTCGCGTCCCCCTCGTTTCCCCCCGAGCTGGAATCGTGACGCGCCGAGCCGCCGAAGTGGGTGCCGAGGTGAACGAAGGAACCGAGCTGATCACGCTGACACCGCGTGAGGCCCTGGTCTGTGAGACGCATGTTCCTGCCGCCATGGCTTCGCGGGTACGGGTGGGACAGCAGGCGACGCTGCGCGAGGACGGCGCGAGTGAGATACACAGGGCACGGGTGCAGCGCGTCCTGCCCTCGGTCAGCGCCGTGGACCAGAGCCGGCTGGTGTGGCTCGCGCCCGAGGGGTTCAGCCCGCCGCCGGCGCTCGACCGCTTCGTCACCGCCACCACCGAGGTGGGCCCGCCTCGCAACGCGCTTGCGGTGCCGGATTCGGCCGTCATCGAAGACGATCTCACGAGTGCAACCCAGGTCGCGGTGATCGGAGCGGACGGCACGGCCAATTGGACCACGGTCACCCTCGGTGCGCACGCCGAAGGAAGGCGTGAGCTCGTGAGCCCGGCCCTTCCGGCCGGCTCGCGGGTCATCGTGGTGGGGCAGCGTGGCCTGCCCGACCACACGCGCGTGAAGGTGACGCGATGATCGCGCTGTTCCAGTGGTTGCGGGAACAACGCCGGGGCATCGCGCTACTGATCGTCGCGCTGTGCGGGCTGGGCGGGTTAGCCGCCTGGCAGCTCCCGGCCGCGATCCTGCCGGAGATCACGTTCCCTCGCGTCAAGGTGATCGCCGGCGGCGGCGAGCGCCCCGGCGACGACATGATGCGCGCCGTCACGCGGCCGATCGAGGAGGTCTTGCGCCGCGTGCCCGGCGTTCTCGAGATCCGCTCGACGACCAGTCGCGGCTCGACCGAAATCAATCTGGACTGCACCTGGGCTTCGAACATGGACCTCACCTTGCAGCGCGTACAAGGCCAGATCGAGGCGGTGCGGACGCGCCTTCCCGCCGGAACGCAGGTCGATGTTCGCCTGATGAACACCGCCTTGTTTCCGGTGTTGGGCTACTCCCTCACGTCGGATCGCCGCAGCCTTGCGCAACTGCGGGACCTGGCGTTGACGCGCCTCCAGCCGGAGCTCTCACGATTGCCCGGCGTGTCCGAGGTGGTCGTTCAGGGCGGACGCCGACTCGAGGCGCGGGTGACCCTGGATCCGGCCCTCCTCCAGGCGCGCGGCCTCGATCCCGCCGCGGTCGCAGATGCCCTGCGCGGCGTCTCCGAACTGCAGTCGGTCGGGCTCATCGACGCCAATCGCGAGCTCTACCTTGGTCTCGTCGATGCTCGCCCCGTGGATCTGGCCACCCTCGGCGCGCTCCCCATCCCGGTCACCGGAGCCGCGCCGGTTCCGCTCGCCACGTTGGGAGTCTCCCGAGTTCGTGCGCTATCAAGCGCACGACCGCGAGGCAGTGCTCATCAACGTGCTTCGGCGGCCTTCGGCGAGCACAATCACCCTCGCCGTCGCGGTGCGGAACTGGTTACGGTCGCATCGAGACGAGATTCCGGCAGACGTTCTCGTCGAGACGTTCTACGACCAATCGAATCTCATCCGCGCCTCCGTGGGCAGCGTGCGGGATAGCCTCGTCGTGGGTGCCCTCCTCGCGATCCTGGTCGTCGCGCTGTTTCTCGGCAGCCTGCGCCTGGGCCTAGCGAGCGCGATTGTGCTGCCGGGGAGTGTCGCCCTCACCCTGTTCGGGCTGACTCTCGCCCACCAGTCCCTCAACTTGATGACGCTGGGGGGCTTCGCGGCTGCTGTGGGACTCGTCCTGGACGATGCGATCGTGGTGGTCGAGCATCTCGCTCACGATGCTGCCCGAACGCGCGATGTCCGTGGGCGCGCAATGGCGATGGCCGAGATCTTCCCGTCACTGGTCGGCTCGAGCATTTGTACGATCGTGATCTTCATCCCGTTCATGTTTCTGGACGGCGTGACGGGCGCCTTCTTCAAGGTGCTCGCACTCTCCATGACGTTGATGTTGAGTGCTTCGCTTCTTCTCTGCGTCGCGGTCCTGCCGCTCGTGAACCCCCAGGCGAATCCGCGGGTCATCGGCATGCCAGGCCGCTTCGCGCGCAGCGTCCGCTTTGCCTCGGCTCGGCCGTGGGTGGGGGCCATGATGGTCGCGGTCCTCGTGGGGAGCGCGGCGCTGATGTTCCGCGCGCTCGGCACGGGATTCCTTCCCCCGATTGACGAGGGCTCGCTCATCGTCGACTTCTTCACCCCGCCAGGGACATCGGTTACCGAGACCGATCGCATGATGCGGGAGGTCGAGCAACAGATCGACGCAACGCCCGAGATCGACGCTTGGTCTCGCCGTACCGGCGACCAGCTGGGGTTCTTCCTTACCGAACCCAACCACGGAGACTACGTCCTGCGCTTGCGCAACCACCGCAGGCGTAGCGCCGATGAGATCGCCGACGATCTTCGCAAGCGAATCGAAGCGAGCCAGCCGGGGGTGACGATCGAGTTCGGGCAGCTGGTGGAGGACCTGATCGGTGACCTCACCACGACTCCGCAACCGATCGAGGTTCGTGTCTACGGTGAAGATCGCAAGCTGACCGAGGCGCGCGCGCGCGCCATCGCGGCCATCCTGGGCCATATCAAGGGCGTGGTCGACGTGAAGAGCGGGGTCGTGGTCAGCGGCCCCGACCTGGTGGTCCTGCCGGCCGCCAGCGCGGCGAGGCTCGGAGTTCCCTCCGTCGCCCTCACCCACGCCATCGAGCCCGCGGTGAGCGGTCTCGACGCCGGGACGATCGTGCGCGGTACGCACGCCTGGCCGATGCGCGTGACCGCCCTTCGGGCGGCGGGGCCAGCCGGCGTGCGATCGCTCGCCGAACTGCCGGTGGCCGTCGCTCCGGGACGAACCGTGCGCCTTGGAGATCTTGCGACTCTTCGCGTGGACCCCGGGGAGACAGAACTCTCGAGGGACGACCTGCGCACTGTCGTGTCGGTGACCGCCCGCCTGAGCGGGCGGGACCTCGGCTCGACGATGGTCGAGATCCAGCGCCGCCTGCGTCGAGACTTGCCCCTTCCTGTTGGAATGAGCCTTGGCTATGGCGGCCTGTGGGCGGAGCAACAGAGTTCGTTTCGGGGGCTGGCGGGAGTCCTCTTGGGGGCGACGCTCGCGGTGACCCTGACGCTGCTGTTTGGGTTCCGATCGTGGCGGCTCACTGGGGCGGTGCTGCTCACGGTGGCCGGGTCACTCGCCGGCGTTTTCGCGGCACTGCTTGTCGGCGGCGCGACCTTCAACGTCTCGAGCTTCGTCGGGGCCATCATGATGGTCGGCATCGTCGCCGAGAATGCCTATTTTCTCGTCGCCGCTTATCGTGCCGGACGGGCGGAGGGCATCTCGTCCGCTGACGCTGCGGAGCATGCTGCCCTTCGTCGCGCCAGGCCCGTGCTGATGACCACCGCGGCAGGAGTCGCGGCCCTCGCGCCCCTGGCGCTGGGTTTCGGGGCGGGCAGCGCGCTGCTGCGCCCACTGGCGCTCGCGGTGGTCGGCGGGTTCGTCACCTCGGCGCCGTTGCTCCTGATCGCGCTTCCCTCGCTGTTGGCCTTCGCCGGTCGACGAGAGTAGGGCTGGCCGATGCGTATCCTGGTGGTTGAAGACAGCACCCCGACCCGGGAGCTGCTCGCACGCTCGCTCGAGGCTGCCGGGTGCGTGGTGACGTTTGCGGCTCGGGTTGCCACCGCGCGACGACACGTCGAGGAAGCCTCGTTCGATGTCATCGTGCTCGACGTCATGCTCCCGGATGGAAGCGGGCTGGACCTGTGCCGGGAGTTGCGGGCCCACGGCGTCCTCACTCCGATACTGTTCCTGACCGCACGCGGGGATGTCGAAGACCGCATCGCGGGACTGGATGCTGGTGGAGACGACTACCTGCGGAAGCCATTCGCGCTCGCGGAACTACAGGCGCGCGTGCGGGCGCTCGGGCGACGGCACGGGCTGGCGCCGCCTGCGACACTGGAGAGTGCCGGGACGATCATCGACTTCACCGCGTGGAAGCTGACGAAAGAGGGGGTCGAAGTGCCTTTGACGGCCCGCGAGTGGGGCGTGCTCGCACTGCTGGCGAGTCGTCGGGGCCGGGTCGTCTCTCGCGGCGAGTTGTTGGAGACGCTCTGGGGAGAACGGAGCCCAGAAGCCTCGGCGAGCCTGGATGTCATCATGAGCCGCTTGCGCCGCAAGCTGGGAGATGCACCCAAGCGCTGCCGGGTGAGCACCGTGCGTGGCGAAGGCTATCGGTTCGAGCCCAGCTTATGATTCCGGGCTCGCTTGAGTCGCGTCTCACCCTCCAGCAGCAGGCCCTGGCGGTTCTCGTCATCGCTGCCTTTGCCGTCTCTGCGATGTGGATCACAGGCGCCACGCTCAGCCGGGAAGAAACCCAGACCCTCCGAAACGCGGCAACCAGCATTGCTGCGAACCTCGATCTCGAGTTCGCCGAGGAGCACGACCTCGAGAAGTCGATCCAGGCTGTCTTGCGCGAGGAGGCGGTCGAAGGCCTGCGCATCACGATCATGGATTCCCAAGGACGACTTCTGGCAACGAGTCCCGCGCGACGCGCTGCCGAAGCTGCGATCCAAAGAGAGGAGATCCATCAAGCGCACATGGAGGCCAAGTGCGGCGCCTGGGTCGAAGTCGCCATGAGCGATCGCCTCCGCAAGGCCAGCCTTGCGGCACTCGCCCGGGCGCTCTTGATCGCCGCGCTGCCACTTCTCCTGCTCACCTTTGCCCTCAGCCGTTGGACCGTCCGACGTGCCCTGCATCCACTCCAGGAGATGACCGAACGCGCAGGTGCAATCTCCATGGACGCCGGGACCCAGAGTCTAGGAGGGGCCGGCGGACTCGCGGAGCTGGAGCACTTGCGCGTTGCCTTCGACCGACTTCTGGGTCGGCTCAACGAGCAGCTCCGCGCGGAGCGGCAGTTCGCCTCGGACGCCTCGCACGAACTCCGCACCCCGCTGACCGTCATGAGCGGAGAGATCGAGTTGGCGCGGTTGCAAAGCAGCCTCGACGCCAAGGCGAGCGAGAGCCTCGACCGCGTGGCCGAGCAGGTACGCGCGATGCGAGAACTGGTCGAAGCCTTGATGCTCTTGCGTCGATCGAGTGAGGTCCCGCTCACGGTTCGCCAGGCATTTGAAGCCGTCGACCTTTCCGACGTCGTCGAGACGGCGGTGCGCGAGGTCGGAGTCCGCCACCCGGAACGTCGTGCTGACATCGACGTCCGCGCCGACCTGGATGTGATGGTCTCGGGTCACCCCGTGTTGCTGGTGGCGGGAGTGCGCAACCTGCTCGACAACGCGATCAAGTTCACGAGCAGGGAGGTCAAGGTTCGCGTCACCGTTGCGCAAGACGACCAGTCGGCTAGCGTTTGCGTGGAAGACGGAGGCCGTGGGATCGACGCGTCCGACCGCGAGCGCATCTTCGACCCCTTCTTCCGCGGCACCGAAGCCCGCGCGCACAGCACCGGCTTCGGCCTTGGCCTGCCCATCCTCCGTCGCGTCGCCCGGGCGCACGGCGGTGACGTGGCGGTGGGACGATCGCCGCTTGGTGGCGCGCAGATCACGCTGCAGCTGCCGAGGTGGCATCCGGAGTCCGCGGCTTAGAGACCCTCAGGCATCGGGCGAAGCTCGCCTTTCCACGCACCTGCCCGCGATGCTACTCGACGATCGCACCCCTGGTGAGCCCGGAGACGATCCAGCGTTCGAACGCCAACACCAGCGCGACCAGTGGCAGCGTCGCGATCAGGATGGCCGCCGACAGCTGCCCCCAGGGAATTTGGTAGAACGACACGCCGCTCACGCTCGCGATCCCGGCGGTCACGGTCTTGCTCGAGTCCCGGGTCATGAACGTCATGGCGAGCATGAACTCGTTCCAGCAGAAGATGAAGACCACGATCGCGGCGGTCGCAAGCGGGGCCCGCGCGAGGGGTAGCTGGACGTGCCAGAGCCGGGCGAGCGGCCCGAGGCCGTCGAGTTGGGCCGCCTCGTCCAGCTCCCGTGGGATCGCGCGGATGCCGCTCTCCAGGATCCACACCGCGAGCGGTAGATTGAGTGCGGCGTAGGGCACGATCAGCGCGAGCGGGTGATTGATCCCGCCGAGCGCCCGGACTCCCTCGTAGAGGGGCAGCAGCAAGAGGATGGGCGGGAACAACGATGCCCCGAGTAGCGCCAGGAGCGCACCGGTGCGTGAGCCTCCCCGCATGCGGGCGAGAGCGCTGGCCGCCATCGCCCCGAGCGCGAGGCATGCGAGCGTCGCCCATGCCGAGACCCAGAAGCTGTTCGCGAGGTAGGTGCCGAATGGCTTTCGCGCCCACAGCTCGGCGACGTGGGTCCACACGACGGGGTGCGGCAGGTAGGCGGTCGGAACCCGTGTGATCTGGGCATCGGGCTTGATCGAGGTGAGCGCTTGCCACACCACCGGCGCCAGACTCCAGGCGAGCATCAGCATCACCATGCACGCGCTCGCCACGCCCGTAGCGCGGCGTCCGGCCTGGGCCCTGCGCCGTGTCATGCGACCTCCCTCGTCCGACCCGAAAGCCACAGGATCGCCGCGAACAGCAGCAACGCCATGCCCGCGCCCTCCACGGCGGTCGCCGCGCCAAAGCCGAAGTCGAGATATCGGTAGAAGCTGCGGTAGGCGTAGAGCGAGACCGTCTCGGTGCTCCCCCCCGGCCCGCCACCCGTCATGACGTAGGGCAGATCGAAAGCGCCGAACCCCTGCGCCACGCGGAAGGCGAGTGCGACGAGACACGCGGGGCGAAGCAAGGGCAGGACGACCCGCCACAGGATCTGGGCCGGCGAGGCGCCGTCGACCCGCGCCGCATCGAGCGTCGAACGCGGGATTCCCTGCAACCCCGCGAGCACCACGAGCGCCGCGAACGGAGTCGTCTTCCACACGTCCGCCACCACCATCGCCGCCATCGCCGTGCCCGGCCGGCCCAGCCACGCGACGGGGCCATGCACGAGACCGGCCTTCGCAAGGAGATCGTTCAGCACGCCAAACGAGTCGTTGAAGATCCACCCCCAGGCCAGCGCCATAACCGCGGTAGGGAGCGCCCATGGAACGAGCACAACTGATCGAGCAGCAGGGCGAAGGTGACCCCGAGGACCATCTCGATGCCGACGGACCATGTCGTGAACATGAGCGTGTTGCCGAGAGACGACCACCAGCGCCCGTCCTGCCACAGTCGCGCATGCATCTCGAGCCCGGCAAAGTGCGACCGCAGGCCCGAATCCAGCTCGGTCCGCTCGAAGCTGAGCACGACCAGTCGCGCGATCGGAATCACCACGGCCATGCCCATCAGGAGGGCGGCGGGCAACAGCAACGCCAGCCGCTCGCGCCGCACCTGGGTGAATCTCATCGTCCGGAATCCCGTGCCGCGAGGACATGCTGCGTTTCCCGGGTCGCCGCTGCGAGTGCCGCGGAGATGGTCTCTCCTCCGGTCAGCGCCGCGCTCAGGTGTCGCTGCAGGATGTCCGAGGCCATGTCGTAGCGCGGGATCGGGGGCCGCGCCAGGGCGTGCTTGTGGAGCGCGCCGATCCGGGTCAGAAATGGGTTTGCCGCGAGAAGCTCGGGGTCTCGGTAGGCCTCGGAGCGGGCAGGCGCGAAGCCGGTGCTCGAGCAGAGCCACCGCTGGCCCTCGAGCGAGATGACGATGCGCACCAGGTCCGCGGCAAGCTCGGGGTGTCGACTGTAGGAAGAGAGTCCGAGCCCCCAGCCACCCAGCGTTGCCCAGCCACGGCGACCGGGCTCGTGCACCATGGGTGACACATCGATCTTGCCTCGCACCTGCGAGTCCTCCGCTTGTGCGAGCGACCAGACATAGGGCCAGTTCCGCAGAAAGATCGCTCGGTCGTCCTGGAACAGACGCCGGCTCTCTTCCTCTTGGTAGGTCGTCGCGCCGGGGGGGCTGATCCCGTTCGCAGCGATGCATCGCACCATGAACGACAGCGCCCGCTTCGCCTCGGGCCGGTCGAGTCCCACCTCTCGCGTCCCGGGTTCGACCCAGAAGCCGCCGCATCCACTCAGGAGCTCGAGATAGTTGCACACCAATCCCTCGTATTGCTTCCCCTGCCAGACGAAGCCCCAGCGCGACGGTGGGGACTGAAGCCGCTTCGCCGTGCCGAAGAGCTGGTCCAGCGTTTGCGGCGTGGGGAGTCGCGCCGCTTCGAGCAAGTCCCGCCGGTAGTAGAGGACGCCGACATCGGTCCGCGCGGGAATCCGGTAGAGGCGGCCCGAGAACCGCCCGGCGGCCAGCGCCGCCGGCAGTAGCGACTCGCACTCGGCCGAAGTGAAGAGTTGGTCGAGCGGTCGGAGCCAGCCCGCGGCCGCGAATTTCGCAGTCCACGTGACATCCATGTAGACGAGATCGAACGTTGGATCGCGCGCCAGCAGCGACGCCGTGTAGAGATCTTCGCGAAGGTCGGTGGACTCCGGGCCCTCGACCAATTCGACGCGAGCGCGTGGATGCGTCTGGGCGAAGCGGTCGACGATCGGCCGCCAGAACGGGCGCTCGCTGGCCGGAAGCATGACTCGAATGATCGCGGCCTGCTCGTGCGAACGCTTCGCGCGGATAGCGCAGCTCCACGATGCGGCCGCGAGCGCAAGCGCCAGGACCACGCCGGCGATGCTGCGTGCAATGCTTGCAGTTTGGGTTTGCACTCGAATCTTCCCGCAGGGTGCTCGCGCGGCCGCGGCGGCCCCCGCCGGCACTGTCGCACGCCGGGTAGCTTCCGTCACCTCCACCGCCACAGGGCGACCTGCCTCTCGCGAACTCGAGGGGGAGCTGTGCAACTCGCCCGGTCGTGACGGCGCGGAACTACCTTGTCCCGCCTGCATTTCGGTGTTGGCGCCGGCCGTGGGCGGACGGATCATTTCATGCAAACGTCGCTCGGTGCTGAGGTTCTCATGCTCGACCCACGTGGGCCGCGAATCTTCCTTCTCCTCCTCTGCCTCACGGCGATCGGCTCCGCGAGCGCGGCGGCGCCATCGGAATCACGCCGTCTCGCCTCTTGCTCATCCTGCTGGCCGCTCAGTGGCCCGTATCCGGGTTCTCTCATGGTGGCCGACGGCACGGGCGGCGCGTACGTCGTCTGGGTCGAAGGCGATTCTCGGTGGAGGCTCCAACGACTCCGGGGCGACCTCACGACTCCGAAGCCGTGGCCGGCCGACGGGCAAACCATCCGCACGGGCGGGTCTTCGAAGGCCCTCTCTCCTCTGTTGGTCGCGGATGGTAGCGGCGGCGTGTACGTGGCTTGGGTGGAGCAAGCGGACAACGGAGACATGAGTGCCCGGCTGTTACGGGTGCGCTCCGACGGTCGGCCGCAGAGCGGATGGCCCGACACCGGCGTCTGCTTGTCGGCGCCGAGCCCGTTCGTCAACTACCCGGCGCTGGTGAGAACGAACCATGGCGCGGCAGTGGCGTGGATGGAAGCTCGAGACGGCGCCCAGCAGATTCGTCTCGCGGCGGTGGACGCGAATGGCCGACCCGTCGGGCGCTGGCCTCGCGAGGGCTCCACGCTGGGCCAATCGAATTCCGC
>VBOY01000076.1:0-2299 GCA_005893295.1 Candidatus Eiseniibacteriota bacterium | reverse complement strand
GGAGCGCGGCCCCACCATGGTGAGCTGGCCCGTGGTGGCCCGAGCCGTGCCCGTGTCTGCCACGATGCTCGAACATCATCCGGAGATGGTGACGGATGGGCTCGGAGGAGCGCTGATCGTCTGGACAGACGAGCGCAGCCAGGAGAGCGTTCGAGCGATGGACCTCATGGATGTGTTCGCGCAGCGAATGTCCGCGACCGGGGCCGAGGCCTGGACACCCGCGGCCCGGGGCAGCCACGCCATCGCCGACGGCTCCGGATACCAGCTCGATGGACACGTAGTGAGCGACGGCAGCGGTGGTGGGTATTTCGCGTGGAACGAACACGGCCCCGGAGCGGAGGATGGCGGGCGAATCCAGCATCTCGATTCCCGGGGATTCCCCGCCCCTGGTTGGCCAGCGGACGGACTGAGGCTCGGCGTCGAGGTGTCCTCCTTGATTCCCGATCTCGCCGGCGGAGTCTTCGCGATCTGGACCGACGGCTCGGACGCCTATCTCCAACGCTTCGAGTCGCGGTGGAGCCCGGACTTCGCCCGCCCCGCCTCGTTCTCGCTCGGACCCCCCACAGCAAGAGAAAAGGTTCGGGTCAGCGCAGACGGTCGAGGCGGAGCGTTCCTGGCCTGGGAAGAACGAACCCAAGGAACGATCGAGATCCAGGTTCAACACGTGAGTCTTGGAGCGTGGATGGCGTCCGGGGTGCTGCCGCCCGCGACCACCGAGGCGCCGGCTCTCGCCTTCGCGGCCCATCCGGTATTCCCCAATCCCGCCCGCGCCCAATGCCGGATCGCCTTCGATCTGCCGAGCCGGACGCGAGTGTCGATCGACGTCTTCGACGTCGCCGGACGCCGCGTGGCGAGGCTCGCCGACGGTCGCGTCTTCGAGGCAGGAGCGCAATCGGTGAGCTGGGATCTCGCCAACCGTCAGGGACGGCGCGTCGCTCCGGGTCTCTATCTGGTGCGGGTGGTGGCCGGCCGAGACCAGGCGACCATGCGCACGACGGTCACGAGATGAGCGCCTGAAACACCGGCACCTCGCGGCCCCCTCCCACGATCCATAGGCTCGGCGCATGCCGCTCTGACTCGGCGGTCCGTGGCCCGCCCCCCCGGGGGCTCCGAGCGCGAGCCACGAAATCACGCTCCACGCCGCGACGATGTCGACCGTGCGAGAAGCTCCGAGCGGGCAGCCGCTGATCGCCGACTGGGGAACGCCGAGGGTCACGCCCGCGTCGCGACCACCTCCAAGAATTCGCTTTCGACTCGCACCGTGCCATCGGTGGCGCGGTTGTGGGCCGTGAGCAGGGCCTCGAAATCGCGTCGGAATCCCTTCTTGCCCTCTGCGTCGAGCGCCTCGAGCGTGCGAATCGTCGGCCCGAAATATCGAGAGTAGTGATCGAACGCCTCCGGAACGCTCAGGGGGAGCTTCATGGTCGCGATTCGCTTCCGAAGGTTCAGATCCGAAAGCCCTTCCCCGAATCGCTGTCGTACGGTGGCCTCGTCGCCCCACAGGACGGGAGGAGCCATGCCGGGCGACGGTGGAATGTATCTCGCCGTCAACTTGAACGAAGCGCCGGCGAAGCTGTCCGGCGTCCAGTTCCCCATCACGATGCGCCCGCCAGAACGACACACACGCTTGAACTCGGCTGCGACCCGTTCCGGTCGTGGCGCGAACATCGCGCCGTAGATCGAGATCACGACATCGAACGAAGCGTCGGGAAACGCGATCTCTTCCGCGTCCCCTTCCTGGAACCTCGCCGGCACGCCCGCCTGCTGGGCGCGCGCGCGCGCCTGTTCGAGCAGATTGGGGGCGATGTCGATGCCGGTAACGTCGGCCCCTCGCCGCGCCGCCGGGATCGCCGAGTTGCCGGTACCGCACGCGACATCCAGCACCTTCACTCCGGGCTGGAGATTCAGGTGCGCCACGACCTCTTCGTTCGCTTCCTCGACCATCTTGGCGATGACGCCGAAGTCGCCGGCGGTCCATGTGGCGCGAATGCGGTTCTTGAGGGCATCGATATCGGTGGGAATCGAGGTGCTCATGGGGACCTCCTGGGCAGGATATGAAGGGTGAAACCGTCGCTCCGGAAATCTAGATCGGCCGCCCAAGGGACCAGGACCACGGCCCTGACGTGGCCTTGAGCCGGAATAGGAGGAATTCCCCCGGGCATTGCAAGAGAACGCGTGATAGTTTGGGGTCGAGCGAACATCGATCGGTGTCCCGATCTCTCCGATTGAGCCGACCGCCCCATGTTCGCCGCGAGCCGACGCGCCCCAGGCCGCGGAGCGCCAACATCCTTGTGGAGGT
>VBOY01000075.1 GCA_005893295.1 Candidatus Eiseniibacteriota bacterium | reverse complement strand
CTCCTTGCCCGGCTTCGCGTCGTCGCACCCCCTGGCCGGGGACGCATCGAGCCAGGGAAACCTGCGCGTGATCCACGAGCTGCAGCGATCGCTGGCCGAGATCACCGGCTTCACCGCGGTCACCACGCAACCGGCCGCCGGCGCTCAGGGCGAGATGACCGGCCTGCTCATGATCCGCGCCTACCATCGCTCGCGCGGCCAGGGCCAGCGCCGCCGCGTGATCGTGCCCGACTCGGCGCACGGGACGAACCCCGCCAGCGTCGCGCTCGTCGGCTACGAGATCACGACGATTCCGTCCGAAGAACACGCCATGGTGAGCGTCGAGGCGTTGGCCAAGGCGCTCGACGATCGCGCCGCCGCGGTGATGCTCACCGTGCCCAATACCCTCGGGCTCTTCGAGCCGCGCATCCTCGAGGTCACCCGCCTCGCGCACGACGCGGGGGCGCAGGTCTACCTGGACGGGGCGAACCTGAACGCCCTGGTGGGCCTGATCCGACCCGCCGAGCTCGGCTTCGACGTGATGCACATCAATCTCCACAAGACCTTCTCGACACCGCACGGCGGCGGCGGTCCCGGCGCCGGCCCGGTCGCGGTGGCGCGACATCTCGAGCCGTTCCTGCCGATCCCGATCGTCGCCGAGCACGATGGGGCGCTGCGGCTGGTGCACGATCGACCGCAGAGCATCGGGCGCGTGCACGCGTTCCACGGCAACTTCGGCATCCTCGTTCGAGCGCTCGTCTACCTGTCGACGCTCGGCGCGCCCGGTCTCGAGCAGGTGAGCCGCGGCGCGATCCTGAACGCGAACTATCTGATGCGGCGCCTCGCCAGGACCTACGAGCTGCCGCATCCCGAGCCGTGCATGCACGAGTTCGTGCTGTCCGGTCGCGGATTTCGCAAGCACGGCGTCAAGACACTCGACGTCGCCAAGCGACTGCTCGACTTCGGCGTGCACGCCCCCACCGTCTACTTTCCCTTGATCGTCGAGGAGGCTTTGATGATCGAGCCGACCGAGACGGAAACCGTGGACCGCCTCGACGATTTCGCCGAGGCGATGGAGCGGATCGCCCGCGAGGCGGCCGAGACCCCTCAGGTGCTGCGCGACGCGCCGCTCACCACGCCGGTGAGCCGCCTGGACGAGGGACGCGCCGCCCGCGAGCTCACCGTGCGCTGGCGTCGCGCGCGTGAGCCCGAGCCGCGTGCTCCGCAGGGGTCCCCGACCCGGGCATGACGATCCCGCTCGAGTGGTCGTTCAACCCCTGGCGCGATCGCCCGGGCGGCGCCGTCGCAGCGGGCGCGTGCGGCGCGCTCGCCTGCGTCGCGGTTGCCTCTCTCGATCTGCCGCCCCTGGTCACGCTCGGCCTGGGCATCGCCATCGTGGGTTCGCTGTCCCCCTTGCTTTCACCGGCGCGCTGTCGCGTGGACGACGGCGGGGTGTGGAGGCGGCGCACGTTCGTAATCGAGCGACGCGCGTGGAGCGAGATCAAGCGCTGCGTGCCACGCGCCGCCGGCTTGCTCGTTTCCCCATATCCGATTCCTCACTGGCTCGATCGCTATCGGTCCCTGCTGCTCCCGATTCCGCGTCGCCAACGCGACCGCGTGATGGCCGATCTTCGCGAGCAGCTCGCGCGCCATGGCTTTTGAGGAAGCGTCCGCGACCGAGCAGGATCGAGCCCTGCTCGAACGCCTGGCCACTCGCGTGGTGGAGCTGCACATGGAGGTGCCCGCGATCCTGGCCCTCGAGACGGCCCGGCCGCTCGCCGTGGTCGCCAGCCAGGCCATGATCTTCCTCGAGCCCCTCGCCCAGGCGGTGTTCCCGACTCCGGACTACCGCCGGTTCGCCGTTCTGGTCGAGCGCCGCGAAAACCTCGAGTTCCTGCTGCAGCGGATCGAGGCTCACGCCGCGACACGGGGCCGCCCGAGGGACGCGTCTCGCTCGGACTCCAACACCGAGCGCGGGGGCTGAAGATCACGCATGGAGATCCGCCCCGAGAGCATTCGCTCCATCCTCGCCACCGACTGCGGCTCGACCACCACCAAGGCGATCCTGATCGAAAGGCGCGACGGGCAGTACCGGCTGGTCGTGCGTGGCGAAGCGCCGACGACGGTCGAGGCCCCGTTCGAGGACGTCACCCGCGGCGTGCTCAACGCGGTGCGGGAAGTCGAAGAGCTGGCGCACCGACGCATCCTGGACGGTGAGCGCATCGTCACGCCGCAGACGGGGGACCAGGGGGTGGACCTCTACGTCTCCACCTCGAGCGCGGGCGGCGGACTCCAGATGATGGTCTCGGGCCTGGTGCTCCAGATGACCGGTGAAAGCGCTCAGCGCGCCGCCCTCGGGGCTGGAGCGATCGTGATGGACGTGATCGCGCTCAACGACGGGCGACGGCCGCACGAGAAGATCCGGCGGCTGCGCCAGCTCCGTCCCGACATGATCCTGCTGTCGGGAGGCACCGACGGGGGAGACGTGAAGCGGGTGATCGAGATGGCGGAGACACTGGCTGCGGCCGATCCCAAGCCGCGGCTCGGGGCGGGCTACGAGCTGCCCGTGATCTACGCCGGAAACCGCGACGCCGCGGCGATGGTGCGCGAGTGCCTGGGGTCGCGGACCACCCTGTCGGTGGTTCCGAACCTGCGTCCGACCCTCGAGACCGAGAACCTGCGGCCGGCACGCGACGCGATCCACGAGCTGTTCATGGAGCACGTCATGGCGCACGCGCCCGGATACAAGAAGCTCATGTCCTGGTCTCCGGTGCCGATCATGCCCACCCCGGGGGCGGTCGGCATCATCGTCGAAAAGATCGCGCGTCGCGACCGGCTCGCGGTGGTCGGGGTGGACATCGGCGGCGCGACGACGGACGTATTCTCGGTGTTCCAAGAGGTGTTCAACCGCACGGTCTCGGCCAACCTGGGCATGAGCTATTCGGTCTCCAACGTGATGGCGGAAGCGGGGCTCGAGAACATCCTGCGTTGGGTGCCTTTCGAGGTCGACGAAGTGGGCCTGCGCAACCGAATCAAGAACAAGATGGTGCGGCCCACCACGATTCCACAGTCGCTTGAAGACCTCGTGATCGAGCAGGCGATTGCGCGCGAGGCGCTGCGACTCGCCTTCGAGCAGCACAAGGCGTTGGCGACCGGACTCAAGGGGATACAAACCGAGCGCACGATCTCGGACATCATGTCGCAGACCGAGAGCGGCGCCACGCTCGTCAACCTGCTCGAGCTGGGACTGCTGGTCGGCTCCGGGGGCGTGCTGTCGCACGCGCCGCGCCGGGCACAGGCGGCGTTCATGATGCTCGACGCGTTCCTGCCCGAAGGGCTCACCCACTTGGCCGTGGACAGCATCTTCATGGCTCCCCAGCTCGGGGTCCTCTCGACGGTTCACGAGGCCGCGGCCACCGAGGTGTTCGAGCGCGATTGCCTGATCCGGCTCGGCGCCGCCCTGGCACCCATCGGCACCGCCAGGTCCGGCCACGCGTGCGTCGGCGTCGAGCTCGTCTCCCCGGGGCGGGCGCCGGAGCGCCGCCAGGTGGCGTTCGGCGACGTGGCCCTGCTGCCGCTTCCCAAGGAGGGCGTGTCTCGGCTCACTGCTCATCCCGAGCGCGGTTTCGATCTCGGCCTCGGCAAAGGGAAGCCGCTCACCGCCGAGGTGCTCGGTGGCGTCGTCGGTCTGATCGTCGACGCGCGCGGACGCCGCCCGTTCCAGCTACCCGGGCGCATGAGCGAGCGAATCGGGAAGCTGCGCGCTTGGAACCAAGCCATGGGACTCTACGCGAGGGAGGTCTGACCGTGGCGCATGCCTACACCCCTGGACTCAGGGTCTCCGAGCTGGTGCGGGTGCGCCGGGAACGACGGCTGCCGCTCAAGGGCGAGGTCAAGGTGAAGGCGGGCGAACCCGTGGAGCCGGCTTCGGTGGTGGCGTGCACCGAACTGCCTGGCAACGTCCAGACGCTCAATCTGGCCGCCAAACTGTCGCTCGATCCGGCACGGGTGCCCGAGTCGCTCACCCGGCCGATCGGCTCTCGGGTGCACCGCGGGGATGTGATCGCCCAGGGCCGGAGCCTGTTCGGGCTGTTGAGCCAGCGCGCCCATGCGCCCGCGGACGGCACGCTGGAGAGCGTCTCGGCAATCACCGGCCAGATGATCCTGCGCGAGCCTCCGATCCCGGTCGAGATCCACGCCTACATGCGAGGCGTGATCGCCGAGGTGCTCCCGGGCGAGGGCGCCGTGGTCGAGACAGAAGCCGCGTTCATGCAGGGCATCTTCGGCATCGGGGGCGAGACCTTTGGCCCTCTGAGCGTGGCGACACGCTCGCCCGACGAGGAGCTGACCCCGGATCGACTCGGCGAAGCCCATCGTGGCCGGGTGATCGTGGGAGGCTGCTACGCGTCGCACGCGACCCTGATGCGGGCACGCGAGCTCGGCGTCGCCGCGGTGGTGGTGGGCGGGTTCGACGACCACGACCTGCGTCAGCTCCTCGGCCGTGACCTAGGCGTGGCGATCACGGGCTCGGAAGAGCTGGGCCTGACCCTGGTGCTCACCGAGGGATTCGGCCGCATTCCGATGGCCGAACGCACCTGGCGCCTGCTCGCCTCGCACGACGGCGAGCAAGCATCGGTGAGCGGGGCGACCCAGATCCGCGCCGGCGTGCTGCGCCCGGAGGTCTTGGTGCCGCACGCGCGACGCCCCGCAGTCGCCGCGAGCGCCGCTGCTCACCCCGGGCTCGAGCTGGGGTCGCTGCTGCGCGTCATCCGCGAACCGTTTTTCGGCCGTATCGGGCACGTGATCGAGCTCCCGCCCGAGTTGCAGTCGCTCGAAACCGAGGCCCAGGTGCGCGTCGCCTGCGTCGAGTTCTGCGACGACGGGAGCCGCGCCATGGTGCCCCGCGCGAACGTGGAGCTCATCGAGGTCTAGGGCTCGCGGGCGTTGACAGGCTCGACGCCCGGTTGCTAGCTTGGCCCGGCGCTGCGGTCCCAAGCGCCGAGGAATGGCCGCCCTGCGGCCGTGCCTGTCGGGCAGGATCCAGGAGGTTCCGGTGCCACCGTTGCGGGCTCGGCGTCTCGTATGGCTGGCAGTCGTGGGTCTCGCCCTGTCGTCGCTCGGGGCGCGCATCGCCCGCTGCCAGGAGCCGGTCGTCGGCGGACTCCCAGTGCCACGTCCCCCCTCGGGCCTGGTCGTGTCGGATGTCCCCAACGACGCGGGCCGCACCCTGGACCTGGTGTGGAAGCTCTCCCCGGACGACCTCCCCGGCCAGCACGTGGTGACCACGTACTATCTCGAGCGCTCCGAGACCCCGGCTGGCCCGTGGACCCGAATCGATTCGGTCGCTGCCGGCACCACCACCAAGAGCGACCAGTCGGTGTCGC
The DNA here is from genome assembly GCA_005893295.1 of Candidatus Eiseniibacteriota bacterium. GTDB lineage: Bacteria > Eisenbacteria > RBG-16-71-46 > RBG-16-71-46 > RBG-16-71-46 > WS-8. The sequence continues at coordinate 8,731 of VBOY01000075.1, read as the reverse complement.
GGAACGTCGAATACTTCTATCGCGTCATCGCCGCCGGCCCCGGCGGAGTGACGCCTGCCGGCAGCATCACGGGCCCGGTGCGGGCCACGTCGCAGTGGATCAACCAGACGCGTTGGAGCGTGCTGGTGGGTACGATCCTGTTCTTCAGCTTCGTTCTCTACTACATCGCCAGCGTGCAGGCGGGCAAGAAGCCGTTCGTGCGGCGGATCCCGGGCATCGACGCGATCGAGGAAGCGATCGGTCGCGCGACCGAGATGGGGCGCCCGGTCCTCTACGTGCCGGGGATTCAGGACATCAACGACATCCAGACCGTCGCCGGGCTCGTCATCCTGGAGAGCGTGGCCAAGCTCACCGCCCGCTACGAGACGCCGATCACGGTGCCCGTGACCTACCCGATCCCGTTCACGATCGCCGAGGAGATGGTCAAGAGCGGCTACCTGCACGCGGGACGACCGGAGCGCTACGATCCCAACAGCGTCCGCTTCGTCTCGCCCGAGCAGTTCGCCTACGTGGCGGCGGTCACCGGAATCATGCTCCGCGACCGGCCGGCCGCGCACATCTTCATGGGCTCGTTCTTCGCCGAATCCTTGCTGCTCGCCGAGACCGGCTTCGCGACCGGGGCGATCCAGGTGGCCGGGACCGCGAACGTGCACCAGCTGCCGTTCTTCGTGGTCGCCTGCGACTACACACTGATCGGCGAGGAGCTCTACGCGGCGAGCGCCTACCTGTCGGGCGAGCCCAAGCTGGTGGGCGCCCTCAAGGGCACCGACCTCATGAAGATCCTGATCGTGGTCGCGGTGGTGGTGGGGTGTCTGCTCGAGAGCGCCGGCAGGCACGGGTTCACGATCTGGATGGCGACCCAGTAGGGGGTGGCACGTGAAGCGCGAAGTGCCCTTGTTCCTCACGGCGGTGATCGGCCTGTTCATGATCCTTTCGTTCTTCGTTCCCCACCAGCTGGTGAGCGTGCCGTCCGACTTCCTGCAGGCGTGCGCCGTGATCCTGGTCGCGTTCGGCTACGTGCTGGGCGGCGCGAACGCGCTGCGGTTCAACTTCGACGCCATCTACAAGCGACAGAGCGGTTGGCAGTACAAGGTGGTCCTGGTCGTGGCGCTGGTGACCACGGTCGTGATCGGGGCGATCGACGGCTGCCAGCGCCGCGGGGCCTTCCTCGAGGTGGGCAGTAATTCGAAGTGGATCTACGATCAGATCTACTCGCCGATGTCGGCCACGATGTTCTCGTTGCTGGCGTTCTTCATCGCATCGGCGGCGTTTCGCGCCTTCCGCATTCGCACGCTCGAGGCGGGGCTGCTGGCCGCCGCGGCGCTCATCGTGATGCTGGGTCGCGTGCCGCTCGGCGACCTCATGTCGGACTGGTTGTTCCAGCTCAAGTGGCTGCCCGCACCGGGCGTCCCGCATACTTGGCACCTGAGCGACCTTCAGGAATGGATCATGGACAATCCGCAGAACAGCGCGAAGCGCGCGATCTTGATCGGCGCCGCCCTGGGCGTGATGGCCACGGGACTGCGGGTGATCCTGGGCATCGAGCGCTCGTACTTGAGCGGAGAGGACTGAGCGATGTCCTGGCACACTGCGCTCGAACGGCTGGACCGGCGCTGGATCTTCCTGGTCATGGCGCTGCTTGTCGCCGGGCCGCTCATCTTCCCTCCCGGCTTGCCGCTGCACGTGTCACCTCCGGTGCAGGCGTTCCACGACACGATCGCCCGAATCCCGAACGGCTCCACCATCCTCATGTCGTGCGACTACGATCCGAGCGCGCGACCGGAGATGGTGCCGATGACGCGCACCGCGTTCCGCCAGCTGCTCCAGAAGGACTGCAAGGTGGTGATCACCGTGCTGTGGAACGCCGGCCCCGGTCTGGTCGAGGCCACCCTCAACGACATCGCCCGCGAATTCCCGTCCAAGCGCTACGGTGTCGACTGGGTCAATCTCGGCTACAAGGCCGGCGACGACGCCGTGATGGTGCTCATGGGCCAGGGAATCGCGAATGCCTTCCCGCGTGACTACCGCGGCAACCAGACCCGCAGTCTTCCGATCATGCGGGACGTACGCGACTACTCGAGCTTTCCGCTCCTGGTCAGCATCTCGGGCGGTTTTCCCGGAACCAAGGAGTGGGTGCAGCAGGTGCAGTCCCGCTTCCATCTGCCGATGGTCGCGGGCGTCACCGCGGTGAGCGCTCCCGAGTACTATCCCTATTTGCAATCCGGGCAGCTGCGCGGGCTTTTGGGAGGTATGGCGGGTGCGGGTGAGTACGAAAAGATCCGTGGCGAGAATGGGGCGGCCACCCGTGGGATGGATGCGCAGTCGCTGGCCCACGTGCTGGTGGCCGTCTGCATCCTGCTCGGCAACGTGGTCCAGTGGGCCAAGCGGCGGGAGCGGGCATGAGCCTCCATGTGAGCACTGACCTGAGCGTGTGGATCGCCGCCCTGCTTACCTTGTTCGCCTTCTCCTTCCTCTACAAGGACAACCCCGTCTACCGCTTCGCCGAGCATTTGTTCGTCGGCGTGTCCGCCGGCTACTACATCATCCTGAACTTCTGGACCGTCATCGTGCCCAACCTGTGGGAGCCGCTCGTCAAGACGTTCGCGGGAGCGGGGGGGTCGGGTGGCCTCCCGTCGCTCTTCCAGGCGCGCCTCGGCGACTACCGTGTGTTCCTGGCCATTCCCGGCATCCTCGGGCTGCTTCTGTTCACCCGATTGTTCGGCAAGATCGGGTGGCTTTCGCGCTGGGCGCTCGCCGTGATCATCGGGGTCTACGCCGGGATTCGCACCACCGGAACCGCCCAGGCGGATTTCGTGGCCCAGGTGCAGGGGAGCTTGCAGCCCTTGTGGGTGGCGGGGAACCTCGCCGCGACCCTGAATGCTGTCGTGTTCATGGTGGGCATGCTCACCTCGCTGCTGTTCTTCTTCTACAGCCGTGAGCACAAGGGCACGCTGGGCGCGATCTCCAAGCTCGGCGTGCTGTTCCTCATGGTTTCCTTCGGGGCGGGCTACGGCTACACGGTGATGTCGCGCATCTCGCTCCTGATCGGGCGATTCCAGTTCCTGATCGAGGACTGGCTCGGCCTGCGCTGACCCCACCCGAACCTTCCACGCGGAGAGACACGAGGCTGTGTTCCTGTGGTGCGACGGTCTCCACGGACCGGCGGAAAACATGTGGCGCGACACCCGCCTGCTCGCGCGCGCGCACCGAGGCGGAGAGCCGGTGTTGCGGCTGTTCGGCTTCAGGCCCCCGAGCATCACGCTCGGGCGGAGCCAGAGTCCCGAGGGTGAGCTGGATCTCGCCCGGTGTGTGGAGGACGCGATTCCGTGGGCGGTCCGTCCCACCGGCGGACGAGCGGTGTTCCACGATCAGGAGTGGACCTTCTCGCTGACTGCCGCGCTCGACGACGCGTCGTGGGGCGGCCCTCCCGGCCGAGCCTACACGCGTACGTGTGCTCTGATCGTGGCCTCGCTCGAGCGACTTTCGGTCCCGGCCACCTTTGCCACCGGTGCGCGCAGCGCGCGCGCGCGCGCCGGCCCGGGAGGGCATGCCGCCCTGCCCTGCTTTGGTTCCACCGCTCGGCACGAGGTGGTACTCCGGGGCCGCAAGCTGGTGGGAATCGCGCAGCGGCGCACGGCGCGTGCCCTGATCCAGCAGGGGAGCCTGCTGCTCGGCGACGGGCACGCGCGCCTGCCCGATTACCAAGCGTTGCCGAGCGAGGAGCGTGCGCGGGCGCGGCGAACCCTGGCCCAGTCGTGCGCCACGGCAGCGCCGTGGCTCGGCGCGGATCCGCCGTTCGATCGGTGGGCCAGGGTGCTGCGCGAGTTACTCCCGTCGGCCACGTGCCTGGACGCCGCGGCGGGAGCGTTTCTGTTGACCGCTTCGGGAGACGCTTCCTATACTTCGTCCGTCGCGTAAGCGACGCACTGACAACCGAATCGGAGGTGGTCCGATGTCGAGACGCGGGTCATGGGTGACCCTGGTGACCGCCCTGCTGAGCACGGTGCTGGCGGCGGCAGGCTGTGGGGGAAAGGCCGGAATCGCTGGCGGGACATTCGCCGATTCGCACCCGCTCCCTCTGGACACGATGACGGTCCAGGTCCAAGAGCCCGGGAGCTACGGCGGGCGTTTCGTGTTCGTCACCACCTCAGGGCCCAAGACCTTCAACGCCATCATGGCAAACGAGACCTCGACCACCGACATGACCGATAGCCGCCTCTTCGCCGGGCTCACCGAGTTCGACAATGCCACGCAGACCAACTATGGGCTGCTCGCCAAGTCGTGGGACGTGAGCCCCGACGGTCTCACCTGGACGTGGCACCTGAGGCGCGGTGCGGCCTTTTCGGATGGCCATCCGATCACCGCGGAGGATGTCCTGTTCTCGTTCCAGGTGTGCATGGACGATTCCATTCACCCCTCGATCCTCGACTTCCTCCAGATCGACGGCAAGAAGTTCGAGCTGAGTGCCCCGGATTCGCACACGGTGGTGATCAAGATCCCGCGCCCCTACGCCTTGATGATCCGCTCGAGGCGGCCTATCGGCGCGGCGATTTCGAAGCCGCTTACGCGGTGAGCACCAAGCCCGACAGCATCGTCACGAGCGGCCCGTGGCGGGTCAAAGAGTACGTCGCGGGGGAGAAGACCGTGCTCACCCGCAATCCCTACTGGTTCGGCGTGGACCCACAAGGTCATCGACTGCCGTACCTCGACGAGCTGGTGTACTTGATCGTTCCCGACCAGGACGCTGCGGCGCTCAAGATGCAGAACGGCGAGGCGGACGCTCTCGATAACGTGAAGCCGGAGAACTACAAGAGCTACGCCGAAAACCAGAAGAAGGGCGGGTACACCCTGTACGACCTCGGGCCCTCGCTCACCACGAATTTCTTCTGGTTCAACCTGAACAAGGTGCGCAAGGCCACCCGTGGGAAGACCATCGGCGGCCCGCAGGTGGATCCGGTCAAGTACGCGTGGTTCAACAACCCGGCCTTTCGGCGTGCCTGCTCGATGGCGATCGACCGTGACGCGATCATCCAGAGCGTGTACTTCGGCGATGCGGTCAAGAACTGGTCCACCAGCACTCCCGGAAACAAGATCTGGTACGACCCCGGCATCACCAAGTACGACTACGATCCCGAGCGCGCGAAGCAGCTGCTCGCCGGCCTCGGCTGGCGGGATCGCAACGGCGACGGCATTCTCGAGGACGGCTCCGGTCACAAGGTGAGCTTCACGATCAAGACCAACGCCGACAACACGATGCGTGTGGCGGCGTGCAATTTTCTCAAGGACGACCTGGCCAAGATCGGGATCGAGTGCAACCCCAAACCGGTGGACTTCAACACGCTGGTGACCAACATCCGCCAGGACTTCGACTACGAGGCGGTCCTGCTCGGCCTGGGTTCCGCGGTGCCGCCCGACCCGGGGATGGGGCAGAACGTGTGGCGCTCGAGCGGCCTCACGCACTACTGGAACATCCGCCAGCCACATCCGGAGACGCCGGAGGAGGCGAGGATCGACCGCCTGATGACCGCCAACGTCACGACGGAGGACCTGGGGGAGCGCCGGCGCACCTGGAAGGAGATCCGGAACATCGTGAACCAGGAGTGCTGGGTGGTTTGGCTGCCGACGATCAACGTCAAGGTTCCGATCTCGAATCGCTTCGGCAACCTGCACCCGACCGTGATCCCGCAGCGCATCCTGTGGAACATCGAGCAGGTGTTCATGAAGCCGACCAAGCTCCGGACTTGATCGGGCGGCGGTGATGCCCACGTTCCTGCTCCGCCGCCTGCTGCAGGCGATCCCGCTCCTGTTCGGCGTCACCGCTCTCACATTCCTGTTGCTTCAGCTCGCCCCGGGCGACTTTCTCAACACCATGTCCGAGAATCCCCAGATCTCGGCCGGGACCCTCGACGCGATGCGGCATCGCTTCGGCTTGGATCGGCCCTGGTATCTCCAGTACGCGCTGTATCTCAAGAACCTGCTCCTGCATCTCGACTTCGGGGAGTCGTTCTCGCGGCACCAACCGGTGTTCGCGGTGCTGCGCGAGGGGCTCGGCAACACGCTGCTGCTGGCCAGCGCGGCCGCGGTGGTGACCTGGGGACTGGCGATCCCGCTCGGCGCCTGGGCGGCGGTGCGACAGCACTCGTGGGTGGATCGGGGGCTCTCGCTGCTCGCCTTCCTGTGGCTCTCGATCCCCGAGGTGCTGTCCGGCCTGCTCCTGCTGTTCCTCGCGGCTCGCACGCATCTCCTGCCGGTGGGGGGCATGCGGTCCCTCGACTGGGAAGGGCTCGACACCGCGGGCAAGGCCATCGACTTGCTGCGCCACCTGGCCTTGCCGGCGCTGGTGGTCGGGCTCATTCCGCTCGCGAGCCGCATGCGCCAGATGCGTGGCAACCTGCTCGACGTCCTGCGCCTCGACTACGTGACCACGGCCCGCGCCAAGGGACTCGACGAGCGAACCGTGGTGTTCAAGCACGCGTTGCGCAACGCCATCAATCCGCTCATCACGCTGTTCGGCTACACGCTGGGGGCGCTGCTCTCGGGCTCGTTCGTCGCCGAGATCATCTTCTCGTGGCCGGGCCTCGGCCGCATCACCCTGGACGCCTTGCTCACCCAGGACCAATACCTGGTGCTGGGCTCGGTGCTCATGGCCTCGGTGGTGCTGGTGCTGGGCAACCTGTGCGCCGACGTTCTGCTGGCGATCGCGGATCCGCGGATCGTCCATGACTGAACGCGCTCGCCCGGCCCCGCCCTCGGTCACGCCGCCGGAGCCGCTGCTCGAGGACGGCGCGGAGACATCCACGCGCTCCCCCTGGCAGCTATTCCTCTTGCATTTCCGCCGCAGCCACGTCGCCGTGCTGGGCGCGTACCTGCTCGCGGCCCTCTACCTGATGGCGGTGTTCGCTCCCTTCATCGCCCCCTATCCTCAGGAGCAGATCGACCGCCAACGCTTCTATCATCCGCCGCAGCGACTCCACTGGGTCGACCCCGCCGGCACGTTCCATCCCCTGCCGTTCGTTCACCCCACCCGCCTGGTCGATCCCGCGAACTTCGGCTACCAGGAGGACCGCACGCACATCCAGCCGCTCCGTTGGTTCGTCCGCGGCGCGCCGTATCGATTGTTCGGCGTGATCCCCACGCGCCGGCACCTGTTCGGAGTGGATCCCCCGGGCCGCGTCTATCTCCTGGGGTCCGATCCTTCGGGCCGCGACGTCTTCTCGCGGCTCCTGTTCGGCTCGCAGATCTCGCTCACCGTGGGGCTGGTGGGGATCGCGATCTCGTTCACGATCGGCATGCTGCTGGGAGGGATCTCCGGCTACTTCGGCGGCTGGGTGGACACCCTCATCATGCGCGCGACCGAGCTGCTGCTCACCATTCCTGGCCTCTACCTGTTGATTGCGCTCCGCAGCATCTTCCCGGTGTCGTTGCCGAGCCAGCAGGTCTATCTCGCGATCGTGGTGATCCTCGCCTTCATCGGCTGGGCCGGCCTGGCGCGCATCATTCGCGGCATGGTGCTCTCGATCCGCCGTGCCGACTACGTGGCGGCGGCGGAGGCCCTGGGCATGAGCCACTTGCGGATCATCGCGCGCCACATCCTCCCCAACACCCTGTCCTTCGTGATCGTGGCCGTCACCGTCTCGATCCCGGGCTACATCCTGGGCGAGGTCGTGTTGTCGTTCCTGGGGCTGGGCGTGCAAGAACCTGCGGCCTCGTGGGGCAACATGCTGAACCAGGCGCGCAACCTCCGCGTGCTTTCGTCGTTCCCGTGGATGTTGTTCCCCCCGGGCATCGCGATCTTCGTGACCGTGATGGCGTTCAACTTCCTGGGCGACGGGTTGCGCGACGCCCTCGATCCTCGCAAGGTCCTGGGAGGGAGGGCCGGATGAATCCGCCGTTGCTTCAGATCGAAGACCTGCGCACTCACTTCTTCACCGACGATGGCGTGGTGCGCGCGGTGGATGGGGTCTCGCTCGAGCTCGGGGCGCGCGAGACGCTGGCCGTGGTGGGGGAGTCCGGCAGCGGCAAGAGCGTCACCGCACTCTCGATGTTGCGCCTGGTGCCGGAGCCGCCGGGGCGCATCGTCGGCGGCCGGATCCTGTTCGCGGGCCGGGACCTGGTGGGGCTCTCCGGCGACGCGATGCGGAAGATTCGCGGCAAGGAGATCTCGATGATCTTCCAGGAGCCCATGACGTCTCTCAATCCGGTGTACTCGTGCGGTGAGCAGATCATCGAGGCCGTGGTCTTGCACGAGAAGGTGGACCGGGCGCGGGCGCGGCAGCGGGCCATCGAGATGCTCGGCCTGGTCGGGATCCCGGTTCCCGAGCAACGCGTGGACGAATACCCGCACCAGATGTCGGGCGGCATGCGCCAGCGCGTCATGATCGCGATGGCGCTGGCGTGCCGCCCTTCGATCCTGATCGCGGACGAGCCCACCACCGCGCTCGACGTCACGATCCAGGCGCAGATTCTCGAGCTGCTGAAGCGGCTGCAGCGGGAGCTGGGCATGGCGGTGCTGCTCATCACGCACGACCTGGGCGTGGTGGCGGAAACCGCGGACCGTGTCGCCGTGATGTATGCCGGCCAGATCGTCGAGTACTGCGATACCGCGGCGGCGTTTCGGCGCACGCTCCATCCGTACACCGCCGGGTTGCTCGCCTCCCTGCCGCGGCTCGGAGCGAAACGCGAGGCCCTGCGCGTCATTCCCGGGAACGTACCGAACCCGGCCCGATTCCCA
>VBOY01000014.1:37739-47032 GCA_005893295.1 Candidatus Eiseniibacteriota bacterium | reverse complement strand
CTGCATCATCGGATTCGTGGGCGTCTCGACGAACACCATGCGGGTGTTGGGCTCGAACGCCCGCTCCACCGCAGCGTCGTCCTCCGCGGCCACGAACGTGAAGTCGAGCCCGAAGCGCTTGAGGACGCGCTCGAACAGACGATACGTTCCGCCATACAGGTTGTTCGCCGCCACCACGTGATCGCCAGCCGACAGCGTCTGGAGCAGCGTGTTCGTGGCCGCCAGTCCCGAGGCGAAGCACAGACCGTGGCGGCCGCCCTCGAGCGATGCCAGGTTTCGCTCGAGCGCGAAGCGGGTCGCGTTGTGGGTGCGGGCGTACTCGTAGCCCTTGTGCCGGCCGAGCGCTTCCTGGGCGTAGGTGGACGTCTGGTAGATGGGCACCACCACCGCACCGGTGGTGGGATCGGGCTCCTGGCCGGCATGGATCGCGCGGGTGCTGAATCCGGAGGCCTGCGTCGAGGAGGCGTCGCCGCCCATTACTCGCCTCCGGCGATGAACTGCAGCATGTCGAACCGGGTCAGGATGCCGACCACCGAGCCGTCGTCGCGCACCAGGACGGCCGGGTTGCGACTCGCCAGAAGCTGGGTGACGCGCTCGATCGGCTCGTCGCTGCGCACCACGGGCAGGGGTGCATCCATCCACTGCTCGACCGGACGCTCGATTGCTCCGGGATCGGCGATCACGGTTTTCAGGATCTCGCTGTCGTAGAGCGTCCCCACGGGTTCGCGGTCCTTGAAGACCGGGATCTGCGTGATGTTGTGCTGTTCGACCAAGGTGAGCGCGCGGCGCAGCGGTTGCCCGACCTCGACCGAGAGCAGCGTCGGGAGCGCGCGCGCCTTGTTGCCGACCACGTCGCCTACCCGGGTAGCCGACGGATCGAGCAGATGGTTGTCACGCATCCAGGCGTCGCTGTGCACCTTGGACAGGTAGCGGTCGCCGGTATCCGGAAGCAGTACCACCACCAGGTGATCGGGGGTGAGCTGGCGTGCGACCTCGAGCGCGACCCACGCCGCCATCCCACCCGAGCCGCCCACGAACAGGGCGTCCTCGCGCGCCAGCCGACGGGTCATGTTGAGGCCGTTGCGGTCGGTGCACGCGATCACCTGGTCGATCACCGAGAAGTCCGTCGCGGCCGGTATGAAGTCCTCGCCTACGCCTTCGATCTTGTAGGTGTGCGCCTCGGTGATCTGGCCGGTCTCGTGATAGGCCTTGAGGATCGAGCCCACCGGGTCCGCGCCGATGACGCGCACGTCGGGATTGCGCTCTTTGAGGTAGTGTCCGGCGCCCGAGATCGTCCCCCCGGTGCCCATGCCGGCCACGAAGTGGGTGATCTTGCCGCCGGTCTGGCTCCATAGCTCGGGCCCGGTGGTCTCGTAGTGCGCCTGCGGGTTGGCGGCGTTCCGGTACTGGTCGGTCAGGAAGGCGCCCGATCGCTCGCTGGCAATCCGCCGGGCGACGGAGTAGTAGGACTCGGGAGATTCGGGTGCCACGGCGGTCGGGCTCAGCACCACCTGGGCGCCGAACGCCTTGAGCAGGCTCACCTTTTCGGCCGAAACCTTGTCGGGCATGCAGAACACCGCGTGGTAGCCCTTGACCGCAGCGACCAGGGCGAGCCCCATGCCGGTGTTGCCCGACGTGCACTCGACGATCGTGCCGCCGGGCCTGAGCTTCCCCTCGCGCTCGGCGGCCTCGACCATGGCGAGCCCGATGCGGTCCTTCACGCTGCCGCCGGGGTTGAAGAACTCGACCTTGGCCAGGACCGGAGCGGGACAGCCACGCGCCGTGGCGCGCAGCCGCACCAGAGGGGTATTGCCGACGGTGCCGAGAATCGTCTCGTGGTACTCGACGCCGTCGAGGCTGCGGGTCACGAGTTCCAAGTTCGGCCTGTGAGTGAGGAACGACGAAGCTAGTTCGATCCGCTCTTCATTCCCATCTTCATCATGTTCGGATCGATGTGCACCTTCTTCTTGCTCAGGGTGGTACCCGAAGTGTTGTCGTGGGCAACCAGGGGCAGATCGTGCTCCCAGTTGAACTCCGAGTCGTTCTCCCCGTGATGGCAGCCGACGCAGGTTTGCGCGGTCACCGCCCGCGGCGCGGTGGCAAACGCCTCGTGCTGCGTCCCCATGCCATGGCAGTTCTCGCACTGCACGCCGCCGAGACGCGCCGCATCGGCGCCATTCTGGAAGCCGCCCGCCTGCTTGTAGCCCACCACGTGGCACGGGATGCAGTCGGGAGTGGCGTCCTTCTTGACCGTCACCAGAGTCTGCCAGGCGACCGAGTGCGAGGTCGTCTTCCACTGCTGAGCCTCGGCGGAATGGCAGCGCGCGCACAGTTCGGCGCCGAGGTAGTGATCCGCGCCTTCGGCGGTGGTCGCCGCGGCGTGCTCCCGTTCCTCCTTGCGGAGCTTCTCGTTGTACGCGTCCTCGAAGTCCTTGACCAGCTTCAGGATCTCGGCGCGCTCGCCGACCTCGGGACCGAGGATGAAGCTCTCGTTCTCACCGGTGACCGCGCGTCGCTGGGAGTTGAGCGTCAGGACGGTGCGGCTCAGGTACTGCCCCTGCTCGCCGCCATAGGACGCCACCGTGTTCTTGATCATCCGTCCCTTCTGGATCAAGGGAACGTTGTGGCCGCAGACCACGGCATCGATCCCGGGCACCGCGGCCGCCAGATCCTCGCTTTCGACCTTGCCCAGCTGGGAGAGCAGAACGACGACGGTCGCGCCTTTCTTGCGCATTTCGGCTACCGTGCGGCGCGCGGCCGCCGTCGGCTCCTCGACGCGCAACGAATCGCGCGACGGGCCGAGGTCCACCTTGTCGCTGATCAGGCCGAAGGCGCCGACCCTCACGGTGCCAATCTTCTTGATCAGGAATGGCTGGACGACCGTGCGGCGGGTCGCCGCATCGAGCAGGTTGGCGCACACTAGGGGAAGCTGCGTGCGCTTGACCTGGAACCTGAGGTACGAAACTCCCCAGCGCAGCTCGCGCTCGCTCACCCCCACCGCGTCGGTTCCCAGCACCTTCATGGCGTCCATCAGGAACCACGCGATGTCCTGCTGGTTATCCTGCTCGGGGAAGAATCCCCCGTTGTCCACCAGCATCACTTGGCCGTAGCTGGTCTTCACGCTGTCCACGAAGCTGGCCCGCCGGGCCAGACCCCCCTTGGGGATGTGTCACCCACAGGGGCTCGTCTTCCCCTTCACGTCGGTGGTGGAGAGGATGATGAGCTTGTTCGGCTCCAAGGGGGCCCGGGTGCCACCGGCGGCGACCAGCAGCAACCAGGCGAGAATCGCGAGCATCATGAGCGCCAGGACTCGGGACACCAAAGGCTTCATCCGCGTGGATCTCCGCTGCGAACGCGACCGCACCCGCGCGAGGCGCGCGAAAGTGGGGCGAAGCTCCGGGATTCTAGGAGCGGGCGCGGGGGGCGTCAAGGCGTCGCGACCTGTCGCGCCCGTGCCGCGCAGCGAGTTTGCACCGCGTTGAAACTGGCTTGGGCCGCAAGCGGCGACGAGCGTTCCGGATTTGCGCCTAGATCTCGACGCGGTACTTGCCGAGCTGATCGCCCGCCGGGACGCGCCGGCCCGACCCGGCGTGAACGACCCGGACCTCGAACCCGTACCGATCGAGTCCGAAATGCCGCTCGATCTGGCGCACCAGCCCGTCCACCGTGGCGTCGGCGCGGATCGTCCGGCCGCGGCGGCCCTGACCGTGTGCCCTGTGGAGGCCGGCCTCGAACCCTTCTTGATAGGTCTGCCGCAAGAAGCGCTCGAGCATCCGCCACTGTCTGATTCTGAGCTTCCTCAGCGTCTGGTTCTGGGTCATGGTCCGTCGCTCCCCATCGAGGGACCTGGCACGCGCCCACTGTAATGACCTGGGTCGCAGCTCGGCAAGCCTCGGCTGGCGCTCCGAGCGCGCGCGGGCTACGCTCACGAGACGATGGACACGATGCGCTACGACGCGCTGAGCGATCCCGAGTGGGAACAAGTCGATCGCGTGTGGGAGATGATCGACCGGGGCGAAACCGACCGGGCCCGCAAGCAGACCGACCGGCTGCTCGAGGAGCGCCCGCGGCACCCCGATCTTCTGGTGCTCGACGGCGCCGTGGCGCTCGAGGAAGGAGAGGCGGGACGGGCGCTCGAATCGCTCGCGGGCGCCATGCGCTCGGCGGACCCGGCGCTGTTCTTTCATCTCCGCGCCATGGCGCACTACCTGCTGGTCCACGTCGAGAACGCCCGCGATGACGCCGAGCGCGCACTCGCCATCCACCCGGGACGACCCGAGACTCACGACCTGCTCGCCAAGGCCCTCGAGCTGCTCGGTGACGACGAGGGCGCGGCCGAGCACGCCGACGAGGCGCATCGCCTCGACCCCGAGACGTATGCGCTCCCGCTCGAGGTGAGCGACGAGGAGTTCGATCTCCTGGTCGAACGGAGCCTGCTCGAGCTGCCGCCGCGGGTGCGCGAGCGCCTGCAAGAGTTGCCGGTGCTGGTCGAGCCCCTTCCCTCGCTCGAGATCCTGACCAGCGAACAGCCCCCGCTGCCGCCCGACCTCCTCGGGCTGTTCGTCGGGCGCGACCTGCTGGAACGCCGCCACGACGACCTGCCGGGCGCTCCGGGGGCGATCTACCTGTTTCGTCGCAACCTGCTGCGGAGCTGCGCGGATCGAGAGGAGTTGGCCCGCGAGATCCGCGTCACGGTGCAGCACGAGGTCGGTCACTTCTTGGGGCTGGACGAGGACGATCTCGAACAGTGGGGCCTGGCCTAGGTGTTCCTCGGGCATCTCGCGGCGGGGCCCGCCGCCTAAGTCAGCCACCAAAGGCCGGCACGTCCAGTCCGCCCACCATTCGACCGGGCTCGCGAGCGCGAGCTGGGTCCAGTTCTGGATTGCCCCCGGAATGGACGAAAGCGGCGGCAACGTCCCCAGGTTGCCGGCGCTACTTGGTGCGGCGGCGCCGAGATCGCCATTCGCCGACCAGGATGCCGTAGACCTCCAGGTCTTCGAACACGTCGCCCTTGCGCACGTGTCCCCTCAAGCAACCCTCGCGCCCCATGCCCACCTTCTGCATCACGCGACCCGAGGCGGGATTGCGCGCGAAGTGCGCCGCGTGGACGCGGTGCAGCCCCAGGGTCTCGAAGCCGTGGCGGAGCACCGCGGCCGCCGCCTCGGAACAGTAGCCTCGCCCCCAGAACGGCACACCGATCCAATAGCCGAGCTCGGCCCTGCCGTGGGCGAGATCGAGCTGGAGCCCGATCGCTCCCACCAGCGCGCGCGGCCTCTTGCGGACGATCGCGAACGTGACCGAGCGCCCGGCGGCGAACGCCTCGCGATGCGTTCCGATCCAGGCTTCGGCCATGCCGATGCGATACGGATGCGGGATGTGGAGCGTCGTGTCCGCGACCTCGCGCGCCCCAGCGAGCCGTTGGACCGCCCGGGCGTCCGAAAGATCGAACGGGCGCAGGACCAGGCGCTCGGTCGAAAGCCGCGGCGGGCGATCGCCCCGCGCACGCTTCGGGCGTGGACTCGGAGGTGGCACGTTCGCCCGCGCGGTCCTGGGTCTCGCGCTCCCCCTCACGCCAGCGCGTCCTCTTCACGCTCTTCGCACATGTCCACCCCGATCGTTCCTAGGCGGCAGGACCGACAGGGTATCCGAAAGTGGATCAGGTCGTGGCGCGCGAGCAGCGGCGCCACGGCGGCCCGCGCGCGCCGCGGCATGCGCTCCTGGACCGCCGCTTGCGCGGCTTCCAGGGCCAAAGCGAGGAACCCGCCGACCTCGCCCTGCGCGAACGGCTGCGCGCTCAGCCTCGCGATCAGCTCGCGAGCCAGCGGAGCGGCTACCGCTTCGAGGTCGTTCGCCATCCCGAGCGCCGCGCATCCGTACACCACGAGCGCGCGATCCCAGAAGGTGTCGAACTCGAGCTCGCGCGCGGCCTCGCGCAGCGTCTCCTCGTCCTCGGTCGTCGAAGCGGCCCCGCGCGCCAGCGCGCGCTCGATCACCATCGTCACCAGCAGGCGTCCCAGCGTGTGATCGCTCCAGTACGCGGAGGGCGGTGGCGCTTCGTCCCGCGCCGCGCGCAGCCTTTCGGGTTCCGGCATGCCGCGCGCCTTCGTCACTGCTTCGGCCACCTCGAGGGCGGCGCGGTTCCAACGTGCTTCGTGCCCGTCGCCGGCGTGCGCGAAGTCCTCGCGGGCGAGCGACCAATCGCCCCGCCGCGCCCGCAGCACCCCCCGGTCGAGCCGTGCATTGCGCGCCTGCGGGTCGGCCTCGAGCGCGTGCGCGAGGTAGGTCTCGGCCGCGGCTGGATCGGAGAGGCGCCATGCGGCCGTCGCCCGCGCCAGCCACAGTCGCGCCGAGGATGGATCGGAGCGCCGGCCTTCCAAGAGCGCCGCAAGCCGGGACCCCGCATCGGCGAACCAACCGTGCTCGAGCGCTTCCAGTGAGGCCTGAATCTCGAAGGGGTCCGAGGGCACGGCCGCCGGCGGAGTCCAGTCCGCGAGGAAGCGCGGCCGATCGGGAAGCAGCGAGCGCAGCGGAGCGGGGTCGCCGGCCCAGGCGCCGAGGACCGCGCAAACGTTCTGGAGGTCGCCGAACAGCTCTTCGAAAGCCGGTGCGCCGGTGGTGAGCGCCGCGTCGCAGCGCGGGCACTGCGCCAACGTCGCGGCGGCTGGGAGCTCGGTTGCGTGTTGGCAGGCCTCGCACCAGGCGTCGAGCGTCTCGTCGTGCGCCCCGATCCAAGCTTCGAACGCGCAGGTGCCGCACGTCACGTGCCAGCGCGCCATGGGTCCTCCTGCATCGGTCGAGCGTTGAAAACACGCCGAGCGGGGACGCGAATCGTATCGTCCCCGCTCGTCACCCCGCCAATGGCTACTTGCGGACCTTGTCCTTGAGTGCGCGCCCGGCGCGGAATGCGGGCAAGCGTGCCGCTGCGATGACCAGCGGCTCGCCCGTGCGCGGGTTTCTGCCCGGGCGAGCAGCGCGGCGGCGGGTCTCGAAGGTTCCAAATCCCGCGAGTCGGACAGCCTTACCCTGGGCGAGACTGGTAGGGATCAGTCCCATTTGACGCCCTTCGACTGCGAACAGCGAGTCGATGGCCCGTTTCGATTGGCGCAGCGACATGCCTGTGCGACGCGAGAAGGAGCGCGTCAGCTCGCCTTTGTTCATCCGTCCCTCCTCCAAGGGTCCGTCCCGGGACCCGCGGTGCTCGGCGGCCACAGGATTGGCATCCCCGGTGCACCTGTCAACGCATTTCTCGCGCCACCTGGCATCGCGGGTCATCCGCCCGTCTCGGCGGCTCGCCGTCAAGCCCAGCGGCTACTGGATCCCCCCGAGGCTCCCGATCCGGGTGCCACGCTCGAGGTAGATCTCCTTTTGCTCCTTCACGCCGATACGGAAGTAGTACTCGGCCTCGCCCCCGACGACGAAGACGCGCGTGAAAGTGGCCTGCCAGCAGTGCAAGTCGCGGGTGAGACCGAAGCGCTGGGTCACGAGCTGACGGCCGGTGATGTCCAGCGATGCCGAATAGTCGAGCCGCCAGTTCGGAGTCAGGCCGAAATGGGCGACCCCGTTGGCGGTCTGTGTGCTCGACCAGGACTCGAGCCCCGCGTAGCCGCCGGAGTAGGAATAGGCCATGCCCAGCGACCACGGCTCGCTCACGTCCACCTCGCTCGGCTCCTCGCGTCGCTCGAGCGGCAGGGCCGGCGGCGCTCCCGTGCGGCCGGTGCGACCGGTGAGAGTGAGCCCCAGGTTGTAGCCGAGCGACCGGATCGGACGCTGCGAGTAGACGTCGGTGACCCAACCCAAGTCGGCGCTCAGCAGCCCGGGCGGCTGGAGCCTGAGCGACGAGCCGAGGGTCGACAGGGGGTGAGCTTGCCCCTGTTCGTGGTAGAGGAAGTTGTACGAGCCCGAGATCCCCAGCGACAGCAGGTTGTCGAGACGCGTGATCTGGGTTCCACGCTGAAACTTCCCTGGAGCCGTTGGTCGAGCGTGAAGTTCATGCGCGCGGTCTTGAACCCCGACAGCGCGATCCCGCCGACGTTCGAGAAGCGGTCCTGTCTCTGGCCTTGGGCGTCGGTGAAGGTGAGCCCGCCGAAGTCGGGACTGTAGACCGCGGACACCGACGGCGAGATCACGTGGCGCAATCCCACCAGCGGCCCCCAGTGGGTGCGGCCGGTGTGGTAGAAGGTCGAGCCGGCGGAGAGCGAGGCGCGCCATACACCGGTGGGCACGAAGTCGTTCCCCAGGTTGTCGTGGTCGTAGATCGCGCCGTCCGCGCTCACCGCCGGCGCCAGGTTGAGCCATCCGAACAGGCGCCGCGAATCGGTGAGCGAGGTGCTGGCGGCGGCGGCCCGCCGCGTCACGTCGCGGTGGCCGAGCACCGTGGTGGAGTCGAGCCGCGAGCTGTCTTCGTAGACGAAGCCTTTCACGAACCCGGTGCGCTGGCTCGAAGACAGGAAGCGCGCGTTGAGGCTGAAATACATCGAGGAGAGCGCCCGTGCGAACGGAGTGGCCCGGAGAGCCGGCAGGCTCCCGATCGCCCGGGTCGGAAACAGCACCGACAGGTTGGGAGCGGTGCTGGTCAGGCTCGGCAGCGACGCTTCCGTGCCCGGGGCCGGCCCGAGCAGTGGCCCGAAGCCATCCGGGTCGGCCAAGACCTGGTCGGCGTCCAGGTCCTGGCGCCGGTCGAGCACCGCGCTCAGGCTCGCCCAGCTCGCATTGTGCGAAAGCGAGAGGCTGGAGATCAGGAACCGGTCGACCCGCGCCGAGAGCGGGCTCCCGAACAAGCTGCTGCGCTTGTAATCGCGGTTCGAGACGAACGAGGCGCGCGCCGACAGGCGGGTGCGCGGCGACAGCTCTTGCTCGTGCTCGGCGTTCAGATCGTAGTTGTCGGCGCGCGTCGCGTCGTTGTGGGCGAAGGTTCCAGCGACCCGTCCATCGAGCCGATAGAGGAGCTTGTAGAAGCTCTCGCCACGGATCACCCACGAGGGCTCGGTCTGGTAGTAGTCGCCGGAGAGCGTCAAGTCCATGTAATCGTTCGGCGCCCAATAGTAGCCGGCGTTGCGGATGAACTGCCCCGCCCGGTTGTTGAATCCCAGCTCGAACTGCGGGAACAAGAACCCCGAGTGGCGACCGGGTTTGATGGGGAAGATCCAGAACGGGAGCGCCAGCAGCGGCACGTTCTTGACGTAGAACACCACCGGCTTCGCGACCAACTTGTCCTTGAGGTAGATCTTCATCCAGCGCGCCTGGAAGTGGTAATGGGGCTCGGGGAGATCGCAGGTGCTGTAGGAGCCGTTCAT
>VBOY01000014.1:0-37730 GCA_005893295.1 Candidatus Eiseniibacteriota bacterium | reverse complement strand
GCCGCGGTAGAGCCCGCGCTCGTACTCGGTCTCGGCTTGATAGATGTTGCCGGTGCGCGACTCCAGATCGTAGGTCATGAGGTGGCCCGTCACCTTGTCACCGCGGTCGACCAGCTGCGGCGTGCCGCTCGCCACCAGGGTCTGTCGTTCGCTGTCGAACTCGACGCGTCGCGCGTGCAGCTCCAGCTCCTTGTAGAGGAGATGGGCCGCGGGATCGAGAACGATGCGGTTGCGTGGCACCTGGTACTCGATGCGCGCCGCGTCGTAGCGCACGATCTCGCTCTTGGCCGCCGTGGTGTCTCCCACGTTCACCGCGAAGTGATACTCACCTCGAGCTTTGCTGCGGACCAGAGCGCGCTCGACCTTGCGGTCCTTGAAGAACACCGTGATCGTGTCACCCTCGGCGCGGTTCGTCTCGGCGGTCCGGCCGGCCCGCGGGACCGCGCGGTAGTCGTTGCGGGCCTCGCCGGTGGCGATCAGGCTGTCGATCGTCTGGTCGGTGAAGAACACGTCCACGCGGCGCCCCAGCAGGAGGTTGGTCTCGCCGATGGTGCCCGGCTGGGCGCCCTTGTAGTCCATCACCGCGTTGCTCAGCACCACGAAGCGTTTGAGCTTGCGCCGCTCGGTCCACACCTCGAGCGTGTCACCGGTGACGTTCGTTTCGTTGTCCCACGCGCGCGGGTGGCCGAACAGCCAGCCACGTTCGGCGCGATCGTCGAACACCGCCGAGTCGGCGCGGGCCTGCAGCGTGTCGCGCGAGATGCGCACCGAGTCGATCGCGCGCGCGATCCGCGCCTCGGTGTCGAGCCGCAGCACCAGGGCCCGCACCAGCGCGGGTCGGCCGTCCTCGTCGCGCGACTCCAGCTCGGGGTTGCCCACCGCCACCGCACGGTGGGCGGCACGGTCGTAGTCGACCGAGTCGGCGCGCAGCTCGTTCTTGTCCTGCTTGTCCACCCCGTGCACCTTCCCGCGCGCCTGGACCAGCGCGCGATCGCGCAGGTAGGCGAGCCGGTCGCAGACGATGCGCTGCGTGCTGTCCTCGGCTTCCACCCCGAAGAACAGATCGGCACGCCCGGTCTTGCGATCGTAGGTGCCGCTCGGCGCCCGCAACTTCGCCCCACGGTCCTCGAGCACCACGCGGCCGGTGACGTCGAGCACGTCGCGATCCTCGGAAAACGAGGCGTGGTCGCAGGTGAGCGTCGTGACGCTGTCCACCATGCGCACGCGATCGTCGAGGTAGAGCATCGCCTCGCTGCGCAGGTAGCGGCCGCGGTCCGCGGTGATCACGGTGCGCCCGCGCGTGATGTGCACGTCGCCGTTGAGGAAGACGATGTCGCCGCCGGGTCCACGGCTCCCGGTGACGTTGGCGGCGCTGATGTTGAGCGGCGGTGTCGGAGGTGCGGCGCCCCAGGCCGGGCCGAGGGGCACGAGCCCCGCCGCTGCCGCCACGCCCGCGCACCAGAGCGTGAGTTTCACAGCCATTCCCCTGGCGCTCCGCCCAACGCTTCCATGGCTTCGCCGACGGCGAACAAGGATCCTACGAGGAGCACCGGGCCGGGCAGGTCGGCCGCGAGCGCTTCACGCAGCGCGGCGCGGACATCCGGGCTCGGGCGAGCCGCGAGCCCGGCGGCGGCGGCGATGCGCGCGAGCCGCGCCGGCTCGAGGGCGCGGCTGCTGCGGGACCGCGTGGCGACGATGCGGGTGACGCCCAGGCGCTCCTTCAGGGCGGCGAGAAACGCGGCGGCATCCTTGTCCTTGGAGAGCGCAACCACGGCCAGGACCGGCGCCCGATCGTGGGCCCAGCGCCAAGCGCGGGCGAGCATGTGCACGCCGTCGGCGTTGTGAGCGCCATCCCACCACAGGCGCGGCTCGCTCGGACACGCCTCGAGCCTTCCTGGCCAGCGCACCCGGGCCAGGCCCTCGGCGAGCGCCGCCTCACCGATCGAGATCCCGCGCTCGGCGAGGATCGCGAGCGAGCGCAGGGCGACGCCGAGGTTCGCGCGGGCGATCCCGTTCTCGGGAAGGGACCGGCCCGACCGCGTCGGGCGCGCGCCCGCGATCACCCGGGCGCCACGCTCGCGGGCGATCGTCTCGATCACGCGCCGCGCCGCGCCGCGCGCCCCGGTGACCACCGGCACGCCCGGCTTGATGATCCCCGCCTTTTCGGCCGCGATCGCCTCGATCGTGTCGCCCAGGATCTCGGTGTGGTCGAGCCCGATCGAGGTGATCACGGTGAGCTCGGGATCGATCACGTTGGTGCAGTCGAGCCGGCCCCCGAGGCCCACCTCCACCACCGCGATCTCGACTCCCTGGTCGGCGAAGGCGTCGAACGCGAGCGCGGTGCAGACTTCGAAGAACGTCCGGCTCCGACCCTGCGGCAGGCCTTCGATGTGCTGGAGCCGGCGCTCGAGCCACACCTCGTCCGCCCAGCGCCCACAGACCCGGATGCGCTCCCGGAAATCGACCAAGTGGGGCGAGGTGTAGAGCCCGGTGCGGTGGCCGGCGGCCCGCAGCACGCGCTCGATCAAGGCGCACACCGTGCCCTTGCCGTTGGTGCCGGCCACGTGCACCGAGCGGAACCGGCGCTGCGGGTCGCCCAGAGCGCCGAGCAGCGCGCGCGTGCCCGCCAGGCCGAGCTCGCCCTTGCGGCGCTCCAGACCGTACAGGGCTTCGAGGGCCTGCTGGAGATCGACGCTCACCGCGATCCGGGGCCGGCCTGGACTCCCCCGCCCGCCGCGGGCGGATGGGGATGGAAGGCATGCGGCGAGCCATCGCCGTCGCGGGCGAACCCGCGCGTCGACCGCCAGAAGAACTCGAGCAGCTGTGAGACTTCGTCACGCATTCGCTGGCGCGGGACGATGCGATCGACGAAGCCCTTCTCGAGCACGAACTCGGCGCGCTGGAAGCCGGGCGGCAGATCCTCGCCGATGGTCTGGCGGATCACCCGGGCGCCGGCGAACCCGACCAGAGATCCGGGCTCGGCCAGGATCACGTCACCGAGCGAAGCGTAAGAGGCGAGCACCCCCGCGGTGGATGGGTCGGTGAGGATCGAGAGGAACGGCAGCCGCTGGTCTTGAAGTCGCGCGAGCAGCGCGGACGTTTTCGCCATCTGCATGAGCGACAGAATGCCTTCTTGCATGCGTGCCCCGCCGGTGGCCGACACCAGCACCAGTGCCCGGCGTTCGTCGATCGCGCGCTCGATCGACCGCGCGACCAGCTCGCCCACCACCGAGCCCATGCTGCCGCCCATGAAGAAGAAATCCATGATCGTGATTGCCACCGGCTTGCCGCCGATCGTCGCCACGCCCGAGACCGCGGCATCCTTGAGCCCGGTCTCTTGCTGCGCCGCCTTGAGCCGGTCCGGGTAGCGCATGCGCGCGTCGCGGAAGCCAAGGGGGTCGCCGGCTTGGAGGCCGGCGTCGCGCTCCGAGAACGAGCCCTCGTCCACCAACAGGCCGAGATAGGTGCGCGCCGGAACGCGGAAATGATGCCCGCAGTGGGGGCAGGTCCACAGGTGCTCCTCGAGCACCTTCTGGAACAGCGCCTCGCCGCAGCCGTCGCACTTGGTCCACAGCCCTTCCGGGACCTCGACGCCAGGAGTCTTGGTGCCCTTGATGCCGGCGCGCTCGCGTTTGAGCCAGGACATGGGTTCAGCGCCCTCGCACCGTGGTCCTAGGCTCCGTTTGAAAACCCGATCACTGCGTTGGCTCGGTCGCTTGTCACTGCGACGTATCTTGCAGATACGATTCGTTCCTCGCTCCCTCGCACGCCTTGTCCTCGCCTTTTCAAGCGGAGCCTAGGCGCCCTTGGGGCGCCACTCCATGACGAGCGCATCTTCACCGGTGTCACGATAATACCCGCGCCGAAGGCCGGCCAGACGAAATCCGTGCGTGCGGTAGAGTGCCTGGGCGGCGAAGTTCGAAACCCGCACTTCGAGCGACAGGCTCTCCGTCTTGAGCGCGCGCGCGCGCGCCAGCAGATCCTCGACCAGCGCCCGCGCCACGCCGCGCCGCCGCTCCTCGGGTGTCACCGCCAGATTCCCCAAGTGGCCGCCGGCCGCGGCCAACCACGCGACGCTGTAACCGGCGAGCCGCCCGCCGCGCTCGGCCACACGTGCATACACCTGCGGGTGTCCGAGCTCGCCGCGAAAGAAGGACTCCGGCCATGGGTCGCTGAAGACGCGACGCTCGATCACCGCCGCCGCCGGCACGTCGTCGACGCGAAACGGGCGCAATGCCACGGGCGCCTCGGCCGCCGACGCGCGATGGCGCACCCGCTCCTCGGCTTGGGCCGACCGCACGTAGAGGGGCTGCGTCTCGTCGCCCGGGGCGGGCAACCCCGCCGCCGGACCGCGCGGCGACAGCGCCGCCGCCGCCAGATCCAGGGCCGAGAGACCTTCGAAACGCCACTCGGGGCTCGTCGCGCCCGGAAACGACCGCTCGAGCGCTTCGCGCCAGCGGGGCACCCCCGGCCCCACGATGCGGACGTTCGCGGTTCCCGCGGCCGCGAACGCCTCGCGGATCGCCTGAACGATGGTCGCGAGCGGGCCGACGCGGGGCGCGGCCAGCAAGCTCACGGCGCCGCGCGCATCGGCGCGAAAGAAGCCGGCGTACGCGTCGAGTCTTCCGGCTGGCACGAGCGGGCAGATCAGCGCGCGGCGGGCGCTGGTGGAGCCGGCCAGGGCCGCGAGCGAGGACGCCCCGCGCACGCGTGCGCCCGAGGCGAGGGCGAGGGCGCGCGCGGTGGCGAGCCCCACGCGCACGCCGGTGAACGAGCCCGGACCGAGGTCGGCCGCCACCCAGGAGAGCTGGGTGGGGCGCACCTCGGCGCGCCCGAGGGCGCGCGCGATCAATGCGGTCAGGCGGCGCGTGTGCCCGTGGCCGACCTCCTCGATCTCGTGCGCGCGCAGCCCGTCGTCGCCGCGCACCGCGATCTCGACCCGCGAGGTGGCGGCCTCGATCGACAGGCCCGTCATGGCTCCTCCGCTTCGGCCTTCGCCAGATCGAATGCCGCACCCAGCGCCGAGCACAGCTCGATTCCGCGGCCGGACTGGGCGGTGGCGCGGATCCGCCGCGCTTGGCCCACGATCTCGAACGACAGCTCGAGCGCGTCCCCCCGCCAACGCGCCGGCAGTCGTTCGCCCCACTCGACCGCCAGCGCCCCGCGCTCGAGATACTCCTCGAGGCCGAGCGACTCCACTTCGCCCGCGGCCAAGCGGTAGAGGTCGAGGTGGACCAGCAGGATGCGGCCCGTGTACTCGTTCACCAGCGAGAACGAGGGGCTGCGCACGCGCGACCCGTACCCGAGCCCATGGGCGAGGCCCGCGACGAAGCAGGTCTTGCCGGCGCCGAGGGGTCCCATGAGCGCCACCACGTCGCCGAGCGCCAAATGGGGCGCCAAGAGCTCGCCGAGCCGCCGCGTCTCGGCCTCCGCACGCGCGATCCGCGCGGGCGTCTGGCCTGCCTCTATCCCGGTCATCGCGCCCGCGGCGTCAGGGTCACGAGCGGCAGGATCATTTCCTCGATCGAGATGCCGCCGTGCTGGAGCGATCCGCGGTAGTGCCGTTCGTACTCGTGGAATCGCGTGGGGTAGACGAAGTAGAAATCTTCGCGCGCCAAGACATAGTTCTTGACCGCGCCCTCGCCGGGAAGCCGGTAGGTTTCCGGATCGCGCAGGATCAAGGCCTGCTTCGGATCGGCGTTCACGTTGCGGCCGAACTTGTAGCGCAGGCTGGTCGAGGTCTCGCGATCCCCGCGCACCAGCGCGGCGCGCCGCGCCAGCACCGCGCCGTGGTCGGTGGTCAGGATTACGACCGCGTCCTGGGACGCGAGGCCGCGGAAGATCTCGTAGAGCGAGCTGTGCGTGAACCATGCTCGCGTGATCGTACGCAGCGCCGCTTCGTCGGGCGCCAGCTGCTGGAGGATCTCGTTCTCCGAGCGCCCGTGCGCCAGAATGTCGAGAAAGTTGAACACCAGGCTCACCAGCCCGAGTCCGACGAAGGAGTGGACTTGCCGGCGCACCTGCAGCGACTCCTCGGCGTCCAGCACCTTGAAGTACTTGGTCGCCCGCGATGGCGTGGCGGCGAGCCGTGCGAGCTGCCGATCCAGCAGCTCGCCCTCGTGACGGTTCTTGGAACGCTCGTCGTTGCCGCTTTCCTGCCACAGGTCGGGATGGCTGCGCTCCAGATCGTCGGGCAGCAGCCCCGAGAATATCGCGTTGCGCGCGTACGGCGTCGCGGTCGGCAAGATCGAGCAGTAATAAGCCCGCTCGACCTCGAACAGCTCCTCGAGCAGCGGCTCCAGCGTGAGCCACTGATCGATCCGCATGCAGTCGACGACGACGAATACCACGCGCCGTCCGGCGGCGAGCTGCGGCACCACCGCCCTGCGCACCACCTCGTGGGAGAGCAGAGGGCGATCCTGGGCGTCATGCACCCAGGCGGCGTAGTGCTCCTCGATGAAGCGGCCGAAATCGAGGTTGAGTCCGCGCCGGAAGTCTCCGTGCGCGCCTTGCAGCCCTTCCTCCGGAAGTTGATCGAAGCGCACGTCCCAGCGCGCCACGTCCACGGCCAGCTCCACCCAGGCCTCCCAGTCGAGCCGCCGCCGATCGAGCGATTGCCAGCGCTGCATCTCGCCCACGTAGTCGCGGGCGCGCTGCGACTCTTGGAGCCGCTCGGCATCGAACACCCGCTTGCATGCCAGGAAGACTTGCGATGGATTCACCGGCTTGATCAGGTAGTCGGTGATCCGCTTGCCGATCGCCTCTTCCATGAGCCGCTCTTCTTCGCTCTTGGTGACCAGGATCACCGGCACCGCTAGCTCGCGCGACTGGATCGCGTCGAGCGTGGCGAGCCCGCCGAGCCCGGGCATCATCTCGTCGAGCAACACCACGTCGTAGCGGTCGCGACCGAGCGCGGCCAGCGCGTCTTCGCCGTTCGGCACCGCCGTCACGGCAAAGCCCCTTTGCTCCAGAAACTTGATGTGGGGCCGCAGGAGATCAATCTCGTCGTCGGCCCACAGGATCTTGCGTCGGCTCTCGTCGGGCATGGGATCGGGTAAGGCTCACGGGCGGGAGGATTCACGGAGGGCGAAGCCGCCGCATCGGCCCTCGCCCCATGATAACCCTGGGCCGATGGGCCGCCAACGCGGGGCGGACGGCGCTAGACCGGCAGCTCGATCACCAGGGTCGTGCCTTCGCCCGGCACACTGCGCCGAATGTAGAGGCGACCCCGGTGGTACTCCTCGACCGCGCGGCGCGCGAGCGCCAGTCCCAGGCCCCAGCCCCGGCGCTTGGTCGTGTAGCCGGGCTCGAAGGCCCGCCGTTGCTCGGGCGGGCTCATGCCGCGCCCGTTGTCGGTGACGATCACGTGTACCTTGCCTCCCTCCCCCGGCTCGACCACCACCTCGATCCTACCGGGACGACGCTCGATCGCCGAGACCGCGTTGGTCAGGAGGTTCTCGACCGCCCACGCGAGCAACTCACGCCCGAGATTGACGGGCGGCACCTCCTGGTAGCGCTCGAGAATCACGATCTCGCCCTCGCCCTGCGGCAGGCGGCGCCGCACGTAGTCCACCGCCCCGCGCACCACCGGACGCACGTCCTGGAGCGCCAGGTCGGGCGCGGAGCCGACGTGGCTGAAGCGTTGCGCGACCTTGGTCAGGCGCTCGACGTCGCGCTCCATCTCTCCCAGCGTCTCCTCGAGCTCGGCGCGCGGCATGCGCACCTCGTCGGCGGTCGGTTTCGACGCGTGGGCGCGCAGCAGCTCGATCCAGCCCATCAGCGAGGAGAGTGGCGTCCCGAGCTGGTGGGCGGTCTCGCGCGCCATCCCGACCCAGATCGTGCGACGTTCGGCGCGGCGGATCCCGGCCAGCCCCCACACGCCGAGCGAGAGGAGCACCACCATGCCGCCTCCCGACAGGTACGGCATCCAGCGCAAGCGCTCGAGCACCGCCGGGTCACCATAGTGCACCGAGCCGAGCCGTTCGCCGGTCACCGGCCGAATCATCGGGATCGGTGGGTTCAAGCGGTCGAGCCGCGCCATCGCCGCGCGCACCCGTTCGATGCGAGCCCGAATCACCGGTGCGATCGGTCGTCCCTCGACCAGGCTGTCGATCGCGGCGTCCGGCACCAGCGATTCGTCGACCTCCAGCTTGCGCCACGCGCGCGGCATCGAGAGCGTGTCGGAGATCACGATCGGAAAGTCCACGTTCGAGATCACCTGAACCAGGATGCGCCCCAGCTCGGGGTCGCGCACCGCCGGAAACGAGGCCTGTGCGCAGAAGCGCGCCAGCACGCGGGAGGTGGCGGTGATCTCGTCGGAGAGCCGCGTGATCACCTGGTTCGTGAACACGAACACCCCCGCCACCAGCAGGCTCGCGCCGAAGAACAGCGACGCCTGGATCAGCTCCGAGCGCGACAGCGCGCGCGTAGCGATGGCTTGCCGCTGCGGCTCGGGCGCCGCGGCGCCGGGCGATGTCGACTCGAGGCGGGCCACCGTCTACCCCTCGGGGGCGATCTCCTCGAGACCATCGAGGTAGGGACGCAGCGCCGCCGGGATCCGCACGCCGCCCGAGGCCGTCTGGTGGTTCTCGAGCAGCGCTGCGAAGGTACGCGGCAGCGCGACGCCCGAGGCGTTGAGCGTGTGAGGGTGCTCGGCCTTGGCGCCCGGCTCGCGGCGGAAGCGCATTCCCATGCGGCGCGCCTGGAAATCCTGGAAGTTCGAGCACGACGAGCACTCGAGCCACGCCTCGACGCCCGGCGACCAGACTTCGAAGTCGTAGCACTTGGCGGCCGCGAAGCTGAGGTCGCCGCTGCACAGCAGCATCACCCGGTACGGCAGCTCGAGAGCCTCGAAGACGCTCGACACGTCGCGCGCCAGGGTTTCGTGCTCGTCGTAGCTCGTCTCGGGCGGCACGATCTTCACCAGCTCGACCTTGTCGAATTGGTGTACGCGCACCATCCCCCGCGTGTCCTTGCCCCAGGTGCCGGCCTCGCGGCGGTAGGAGGCGCAATAGGAGGTGAGATAGGCGGGGACCATGCCAGGCTCGAGGATCTCGTCACGGTAGATGTTGGTCACCGGCACTTCGGCGGTCGGATTGAGGAACAGATCGTCTTCACCGATCAGGTACATGTCGTCTTCGAGCTTGGGGAGCTGCCCGGTCCCGAACAGCGCCGCGCGCCGCACGACGTGTGGCGGCGCGACCTCGGTGTAGCCGTGGCGGCGGGTGTGGAGATCGAGCATGAACTGGATGAGCCCGCGCTCGAGACGCGCCCCGCGTCCGGTAAACAGCAAGAACCCCGAGCCCGCGATCTTGGCGGCGCGCTCGAAATCGAGCAGCTTGAGACCGCTCGCGATCTCCCAGTGCGGGCGCGGAGCGAAATCGAAGCGCCGGGGTTCCCCAAAGGAGTGCACCACCTGGTTCTGCTCGGCCCCGCTCCCGGGCGGTACCGAGGCGTGCGGGAGGTTCGGGATCCAGGCCGCCAGCGCCTCGCTCTCCTCCTCGAGCCGCTTGAGCTCGGCATCCAGGCTCTTGATCTCGTCTCCCACCTGACGCATCGCCTGGATGTCGGCCGCGGCGTTCTCGCCCGCCCTCTTGCGTCGCGCGATCTCCTCGCTCGCCGCGTTGCGACGGGCCTTCAGCTCCTCGGTCTGGTGGAGCACCGAGAGCCTGCGCTCCTCGATCGCGTAGAAGCGGGCGAGATCGACCGCCATGCCCTTCAGGGCCACGCCGGCTTCGACGCGCTCGCGATTCTGTCGCAGGAACTTGAGATCGTGCATGGCTCGTGTCTACGGCCGGCGGGGTGACGCGAGCCCTGTCTCAGGGCCCCTTGTGACTGCGTGCCAGCTCGCGCGCCCGCGCGTAGGCGACGCGGGCCTCCTCGTCGCGCCCCAGCTTGGCGAGCGCCATGCCGAGCCCGTAGTAGGCGGCCGGGTCGTCGCTCTTGACCTCGGTGGCCGCGGCGTAGCGCCGCGCGGCCAAGCTGTAATTGCCGTCACGATAGGCCTGGTTCCCGGCATCGATGAGCGCCTGGGAGCGCGTCTGGGACGGCCGGCTCGCTCCCGGGTCCGGGTTCTTGGGCTTCGCTCCACATCCGGAAACGAGCAGGAGCGTCATGGCCGCGACCACCCCGAGCCCGCGCCGGCGCCCGGACGTCGCGAGCGAGCCCCGCTTCGCCGCCCTCATCCCGACCCACCGGCCGTCGCTTCGAGGATGTCCTGGGCGCCACGCTCAAGCATGCGCACCGCCAGCTTGGCTCCCAGCGCTTCGGCGCTCGTTGCCGGCCCCTCGATTTCCTCGCGCACGACTTCCATGCCGTCTCGGCTCACCACCACCGCTTCGATCACCAGCCGCCCTCCCACCACGTTGGCCAGCGCCCCGGCGGGCAGATCGTCCTCGCCCCCCAGCTCGTTGAGCCATGCGCGCTCCGCGGTCACCGCGTGGCGGGAGGCTTCGTCGTCGAGCCCCTTGAGTGCCGCGATCACGTCCTTGCGGCTCGACAGGGCCTCGAGGGCGAGCGCCCCTTGGCCCGGAACCGGGATGCAGACCTCGGTGGTGAAGATCTCGCTCACCCGGTCGTGCCAGCCGAGCCGTTCGGCGTCGGTCGCAGCCATCACCAGGCCCTCGAACTGACCATCGGCGAGCTGCTGCCAGTGGGTGTCGAGGCTGCCCAGGGCGCGCATCACCTTGAGGTCGTCGCGATACCCCAGCATCTGGGCCATGCGGGCGGCACTCGAAGCGGCGATCCGCTCGCCGGGCTCCAGCTCGTCCAGGATGCGGCCGTCCGCGGTGAGCAGGACGTCGAAGGGGTGACGTCGGCGTGGGACGGCGACGATCACCAGCGCATCGGGCCTTACCAGCGGCAAGTCGGGCAGGTCGTGAAGCGCGGCATCGATCCGGTCGCCGGCGAGCGCCTGGTCGAGCTCGCGCGTGAAGGCCGCTCCGCGCTGGGGCCCGTCGTGTACGTGATCTCCCGCGGAGGCGAGCTTGACGATCTCCACCGCCATGTGCGGATGCGCTTGCTCCAAGGCTTCCTTGACCTCGTGAGCCAACGCCGCCGCCAGGCGGCCGGTCCGGACACCGAGTCGCAATTTCGCGGGAAGGGTCATCGAGCGCTCCTCGAACGTGGCTTGGCACTATGCGCGAGCCGTCGACTGAGCGGCAAGGAGAATCCCCGGTGAGGCGGGTGCCGTCACGAGCAACGAACACGGAGCGCACGCGGCCCGAGCGGAATCGGCGTGGCGCGGATCAGCTCTTGGCGGCCGCCTTCTTCTTCGCCGCCTTGCGCGCGGCCTTCCTCTCGACCTTGCGGCTCGATACCTTGCGCGGAGCGGCCCGCTTCACCGCCGCCTTCGCCGATTTCGCGTTCGGCTTGGGCGCGACGACGATCGCGGGCGCCACCTCACTTGCCGCGGTCGCCGCGCGCGCCGGCTGGATCCCGAGCGAGCGCAACAGCGAAGCTGCCTGCTCCGAGGGCTGAGCGCCCTTGTTGAGCCACGCCTCGACCTTGTCCTTGTGGACCATCACCTCGAAGGGCTGAGTGAGCGGGTTGTAGTGGCCCAGGATCTCGAGAAAGCGCCCATCCCGCTGGCGGCGAGAATCCGCGGCCACCATGCGAAAGAAGGGCCGCTTCTTCGCCCCGGCCCGCATCAAGCGAATGACGACTGCCATGCGTTTGGCTCCTCCTGGCGTGCCCGGTCCACCGGTCCATTGCGTCGGTCCGGCGTTCGGACATCGCCTCGTGCACCGTGTCCTGCTTCGCGTACTCGACTCGCGCCGGGCGCTCCGAACGCCGTCAGCGCATCAGGCCGCGCAAGCCCTTGAGACCGCGCGGACCGTGCTTCAGGCGCTTCATCAACGTTCGCGCCTGCTCGAAGTCCTTCAACAGCTGGTTCACTTCCGGCACCGTGGTGCCGCTTCCGGCCGCGATGCGGCGCCGGCGACTTCCGTCGATCCGTCGCGGATGGCGCCGCTCGAACGGCGTCATGCTGAGCAGGATCGCCTCGAAGCGCTTGAGACGCCCCGCCTGGGGCCCGATCTCGGACAGCGCTTGGCGCGGCACTCCCGGCAGCATCTTCGCCAGGTCCTCGAGCGGTCCCATCTTCTTCATCTGTCTGAGCTGCTCGAGGAAGTCCTCGAGTGTCCAGTCGGCGCGGCGCGCTCTCTCGGCCATGCGCTCGACCGCTTCTCGATCCACCGTCGCGCGGGCCCGCTCGACCAAGCCCAGCACGTCGCCCATCCCCAGGATGCGTCCTGCCACGCGCTCGGGATCGAACGCCTCGAGCGCGTCGAGCTTCTCGCCCACGCCGAGGAACAGGATCGGCTTGCCCGTCACCTGCCTCAGCGACAGCGCCGCGCCGCCGCGCGCGTCGCCATCCATCTTGGTCAGCACCAGCCCATCGATCCCGGTCCGCTCGGCAAACGCGCGGCCGATCCGTACCGCCTCCTGGCCGGTCATCCCGTCCACCACCAGCAGCACCTGATGGGCCCGCGCCGCGGCCTTGAGCTCCGCCAACTCCGCCATCAAGGGCTCGTCGATGTGGAGCCGTCCGGCGGTGTCGAGCACCAGGAAGTCGAATCCTCTGCGCCGCGCCTCGTCGACCGCTCGCCGCACGATCTCGGCCGGCTGAGTCCCCTCGTCCGCGCGAAAGAAGCCCACCTCGGCTTGGGCTCCCAGCCGCTCGAGCTGCTCGATCGCGGCCGGGCGATAGACGTCGGCGCTCGCCAGCAGCGTCCGTTTGCCCGCGTTCTTGAGCCAGTGCGCGAGCTTTCCCGCGAAGGTGGTCTTGCCCGAGCCCTGAAGGCCCGCGAGCAGCACCACCGTCGGCAGATGCGGTGAGCCGGCCAGCGTGACCGGGCGATCCCCGAGCAGGCGAATCAGCTCGTCCCGCACCAAGCCGATCACCTGCTGACCCG
Organism: Candidatus Eiseniibacteriota bacterium; assembly: GCA_005893295.1. Classification (GTDB taxonomy): domain Bacteria; phylum Eisenbacteria; class RBG-16-71-46; order RBG-16-71-46; family RBG-16-71-46; genus WS-8. Next base: position 24,816 of record VBOY01000014.1, on the reverse strand, counting down.
GAGTCAGGCTGCGGAGAACCTCTTGGCCGACTGCCCGCGCCTCGACCCTGGTGATAAAGTCCTTCGCGACAGCGACTTGAACATCGGCTTCGAGCAGCGCTCGCCGCACTTCCCTCAAGCCTTCCTGAATGCTCTCGGGGGTCAATCGAGCCTGGCCCGTGAGCTTCCGGAAGATGCCGTCGAGACGGCCCGTCAGCGCTTCGAACACTGTTCCTCTCGCCCAAGAAGCGCGCAACATAGCACAGGGTAGGCAGGTGGAGGTAGGGAACGCATGCACGGCCCAGGGCGAGGCTCAGAGGTCGCCTCTAACGGACCAGCCAAAACTCCTCGATTTGCCTGGAATCGGCCCGCCACCTGTAACTTCCCTTTACAGGTGACTAACGGGTCACGTATTAATGGCGCATGGAAACCGTCTTCCGCGCCTTGTCCGATCCGCATCGGCGGGCCCTGCTGGACCTCCTCTTCCATGCGGACGGCCGCACGCTCGCAGAGCTCGATGCCCATCTGCCCATGACCCGCTTCGGCACCATGAAGCACCTCAAGGTGCTCGAGTCGGCCGGGCTGGTGCTCACGCGGCGCGCGGGCCGGAAGAAGCTCCATTACTTGAACCCGGTGCCGATCCGACTCATCCACGACCGCTGGATCGACAAGTACGCGGAACCCTGGGCGGGCTCGCTCGGCGATCTCGAACGCGAGGTGGAGGAGACGGCCATGAATCGCACGAGCAACATGGCGACCGCGACCCTGCCACGCCACGCCCACGAGGTGATCATCCGCGCGTCCGCGGAGCAGATCTGGGAGGCGATCACGCGCGCAGAGCGCACGCGCGACTATTTCCATGGAACGCTGGTGGCGAGCGATTGGAAGCCGGGCTCGCCGCTCACCTATGCCTACCCGGACGGGAAGCCCGCGGCGGAGGGAACCGTGCTCGAGGTGGAGCGACCGCGCCGTCTGGTGCACAGCTTCTCGGCCCTGTGGGACGACGAGGTGGCACGCGACCCCGCGCACACCGTGGTGTGGACGATCGAGCCACTCGGCGCTGCGTGCCGCGTGACGGTCGAGCACCGAGGTTTCGAGGGTGAGACCGCGACGCTCATGAGCGTGCGCGAGGGACTCAGCGTGATCCTCTCGGGGCTCAAGACGCTGCTCGAGACCGGCGAGCGGCTCGAGATTGGGGGATGAGCTTCGGAACGCCCACCGCGTCGCGCAGCTTGGAGAGCGCGTGGCGCGGGTCGCCTTGCCGATAGATGGCGTGCCCGGCGACGAACACCTCCGCTCCCGCGCGGCGAGCCCGGCGAGCCGTGGCGGGGGCGATCCCGCCGTCGACCTCGATCAGGTAGCGCGCGCCGTGGCGCTCGCGCCACGTCACGGCCGCCCGCACCTTGTCGAGCATTCCCGGGATGAAGGCCTGCCCGCCGAAGCCGGGCTCCACCGTCATCACCAGCAACAGGCCGAGCCCCGCGAGGTGGGGCTCGGCTTCCTCGATGGGCGTCCCCGGCTTGAGCGCCAGCCCCACCCGAGCACCCTGGGTGCGGATCGCCGCCAGCGTCTTGGCGACCTCGCGGCACGCCTCGAGGTGCACCGTGATGCCATCGGCCCCGGCCGCGCGGAACTCGGGCACCAGCCGCGCGGGCTCCTCGATCATGAGGTGAACGTCCACCTGGGCGCGGGTGAGGTCGCGCACCGCGCGCACCACGATCGGCCCAAAGGTGAGGTTGGGCACGAAGTGGTTGTCCATCACGTCGCAGTGCACCCAGTCACGCGCGGGGTCGACCAGCGCCAGCTCGGATGAGAGCCGCGAGAAGTCGGCCGAGAGGATCGACGGCGCCACGATCGGTGGCGCCGTCGCCTTCGCCGGCCTCGCCTGGGGCGATGCGCCCGTGCGCACCTGCCTCGACCGCGCGCCTTTGCTCTTCCCCACGAGCGGCGTCACCGGATCATCCTTCCGGTCGCCTGGAGCTGGATCACGGTGGCGCTCGTGATCCGCGATCCGGGTGCTGGGTTCTGCGACAGAATGGTGCCGATCGAGGCGGCCCCGATCGGGGTCACGACGCGAAAGCCCAGGGCGTCGAGCTGGCGGCGCACGCCCATGATCTCACGGCCGAGGAGGTCCGGCATGACGAAGCTCTCCTCGCCGCTGCCGGTCGAGACCAGCAGGCTCACCGGGGTGTCGCGCGGCAGCACGGTCTCGGGGCCCGGGTCGGACCCCGCCACCAGACCCTCTCCGACGTCGTCCGAGGCGGCGCGCGTGATCGCGCCAAGCCTCAGGCCGGCGCTCTTCAGCAGGCCCTCGGCGCTTCGTTGCGACTCGCCGAACAGCTCGGGCACCGAGCTGAACTCCTCGCCCATGCTCACCATCACCGAGATGCGCTTGTGCCCGCGCACCGTCGTGCCCCCGGGGGGATCCTGCGAGAGGATGAACCCGCGCGGCACCGCGGGGTCGAAGCGCTCGCCGGCGCGCGACACCTGGAGATCCAGCGGCCGAAGCGCGTGCTCGGCCTGCTCGAGGGTGAGGTTGCGCAGATCGGGCACGTGGACTTCGCTCACGCCGTGGATCAGCCGCGGCATGACGACGCTGTTGAAGAGCACCAAGCCGGTGGCGAACGCGAGAACCCCGATCCCTGCCATGATGGAGGCGCCGCGCAGACGATCGTGCCACCGGGTGGGCCGCGCGGCCGGCGCCTCGACGTCACCGCGCCCGCCTGAAAAGGCGGCCGGTGACGGGGTCTCGGCGGCCTGGGGTGCCGCCACGCCCCCGGCTGGCGGAGCGGCCACCGCTGTGGTGTCGGCCGACGGCCGCTCGGGCTCGGGCTTGGAAAGGGTCTCGGCAGCGGGCGGGAGGGGCCAGGGACGGGGCTCGCGTGCGCCGGGCGGCTCGTACCGGGTGCGCCTGCGGTGGCGCGGGCTCATGTCCTGCGGAAGCGCGCGGCGAACGCGCCGTCGCAGCCGTGCACGTGCGGCAGGATGGTGAGGAATCCCTGCTCGTCCACCACCTCCTCGGGCACGTATCCGGCTGCGCTCTCGAGCACGAACTCGGGCGCGGCCGCGAGGAAGCGCTCGACCAGCTCGGTCGTCTCCTCGGGCTCGAACGAGCACACGCTGTAGACCAGCACGCCGCCAGGACGTGCGCGGCGGCTTCCGGCAATCAGCAGCTCCAGCTGAAGCGGCGGCATCTCGTCGAGCACTTCGGGGCCCTTGCGCCAGCGCGCATCCGCCCGCCGCGCCAGCACGCCCAGCCCCGAGCAGGGTGCGTCCACCAGCACGCGGTCGAACGGCATCGGGAACGTGTAATTGCGCCCGTCGCCCTGGACCACGTGCACCGCTTGAGTCTTGAGACGCTCGACCGCCATGGCCAGCGACGCCACGCGGGCTTCGGCGCGCTCCATCGCCCACACCTCGCCCTCGTCTCCCATCAGCTCGGCCAGGTGGGTGCACTTGCCGCCGGGGGCGGCGCATAGGTCGAGCAGGCGCTCGTGCGGTTCGGGGGCCACCAAGCGCGCGACCAGCGCTTCGCTCTCGTCTTGGGGCGTGCACCAGCCGTCGCGGAACGCCTTGAGCCGGTAGGGCACCACGTTCCCCTCGACCCATGCCAGATCGGGCGAGAAACGCGCCGGCGTGGCCGTCACGCCCTCTTCGGTGAGCCGCGCCACCAGCTCGTCCCTGGTTCCGCGCAGGCGGTTGACCCGCAGGCCCAGCGGCGCCGCTCGATTGTCCGCCAGCAGGAGTGCCCGCGTGGCCTCGGCGCCAAAGCGCTCGCGCCACATTTCGACCAGCCACAGCGGATGCGACCCCCACGCGGCCAACGACTCGGGGTCGTCCCCATCGGGCAAGGCGAGCGAGTCCTTTTCCTCGCCGAGGCGTCGCAGCACGCTGTTCACCAGCCCCGCGGTTCCCGGATGCCCGTGTTCGTGCGCGAGCTTCACCGATTCGTCCACCGCGGCGTGGATCGGGATGCGGTCGAGGAACAGGATCTGATAGGCGCCGAGTCGCAGGATATTGCGGATCCACGGTGGGAGCTGGTTCAGCCCCATGTGGATCAGGCGGTCGAGGATCCAGTCCAGGCGCCCACGCCAGCGCAGGGTCCCTTTGACCAGCTCGTGGAGCAGCGCCTGGTCGCGCGGATCCCGATCATTCGAAGCATGGGCGGCCTCGAGCATGCGGTCGCTGAATGCCTTGCGCGTGTCCACGGCGTGGAGAACGCGGAGCGCGGCCTGGCGCGGATCACGCGGCAGGCTCGGTGCGTCGCGCTCCTTGGGCTTCGGGCCGTCGCGCCCCCCACCTTCGCGTCGTGCCCCATCGCGCCTCTTGCCGCGGCGCTCGCCGTAGATCGGGCGCGACCGGTTGCGCACGAAGCTGGGCTCGCCCGGTCGCGGCGCGCCCGAGCCGTCGCGGCGCGCCCCGCCGCGCGCGGCCGGGCCAGGTCTCCCACGGCGCCGATTCGAACGCGGCGGGCGCTGGCTCACGCGCCCACCTGCTTGCGCTGGGCGGCGGACTCCGTGCCGAGGTTGGGGCCTGCTTCTTCCGGAGCCTCGAAACGATCGCCGGTGGCGATTCGCGCGCCGCGCGCCCAGGCGGCGGCATCCATCTCGGTCCGTCCTTCGGCCTGGACTCGACGCACCAGCAGCACACCGTGTCCGCAGGCGACCGTGAGCCCGTCGCGCTCCGATCCCGTCACCGTGCCGGCAGCGGCGCGCGCGGGCAGCCGGTGGTGCGGGCTGGTCTGGACCAATCGGAGCGCCGTGCCTTGAAGCCTCGCGATCGCCCCCGGCCATGGCGTCACCGCGCGCTGGTGGCTCCACACCGTCTCGACGTCGAGCGACCAGTCGACCACGCCGTCGGCCTTGGCAAGCCGGGGCGCGTAGCTTCCGGCATCGCGATCCTGAGACACCCGAGGCGCATGACCTCGATGCGCCAGCAGCAAGCTCTCCGCGAGCAACGGGGCTCCCTCGTCGGCGAGCCGCGCCGCGAGGGTCCCGGCGGTATCCGCCGGCTCGATCGGGCTCCAGCGCTGCAGGATCATGTCCCCCGTGTCGATCCCTTCGTCCATCCACAGAGTCGTGACCCCGGTGCCGACGCGGCCCTCCCAGAGCGCTCGCTGGACCGGCGAGGCGCCGCGCAGCGCGGGCAGGAGCGAAGCGTGCAGGTTGATCGAGCCGAGCCTCGGCAGGCCGAGCAGCTCACGCGAGAGGATCTCGCCGAACGCCACCACCGCGAACAGATCCGCATCCAGCGACGCGAGCCGTTCGCGCACCTTGGGATCGTGGAGCCGCTCGGGCTTCAGGACCTCCAAGCCCAGCGAGCCCGCCGCATCCGCCACCTCGGACGGCGCGGCGGTGCGCCCGCGGCCCCGCGGTCGATCGGGGCGAGTCACCACCGCCACCACCTCGCACGCGGCCGCGATCGCCCGCAGCGCGGGGACCGCGAACGCCGGAGTGCCCATGAACACCACGCGCGGGCGACTCACGGGGAGCTCTCCTCGGCGACCGGAGGCTCGTAGCCTTCGGGGCGCTCACCGCGCGCCAGCGCCTCCAGGGACTTCTTGAGGAATTGGCGCTTCAAGACCGACAGCCGGTCGACGAAGAGCACACCGTTCAGGTGGTCCACCTCGTGCTGGATGGCGCGCGCCAGGTACCCCTGGACCACCATATCCACGGGCACGCCGCGCTCGTCCAGCGCCTTCACGCGCACCCGGGCGGCGCGGCGCACCTCCTCGTAGATTCCGGGGATCGACAGGCACCCCTCCTCGTCCACGTTCGTCTCGGCCGGCTCGCTCAGCACCGGGTTCACCAAGGTGAGCTCGACACGCCGTTCGCCTTCGACCGGCACGTCCACCACCAGCACGCGCTCGAGCGCTCCGATCTGATTGGCCGCCAGACCGACGCCGCGGTACGCGTGCATGGTGTCGCGCAGGTCCTCGATCAGGCGGCGCACCACCTCGTTCACCGCCGCCACCTCGGCGGCCTGTTGGCGCAGCACTGGGTCCCCGTAGATGCGGATCGGCCGCACCGCCATTACTTGGCGTCCTCGACCATGACCTGGACGACGGAACTCTTCGCAAACTCGACCTTGACGTCTTCGGCGATCCGCAGCACTGCCTTGGAGTCGTCCACGCCGACCACGGTGCCGATGATGCCACCCGAAGTGAGCACGCGATCGCCCTTCTTGAGCGTCTTGAGCATCTCGTTGAGCTTCTTTTGTCGTTGCTGCTGCGGCCGGATGAGCAACAAGTAGAGGATCAAGAAGATCGGCACGAACTGGAGCAGCTGGAGCAGGAAACCGATCCGCGAGGGCCCCGGCGGGGCGCCCCCGCCGGCCTGGGCGAGCGCGTCATTCCACATCGTCGAGCATCTCCTCGGTTGAGGGCCGATCGCCGGCCTGGGCGAGCGCGTCATTCCACATCGTCGAGCATCTCCTCGGTTGAGGGCCGATCGCCGGCCTGGGTCTCGTCTTCCACGCGCCGGCGGGCGGCGCTCGCGCGCCGCGCCGACCGCGGCTCCAACGTTTCGCCGCTTTCGAAGCGCTCGAGGAACGTCTCGCGAAACGCGCCGAAGCGCCCTTCGAGCACCGCGGCGCGCGCCTCGCGAGCGAGTCGCACCATGTGGCTCACCGCGTGCAATGAGGCGAGCCGCATCGCCAACATCTCACCCGATGCGAACAAATGCCTGAGGTAGGCGCGCGAAAACCGCTGGCACACGGCGCAATCGCACGCCGGGTCGAGCGGCCTCGCATCGGCGGCGTACGCGGCGTTCTTCACCACCAGTCGTCCGGTCGAGATGAACACCGTGCCGCGCCGCGCGTTGCGCGTCGGCAGCACACAGTCGAACATGTCCGCCCCACGCGCGACCGCGTCGATCACGTCCACCGGATGTCCCACCCCCATGAGATAGCGCGGCCGATCGGCCGGGAACATCGCGCAATCGTGCTCCACCATCTCGAGCGAGCGCGAGCGCTCCTCGCCCACCCACAAACCGCCGAGCGCGAACCCGTCGAACGGCAACTCGCCCAGGCTCGCGAAGCAGCGCCGCCGTTCGACCGGGTCGTCTGCGCCCTGGTTGACGCCGAACAGCGCCATCGCTCCACCGCCCTCGGCACGCAGCCGCTCGCGCTCCGAGAAGCCGCGTCGTGCCCAGTCGATCGTGCGGTCCACCGCGGTGCGTACCGCTTCCTGCGGCGCCGGCAGCTCGATCGGCTCGTCGAACGACATCGCGATGTCCGTGCCCAAGCCGTCCTGGACGCGGATCGCGTCCTCGGGCGTCATGATCTGGCGGCTGCCGTCGAGATGCGATCGGAACTCGACGCCGTGATCGCTCACCGTGCGCAACTCCGATAGGCTCAGCACCTGGAAGCCGCCGCTGTCGGTGAGGATGGCGCGCGGCCAGCTCATGAACCGATGCAGGCCGCCCATCCGACGCACCGTCTCCACCCCGGGCCTCAACCGCAGGTGATAGGTGTTCGCGAGCAGCATGTCCACACCGGCGCCCGCGAGCTCGTCGGGCGCGAGCGTCTTCACGGAGCCGAGTGTCCCCACTGGCATGAAGGCCGGCGTCAGCACCTCGCCGTGCGCGGTCATGAGCCGCCCGGCGCGGGCCGCGGTCGACGGATCGTGTGCGTCGAGCGTGAAGTCGAGGGCCATCAGGGCCAGGGCGGGACAACCAGCACGGAAAACGTTCGGGGAAGGAGCCTAGGGGGCGTCGCGCATCCCGTCAAGGCGTCCTTGACCCGCCGCGCCCGCGCGCCGCACAGTGGAGGTCTGTTGGCTGGCCGGACGCTGCGGCGTCCGGTCGCTTCGTTTCTTCCTCGAAGGCGGAGCACGGGAGGCACGCGCAAGGCCCATGGTCGCAACCGCCTTCCTCCTCGCGCTCGCCGCGGGCCCTTCCCCGGCCGACTCCCTGGCCGCTCCACCGGACACGGCCGCGCCCCGGATCGTTCGCCGCTTCTCCGAAATCGTGGTGCGCGCCCAGTTCCACGACCCGCTCTCGAGCGAGAGCGCGCACCTGCTGTCGGGAGCCACGTTGCGCGCCTTGCCGGTGAGCCGCCTCGCCGAGGCGGTGGCGCTCAAGGCGGGAGTCGTGGCGCGCGGCGAGGAGCTTCACGTGCGGGGCGGGCGCACCGGCGAGTCGGCGCTGATGCTCGAGGGCCTGTCGCTCGAAGAGCCGCTACGCAACCGCTCGCTCGAAGTGCCGTTGCTGGCGCTCAAGGACGTCGAGGTGCTGACCGGCGGACTCGAGGCCGAGTACGGCGGCTCGCTCGCGGGAGTCCTCAGGCTGCGCACCGTCGATCCGGGCGAGCGGCCCGAGGGGGCGCTCCTATGGGAGAGCGACGGGCGCACCTCCACCCACTACGATCGCGTCTCGGGCCGGCTTTCGGGCCCCCTGGGCACGACCGGGATCGGCGCCGTGGCCACGCTGGAGGCCACACTCGACGACACCAACCTGCCGACACTGCGCACGGTGAGCCGCACGCGGAACGCGTTCGGCTCGTTCGGCTGGCGCGCCGACAACCGGCTGCTCGGCGACGTCAAGCTGGTGCGCCGCAGCAATTCCTCGCGACTCGTGCTCGAGGTGCTGGCGAACCGGCGCGTGATCGAACCCTACGATCCGATGTGGTCGGTGGAGGGCTACGTGGGAAGTCCGTGCACTGGAGATCCCTGCTCGCCCGAGCCGGTGCTGAGCCCGACGCCCCAGCCCGGCTTCACCTATTACCGGGCGGCGGACCACGCCGTGATCACCGACGACCGCCGGCTCGCGACGGTGCTCTCGTGGACCAAGCCCACGGCGACTCGGCTCGCCACCGTCTCGCTCGGTTGGCTCTCGGCACGCCGCGTCACCTCGGTGGGCGGCGGCGACGATCCCTCCTATCTGACGCCCGACCGTCTTCCGTTGTGGGGCCGGGACGAGGCAGCGACCACCGATCCCTTCCACGTCTACCACGGCGACGAGCCGTTCTTTCAGAAGAGCTCGAGCGGCCGGCTCACGCTGCGAGGCGACCTCGAACGCGCGACTGCGCGCGGCAACCGCACCAAGGCGGGGCTCGGCATGAGCTACGAATCCGTGTCGATGCGCGAGTTCGATCTCTCGACCTACGGCAGCGGGCTCGACTCCCTGCGGGCCTATCGCGCCTTCGCGCCGGGCGCGTTCGGCTACGCCCAGGCGCGCTGGGTGTTCGAAGGGCTGGTGCTGAACGCCGGGCTGCGCGCCGAGTACTTCACGCCCGGTCCCCAAGCGAGCCGCCAGTCGTTCGCCGGGCCGACCTCGGCAACCTGGACGTTCGCGCCGCGGCTCGGGGTGGCCTACCCGATCTCGGTGCGTGACGTGTTCTCGCTCGCCTACGTGCGCCTCAGGCAGAATCCGGCGCGCGATTATCTCTACGACAATCGGCTCCAGATCTCGAGCCGCCAGCAGCTCGGCAACCCCGGGCTCACTCCCGCGACCGCGATCTCCTATCAGGCCGCGGTGAAGCACTCGTTCAGCGAGCGCTGGGCGCTCCAGACCGCGGTGTTCTATCGCGACCTGTTCGATCTCGTGGGAACACGCTCGGTGCTGGTGTCGAACCGTCCGGAGCCCCGCTACGAGAACGCCGACGAGGGCCACGCTTCGGGATTCGAGCTGAGCCTGTTCGCGGTCGGGGAGGGAGCCCGGGCCGAGCTTCACTACACGTATCTCGAAGCGATGGGGAGCCAGTCGCTCGAGGAGGGCCTTCCGTATGGGTCGCGCGTCGGGGTGCGACTGCCGGCGATCGGGGAGCACCCGCTGGACTGGGACCGCCGCCATTCGCTGGCGTTCTCGGCCTCGTGGCGGTGGAGTGAAAACTGGTCGATGGCCTGGAGCACCATCGTGGGGTCGGGGCTTCCGTGGACGCCACGCGCGCGCCGCCAGCTCGACGCCGATCTGTCGCTGCTCAACGGCCGGCGCCTCGCGTGGGAAGAGGAGACCAACCTGCGGCTCCAGTGGCGCCCGCGCGGCAGCGCCTTCCATGTCGGGCTCGAGGCGCGCAACCTGTTCGACCGTCGCTCCGAGGCCCTCGCCACGCTGAGCGGGTACCCGAATCCACTCATCAACACCTACTTCGACGACTACGGCGCCTACCGCACCGAGACCGGCCTCGACGGCGGCGGCTACTGGGAGGACGCCGACGGCGACGGCAAGCCGGGCTGGATTCCGGTGCACGATCCGCGGCTCTTCCACCCGCCGCGCGCGATCCGGATGAGCGTCGGCGTGGGGAGCTAGCGATGGGGCGCAACCGGGCGTGGCGCGTTGCCGCCGGTGCCCCGGCCCTATAGATTGCGCGGCATGGCGGTGCGTGGAATCGGCATCGACGTCGTCAAGGTCGAGCGGATCTCGCAGTCCCTCGGGCGCTTCGGCGCGCGCATGGAGAAACGACTTTTCACCGCCGACGAGCTCGCGTATTGCCGTCGCATGAAGGATCCGCTGCCGCATCTGGCGGCTCGCTTCGCCGCCAAAGAGGCGGCCTCCAAGGCGCTCGGCACCGGGATGAGCGCCGGCGTGGCCTTCCGGCTGCTCGAAGTGTTGCAGCCGGGCGGGCAGCAGCCGCGGCTCCGTTTCCACGGCGCCGCGCTCGAGCGCTTCGAGGCGCTCGGGTGCTCGCTCTCGCACCTGTCGCTGACCCACGACGGTGGGTTTGCGATCGCCTGCGTGGTGCTGGAGGGCGCGTGAGCCGCCGTCCCAAGATCGCGCGCGTGCGCCGCGTGCTGATTGCCAACCGCGGAGAGATCGCAGTGCGCGTGATCCGCACCCTGCGCGAGCGGGGGATCACGTCGGTCGCGGTGTTCAGCGAGCCCGACCGCGAAGCGCTCCACGTGCTGCTCGCCGACGAGGCGTACCCGATCGGACCCGGGCCCGCGCGCGAGAGCTATCTCAACCCCGAGCGCGTGCTCGAGACGGCCCGGCGCGTCAAGGCCGACGCGGTGCACCCCGGCTACGGATTCTTCGCCGAGAACGCCGCGTTCGCCCACACGTGCGCGGAGGCGGGCCTGCTCTTCATCGGGCCCCCCGCCGACGTGATCGCGCGCCTGGGCGACAAGCTCGCCGCTCGCGAGATCGCGCGACGGGCAGAGGTGCCGCTCATTCCCGCCTCGCCTGGGCCGCTCGCGGGCGTGGACGAGGCGGGCAAGGCGGCGCGCGCAATCGGGTTCCCGGTCATGCTCAAGGCGGCGGCAGGCGGCGGCGGCAAGGGCATGCGGATCGTTTCGACCGAAGCAGAGCTGGCCGCCGCGTGGGAGCTGGCGCGGGGCGAGGCGCGCGCCGCGTTCGACGACGACCGCATCTACGTCGAGCGCTTCATCGAGCGGCCGCGTCACGTCGAGGCCCAGATCCTCGCGGACGCGAAGGGCCACGTCGCGTTCCTGGGCGAGCGCGAGTGTTCGGTTCAGCGCCGCCATCAAAAGCTGCTCGAGGAAACCCCGTGTCCGGCCTTCGACCCCGCGACGCGTTCCGCGTTCGCCGATGCCGCGTGCCGCATCGCCAAGACCGCCGGCTACGTCGGCGTCGGCACGGTCGAGTTCCTGCTCGATGCCGATGGCCACTTCTACTTCCTCGAGGTGAACACCCGCCTCCAGGTGGAGCACCCGGTGACCGAGATGGTGACCGGCCTCGACCTGGTCGCCGAGCAGATCCGGGTCGCCGAGGGCGACGCGCTCTGGTTCGGCGGCGACCCGCCGCCACCGCGGGGCTGCGCGATCGAGGCCCGCATCCTGGCCGAGGACCCCGCGAACCACTTCCTACCTTCGGCGGGGCGCATCGATCGTCTGCGTCTGCCACAAGGACCGGGGGTGCGCAACGACAGCGGCGTCACGCAGGGCTTCCAGGTCCCGGTGTTCTACGATTCATTGCTTTCCAAGCTGATCGTCTGGGGGCCGGACCGCGAGATCGCTCGGCGCCGCCTGCTGCGGGCCCTCGACGAAACCGTCCTGGAGGGCGTTCACCACAACCTGGTCTTCCACCGCTGGCTCGCCGCGCACCCCGCGTTCGCGTCCGCCCGCCTGAGCACGCGTTTCCTCGAGGAGCATTTCACGGCCGCGGCGCTCGAGCCGAGCCCGGAGGCGGCCGAAGTGGCGTTGATCGCTGCCGCGCTCCATGCGCGACACGAGCGCGCCGCCGTCGCGCTGCCGGCCGAGAACCGGGGTCGCTCGCCGTGGCGCTGGGCGGAGCGAGGCCGTGGTCCCGGGGCACGCCGATGAAGCTCTGGGTCGCGCGCGAAGGGCACGACACCGAGGTCGAGTTCGAAGCCAGGGGCGACCGGCTGTGGCTCACGATCGAGGGCCGCCGGCTCGAGGCCGACTGCCGACGGCTCTGGGACGGCGAGGTGTACTCCGTGTTGATCGAGGGCCGCTCACACGAGGTGCGCGTGTCGTCGCCGGGCGGCCGACTCGAGGTGACGCTCGACGGGGCCACGATTCCGGTCGAGGTGCGCCATCCACTCGAGAAGCTGCTCCAGGCGACCGGGCCCGCGGCGCGGGCGAGCGGCCGGGAGACGGTGGTCGCTCCCATGCCGGGGCTGGTGGTCGCCCTGCGGGTCCGGCCGGGAGACGTGGTGGCCGCGGGGCAGCCGGTGGTGGTGGTGGAGGCGATGAAGATGCAGAACGAGCTTGCCACCCGCGGCGGCGGCGTGGTGACCGACGTGCTGGTCGAAGAGCGGACGCCGGTGAGCGCCGGGCAAGCTCTGGTGCGGATCGCGCAGGCGGGATCGTGAAGAGCGCGAAGGGGAATGGCGCGCGCGCGACGTCGAGCGGCATCCCGATCAAGCCGCTCTACGATCGCTCCGACCTGCCACCGGACCTCGAGCGACGCACGCCGCCGCCCGGCGTGGCCCCCTTCACGCGTGGCATCCACGCCGAGATGTACCGCGCCCGCCTGTGGACGATGCGGCAGTACGCGGGCTTCGGCACGGCGCGACAGACCAACCGACGCTTCCGCTACCTGCTCGCGCAGGGCCAGACCGGCCTTTCCGTGGCCTTCGACCTACCGACCCAGATGGGCTTCGACTCCGACCATCCGCGCGCGCGCGGCGAGGTGGGGCGCGCCGGCGTGGCGATCTCGTGCTTGGCGGACATGGAGGAGCTGCTCTCCGAGCTCCCGCTCGACAGCCTCACCACCTCGATGACGATCAACGCCACCGCGCCGCTGCTCCTGGGTCTCTACGTGGCGGTGGCCGACGCGCGCGGCATCGCGCGGGCGAGCCTGGGCGGCACGGTGCAAAACGACGTGCTCAAGGAGTACGTGGCGCGCGGCACCTACATCTACCCGCCGCGGTCTTCGCTGCGCCTGATCACCGACGTGTTCGATTTCACCGCGCGCGAAATACCCCGGTGGAACAGCATCTCGGTGAGCGGTTACCACATGCGGGAAGCCGGTGCGACCGCGGTGCAAGAGCTGGCCTTCACGCTCGCCCACGGCCTCGCCTACCTGGACGCCGCGCGAGCGCGCGGACTCGATGTGGCACGTATCGCGCGCCGCATTTCGTTCTTCTTCAACGCGCACAACCACCTGTTCGAGGAAGTGGCCAAGTTCCGCGCCGCGCGCGCGCTGTGGGCCGAGCTGTTGCGCGAGCGCTTCGGGATCACCGACGACGAGGCGCGCAAGCTGCGCTTCCACGCGCAGACCGCAGGCTCGATGCTGACCGCCCAGCAGCCGCTCAACAACGTGGTGCGGACGTCGGTCCAGGCGCTCGCGGCGGTGCTGGGCGGGGCCCAGTCCCTGCACACGAACTCCTACGACGAGGCGCTCGGTCTGCCGAGCGAGGACGCGGCGCTGCTCGCGTTGCGCACCCAACAGCTGATCGCGCACGAGAGCGGCGTGCCCGATACGGCCGACCCGCTGGCGGGCTCTTACTGGGTCGAGTCGCTGACCGCCGAGCTCACGCGTCGCGCTCGGGCGCTGATGGACGAGCTGGATCGCATGGGTGGCGTGCTCGCCGCGATCGAGGCGGGATGGATTCAGGACCAGATCCATCGCGCCGCCTATCGCTGGCATCAGGATGTCGAGGCCGGCCGTCGGGTGGTGGTCGGCGTCAACCGATTCGCGTCCGGAGAGGATGCCGCGGTGCCTTCCTTCGCCATGAGCCGCGCGATCGAGCGCTCGCGTCGCACGTTCCTCGAGCGCTGGCGGGCCGAGCGCGACGCGGCCGTCGTGCGCCGGGGGCTGGCCGCGCTCGAGCGTGCCGCCCGCGGCGCCGACAATCTCATGCCGCCGATCCTCGAGGCGCTGAAAGAGCGCGCCACGCTGGGCGAGGTGTGCGATACCATGCGCGGCGTGTTCGGCACCTACCAGCCGCCACGCGGGGCATGAGCCCCGCGGTCGACGAAGTGGACGACGGAGGAGCACGGTGAGTCCATCCGCTGACGGCGGCACGGTGGAGCGCCTCGCGCACGTGGCGTTGGCCGTGCGCGAGGCCGATCCCGTGGCGACGCTGCTCGAGCGCTCCTTGGGGGCGACGCGCGGCGCCGAAGAGCTGGTGGACGGCGGACGCCTGAGGCTGTTGTTTCTGCACCTGGGCCCGGTGACCCTCGAGCTGCTCGAGCCCAAGAGCGCCGACCACACGGTGGCCCGGTTCCTCGAGGCCAAGGGGCCGGGCATTCACCACCTCAGCCTCGAAGTGAGCGACATCGAGGCCGCACTCGCGCGCTGCCGCGCGGCCGGCGTGCGGCCGATCGACGCCGTTCCGCGTCCGGGGGCGCACGGGGCTCAGGTGGCGTTCCTTGATCCCAAGAGCCTCTTCGGCGTGCTGATCGAGCTGTGTCAGACGCCCGCGCGGAGCGCATGACGGTGCCGGCGACGCAATCGCATCGAGACACGATGCTGCGACTCTCGGACGTGCGAAAGAGCTACGGGAAGACGGTGGCGGTGGACGGGCTCAGCCTCCAGATCGCCGCCGGCGAGGTGTTCGGACTGCTGGGCCCGAACGGGGCGGGGAAATCCACCACGGTCGCACTCGCGGTCGGGCTGCTGGAGGCCGACCGCGGCACGGTCGAGATCGCGGGCGCGGGCGGGCCCGCGGACCCCGCGGTGCGCGCCAAGCTGGGCGTCGCTCCCCAAGCGCTCGCGCTCTACGAGGACCTGTCCGGGGCGGAGAACCTGCGCTTCTTCGGCACCCTGCAGGGGATGGCGGGCAGCGCGCTCGCCGAACGCGTTCGTTGGGCGCTCGAATTCGTCGGACTCACCGCCCGCGCGCGCGACCGCGTCTCCGCCTACTCGGGCGGGATGAAACGGCGCTTGAATCTCGCCGTGGCCGTGGTCCACGACCCGCCGCTGCTGTTGCTCGACGAGCCCACCGTGGGCGTCGATCCGCAGTCGCGCAACGCGATCTTCGGCAACATCGAGACACTGCGACGCCAGGGTCGGACCATCCTCTACACCACGCACTACATGGAGGAGGCCGAGCGTCTGTGCAACCGGGTGGGCATCATCGACCAGGGCACGCTGCTGGCGCTCGACACGGTCGAGCGCCTGATCGCCGCCCACGGCGGGCGCAGCGCGCTCGTGCTCGACGAGAACGGAACCGAGCGCCGCATCGAAACCGAGGACCCCGCCGCGGAGGTGGCGAAGCTGGCGCGCCGCGGCAGCCTGCCCCGCTTTCGCCTCGAGCAACCGGATCTCGAGGCGGTGTTCCTGAATCTCACCGGCCGCCACTTGAGGGACTGATGCTGCGGGCGCGCGAGACCGAATGCGCGACGGGCAGGATCTGATGCGTGAGATCGTCGCCCTGGTCGCGAAGGACCTGACGCTCCTGTTGCGCGATCGCGGAGGGTTCTTCTTCACCTTCATCTTTCCGCTCGTGTTCGCGGTGTTCTTCGGTACCATCTTCTCCGGCTCGGGCGCCGAATCGCGCAAGCTCCCGATCGCGGTGGTGGACGAAGACAGCTCGGCCGATTCGCGCGCGGTCATCGCGCAGCTCGACACAGTCGCCGAGTTCGACACCCAGGGCATGTCCCGCGGCGCGGCGGTCGAAGCGGTGCGCCTGGGGCGGCGCGTCGCATACGTGGCCTTTCCCAAAGGGTTCGGTGAGGCGCGCCGGCGCATGTTCTATGGCCGCGGGCCCGAGATCGAGTTGGGCTTCGATCCCTCGCGCAAGGCCGAGGCGGGCATGATCCAAGGTCTGCTCGCCAGGCATCTCTCGGCGCAGGTCGGTCAACTGCTGTCGAACCGCAGCTCGTTGCGGAGCTGGATACACGAGACCGAGGTCTCGGTCGATTCGAGCGCCACGGGCGGCGGCCGACGCGGTGCGCTCCGTCGCTTCTTGGGCGAGCTCGATCGTTTCACCGGGGAGGTCGCCGACAGCACACCCGGCGCGGCTGGAGACGGTGGCGGCTGGCAGCCGGTCTCGTTCAAGAACGTGGACGTGGCCCGAGTCCGCAGTGGACCACGCAATGCCTACCAGGTGAGCTTCCCCCAGGGGATCGTCTGGGGGATCTTCTCGTGCGCATTCGGCTTTGGGCTCTCGCTGGTGCACGAGCGGACGCGAGGCACGCTGGTCCGGCTGCGCATCGCCCCGATTTCGCGTGGAAAGATCCTGGCCGCCAAGGCGACCGCCTGCCTGGTCGCGATCGTGGGCATCGCGACGCTGCTGCTGTCGTTCGGAGCCCTGGTGTTCGGTGTGCGCGCGACCTCCCCCGCGCTGTTGGCGATCGCCGTGCTCAGCGCCGCGATCGCGTTTGTCGGCCTCATGATGTTGTTCTCGGTGCTCGGCAAGACCGAGGCCACGGTCTCGGGGCTCGGGCGCGCGGCGATGCTCCTGATGTCGATGGCCGGCGGCGGCATGGTGCCGTTGTTCTTGATGCCGCACTGGATGCAAACCGTCGGCAGCTTCACACCGGTGCGGTGGACGATCCTGGCGCTGGAAGGAGCAATCTGGCGCGACTTCACGCTCTCCCAAATGGCGCTCCCCTGCGGCATCCTGCTCGCGATCGGCGTCGGGACCTTCGCGGCCGGGCTCAAGGTGTTCCGGTGGACCGAGGGCTAGTCGGCTCTCGCGCGGGCCCTACGAGCGCTGCCGGGCCACGCCGTTCCCATAGCTCTGGAACAGCTCGCCCCACCCGGTTTTCATGATCTGCCGCACGCGCGGCTTGCCGTGGGTCGGGTACCAGTATCCATCGTGGTAGGCGCGCGAGGCGACGTAGCTCCAGGGCACGATCGGCGAGCGGAGCAGCAGGTTCTCGAGCGGCTTCAGCGGTCCCCAATAGATGAGCTTCTGCCCCCACGAGGCGAAGGTGTTCTCGGCGAGGCTCCCGCGGAAGCCGAAGTTCACGTTGCGGATGTCCGCGCCGACGATCTCGATCTCCTCCGGCCGCCCCACGCCCAGGCCGTGCTCGTGGGCGAGGCGTAGGAAGCGCAAATCGGTCATGGGATCGAAGCCCATCATCTTGGCGGCGATCGCATCGATCGCCACACAGTCGCTCGAAGCCAGGATGTAATTCTTCACGTGCGGCCGCATCGCGCGCGGGCCTGGGCCTTCGCCGGCGATCGTGCCATCCATCACGGCGAAGATGCCGGGGTGGATCTCCTTCTGGATCCGCAGCAGGTCGACGAGCGTCTCGTGGATCACCGAGTGCGTCCAGTGGCGGTTGAGGTTCAAGAGGCCGCCGAAGGCATTTTTCATCGCGCCGGTGGTGCCGGTGAAGACGTGGGTCTTGACGGTCGGCAGGTGGATCACGTTCTTGCCGAGCAGCAGCTTCGGGATCTGGATCCCCTGCTTCTCGAACACCCGGTCGAGCACCGGCTCCGACAGGTAGGCGATCGGCACCCGGTAGTGATCGAGCACCGGCTGGAGGTGATTGTTCACCGCGCCCTCGCGGCAGCTCACCACCACGGTGTCGTTCTGGGCCGCGATCAGATCGCGCGCGACTTCGTAACCATCGCTTGCGAGCTTCTGGATCACGCCGTGCATCTGCCACGGCGTGGTCGAGCAGGCCGGCATGTAGACGTGCCACGAGATGTTGATCCTGAGGCAGGTCTGGGCGTCGAACGGCAGCGCCTGGCGGTAGCCCGCCAGATCCATCAGGCGGCCATAGTCCTCGACGACGGTCTCCGGGGAAGTGCGCAGGACGGCGACTTTGGACATGGAGTTCACGTTTTGGCAGAGCCCGGTTGGGCTCACGCCCGACGGATCATCCTATCAGATGCGCCGGCACCGCGGGCGTTCCGCGCTTTCCGCTTGACGCCTGCGACCAGCGGGGCAGACTCGCGGCCCCACCAGGAGGCTCCCATGAAATGGATCACACGCGAGCGACCGAAAGTCGACCGCATCGCCTGCCCGTGGCTGATCCGGCGTTTCGTCGACTCCGAGGCCGAGTTTCTGTTCGTGCCGGCCGACCAGGTGAAGACGCTCGCCGCGCGCGAGCAGGCGATCCCCTACGACGTACCGGACGTCGAGCTGGGGCATCACGGCCCGCGCTGCAGCTTCGACGCGATCCTCGACCGCTACCGGCTCGACGACCCCGCGCTGCGCCGCCTGGCATCGATCGTGCGCGGCGCCGATACGGAGGACAAGGACCTCACGCCGGAATCACGCGGCCTCGAGGCGATCGCGCGCGGCTTTGGCTTGGTCTACGACGACGACCAGGCGCAGCTCGCGGCCGAGCTGCCGGTCTACGACGCGCTCTACGCATGGTGCCAGTCGCAGGTCGAGGCGGGTACGCCCGCACCTTGAGGGCGCCTCGGGTCTCGACGTTCCGCCATGTCTCGATGCGCCAGCGCGATGTTTCCGCCTAAGCGGGGCGGGCTTGGCGGCGGCCGACGCCGCGTGATGCGCCGTTTCACGCGCCGCGGGTGACCGATTCGGACCCGCGAGTCCGATGGGCCTCGCTCGTGCCCGCCGCCTCCTGCAAGCGCTTGCGCGTCCGCGAGCGAAAGCGCCTGATGTGATCAGGCCCGAAAGACGTCGGTGCTGACATAGCGCAACCCAGAATCGACGACGATCGTGGCGACGGTGGATCTGGGGCCGAGCCTTTCCGCCACACGGATGGCCGCGATCACGTTCGCGCCCGTCGACGATCCGGCGAAGATTGCCTCCTCCCGTGCCAGCCGTCGGGCCATGTGCTTGGCTTCCTCCGTCGTCACGGTGAGAATGTCGTCGACTTCGTTCGGCTTCCACAGTGGCGGCGTGAAGCCGATGCCGATCCCTTCGATCTTGTGCGACCCGGAAGGCTTCCCGGAGAGCACCGCCGACTCGGCAGGTTCCACCGCGACGACGCGCAGATCGGGATTGCGGCGCCGCAGCGCGCGAGCCGTCCCGTGGATCGAGTGGGCCGTGCTCACGACGTGTACCAAGGCATCCACGCGCTGGCCGGCTTGCTGCCAGATTTCCTCGCCGAGCCGGTGGTACCCGGATTCGCCGTCCGGATTGTTCAACTGGTCGCACCACCAATGCCCGGGCCGGCGGCTGATCTCCTTCGAGGTGCTGATCATCCTCTTGATCAGTTGCTCCGTGATCTTCCTGTCGTCGCTCGCCACATCCGTGATCGTCGCGCCATAGGCACGCATCGTGTAGCGCTTCTCTTCACTGAAAGCATCCGAGTACACAAAGTGCGCTCGGTATCCGAGAGCAGCGCACACGAGGGCAAGCGAGATGCCCGTCGTGCCGGCGGTGTATTCGACGACGGTGCCGCCCGGCGAGAGCCGACCCTCTGCGGCGGCGCGCTCGATCATGGCCCGGGCCATGCGATCTTTCATGCTTCCGGTGGGATTCGCCGACTCCAGTTTGGCTACCACTCGCGCGCATCCGGCGGGCACGAGGTGGCGGAGTTCGACCAGGGGAGTGTTCCCGATGGCATCGAGAATCCTCGGGCTAGGCATGGATCAGTCCCGAGCGGCTTGGCTCGCGGCCCAGCGAGGGACGGCGGGTGACCGCGCCGGCACTTCGGCCCGCAGGAGCAAGGTTCCGCACCGTTTGCCTAGCGGCAGCCCCGCCGCGTCTCACGCTATGTCCGCACTCCGTCCTTGAGCAGCGAGCGGGCGATCACCAGTCGCGCGCGTAGCGCTCGACCGGGTATTCCTTGATGTAGCCGTAGCCGCCGTGCACTTGGATCGCCTGATGCGTGACCCAAGTCGCGGCTTCGCTCGCGTACAGCTTCGCCATCGAGGCTTCGCGCGAGTAGGGGCGACCCACGTCCTTGAGCCACGCGGCGCGCTGGATCAACAGTCGTGCGCACTGGATGCGCCGCTCCATCTCGGCCAACTTCCATTGCACCGCTTGGACGCGGGAGATTTCATGGCCGAACGCACGGCGCTGCTGCGCGTAGCGCACCGCTTCCTCGAACGCCGCCACCATCACGCCCAACGCCTGGGCCCCCACGCCGATCCGGCCCGCGTCCAGCATGCTCATCGCGATCCTGAAGCCTTCCCCCTCGACGCCGAGCCGCTGGTCCGCCGGCACGCGCAGGTCTTCGAGAGTCAGCGCCACGGTGTCCGAGCCGCGCAGCCCCATTTTGTCCTCGGGCTTGCCGATCACGAGTCCGGGCGTGCCGCTCTCCACGATGAACGCGCTGATTCCGCGGTTGCCTCCCTCGCGGTTGGTGCGCGCGAAGATCAGGTAGATGCCGGCTTGGGCTCCATTCGTGACCCAGGTCTTGCTGCCGTTCAGCACGTAGTGATCGCCGTCGCGCCGCGCGCTCGACGCGATCGCGCCGGCATCGGAGCCGGCGCCGGGCTCGGAGAGCGAGAAGGCCGCCAGTTCCTTCGAGACCAGCCGTGGCAGGTAGCGACGGCGCTGCTCGTCGGTACCGAAGCGAAACACCGGAAGGGCTCCAACCGAATTGTGCACCGCGATCATGATCGCCAGCGCGGCCGAGACGCGCGCGATCTCCTCGAGCGCCACCACGACGGTGCGCGCGTCGTAACCCACACCTCCCCACTCCTCGGGAATCGCCATGCCGAGGAAGCCCTGCTCGGCCAGGCGCCCGACCGCGCTCGGGGGCACGGCCCCCTCCTGGTCCCAGCGCGCGGCGTGCGGCGCGAACTCGCGCGTGCACAGCTCGCGCACCGTGTCTCGCACCGCGACCTGATCCTCGGCGAGATCGAAGTTCATGGCTGCGCCACCTAGGCGATCCCCTCGTCGGGCTTCTCGCGGAAGAACACCAGGCAGACGAGCCCGAGCACCGCCATCACCATGCCCCCGCCCGGATAGAGCAATGTCAGGGAGGCTGCGAGCAACGTCAGGGGATACGCCCTGCCATCACCCGCCCACAGACCGAGCACTCCGGCCATCCACGCGGCACCGAGCGCCGCCTTGAGCAGGTCCACGGCCACCATGGGCACGCCGAAGCTGCCGAGGAAGACCTTCCACAGGCCTGGGTCGCCCTTCAAATTGAACCACTCGCCACTGACGAACGGATAGATCCCCTGGTAGAGCAGGGCGACGCCGGGATACAGCATGCACGCGGTGAGGATGACGAGCGCCACCGGGCGCACCGGTCGATTCATGGAGCCCTCCGGATCCGTGTCATGAGCCGGCCACGGCCCGTTCCTTGAGCACTTGCCCCGCGACCACCATCTTCTGCACCTCGGTCGTTCCTTCGTAGATCTCGGTGATGCGAGCGTCGCGCCACAGCCGCTCGACCACAAACTCGGTGAGATAGCCGTAGCCGCCGTGTACTTGGATCGCGGCGTGGGCGCAGCGGGTTGCCGCCTCCGAGGCGTGCCACTTGGCGAGCGAGGCCTCCTTGACGTGCGGTCGTCCGCGGTCCCTGAGCCACGCCGCGCGGTAGGACAACAGACGCGCGGTGTCCACTTCGATCGCCATGTCGGCGAGCTTTTCGCGGATCGCGTCGAACTCGCCGATCGGGCGATCGAACTGGATGCGCTCGTTCGCGTACTTGACCGCCGCCTCGAGCGCTGCCTGGGCGATCCCGAGCGCTTGCGCGGCGATCCCGATGCGCCCGCCGCCGAGCGTGGCGAGCGCCACGGTGTAACCCTTGTTGCGCTCGCCGAGCAGGTCCCCGGCGGGGATCCGAGCGTTCGCGAAGGCGATCTCGCGGGTGTCCGAAGCGTGGATGCCGAGCTTCATCTCCTTCTTGCCCTTCGTGACGCCGGGAGTGTTCGCCTCGACGATGAACGCCGAGATCCCCTTGGGCCCGAGCGACCGGTCGGTGGCCGCATAGACCACCAGCACGTCCGACGGGCCGGCATTGGTCACGAACAACTTGGTGCCGTTGAGCACCCAGTGGTCGCCGTCCAGCGTGGCCGTGGTCTGCTGGTTGGCCGCGTTGCTCCCCGCATTGGGCTCGGTGAGGCAGTAGGCGCCGATCCATTCCCCGCGGCTGAGCGGGGGCAGGTACTTCTGCTTCTGCGCTTCGCTGCCATAGACGAGGATTGGATAGCACACCAGCGAGTTGTGCGCGGAGGCGATCACGCCGTGGCTCGCGCAGACGCGCGACAGCTCCTCGATCGCGATCACGTAGGAGACGTAGTCCATGCCCGCCCCGCCGTAGGCTTCGGGCACGAACATGCCCATCAGGCCGAGGGCTCCCATCTCCTTGGTGGTGGCGAGCGGAAACTCGTGGCTCTCGTCGATCGCCGCCGCGATCGGACGGATGGCGGTCTCGGCGAAGTCGCGTACCATCTCGCGCACGGCGCTCTGCTCGTCGCTGAGATCGAAGGAGGGACTGGCTGATAGCGCGAGGGTCTCGGCGCTCATCCTATTTCGCGGCGTACTCGTAGAACCCGCGGCCGGTCTTTCGTCCCAGGTAGCCGGCCCGGACCATGTTGCGCAGCAGCGGGCAGGGCCGGTACTTGGAATCGCCGAGTCCCGCGTGGAGGACCTCCATGATGCTGAGGCAGGTGTCGAGCCCGATCAGGTCCGCCAGCTCGAGTGGCCCCATCGGGTGGTTCATGCCCAGCTTCATCACGGTGTCGATCGATTCCCGGGTCGCCACGCCCTCCATCAGGCAATACACCGCTTCGTTGATCATGGGCAGCAGCACCCGGTTCGACACGAAGCCCGGATAGTCGCTCACCGCGACCGCGGTCTTGCCGAGCCGCGCGCACAGATCCTCGGCCACCGCGGCCGTGGCGTCGCTAGTGGCGAGCCCGCGGATCACCTCGACCAGTCGCATCATCGGCACCGGGTTCATGAAGTGCATGCCGATCACACGATCGGGGCGTGGGGCGGCAGCGGCGATCTCGGTGATCGAGATGCTCGAGGTGTTGGTGGCGAGGATCGCCTCGGGAGCGATGTTCGAGAGCTGTTCGAAGACGCGACGCTTGAGCGGCAAGTCCTCGGGAACCGCCTCGATCCCGAGCTGGCAGTCGCGCGCGGCCTCGAAGCTCACGCCGCCGCGCACGCGCTTCAGGATCGATGCCGCCTGGTCCGGCGGCCAGCTCTGCTTCTTGGCGACCCGGTCCAAGTTCTTGCCGATCGCACCGAGCGCCCGCTCGACCAGATCCTGGCGCTGGTCGACGAGTCGCACCTCGAAGCCGCTGGTCGCGAACGCCTGCGCGATGCCGTTGCCCATCGTGCCGCCGCCGATCACGGCCACGGTCTTGACCGCAGCCGACGGCCCCGCAACGGCGGGCTCGAGCTGAGCGCTCACGTCGCCATCTCCACCGCCAACGCCACCGCGTTGCCACCCCCGAGGCACAGCGTGGCGAGGCCGGTGCGCTTCTTTGCGTCGGCCAGGCTGTGGAGCAAGGTCACGAGGATGCGGGCCCCCGAGGCCCCGATGGGGTGCCCCAGCGCCACCGCGCCGCCGTTCACGTTGACTCGATCCCAGTCCCAGCCGAGCGCGCGGCCGTCGGCCAGGGCCTGCGCCGCGAACGCCTCGTTGGCCTCGATCCGATCGAAGTGATCGATCGAGACTCCCATCTTCTTCATCAGCAGCTCGACCGCGTCGATCGGCGCGAAGAACAAGTCCTTGGGATCGCGCCCGCCGGTGGCGTAGGCCACGACCCGAGCGATGGGCTGCGCTCCGGTCTGCTTCACGCGCTCGCCACTCATCAGCACCAGCGCCGCGCCCGCGTCGTTCAGGCCCGGCGCGTTGCCGGCCGTGATCGCGCCGTCGCGCTCCCGGGTCACCGGCGGCAGCTTGCTCAACGCTTCGGCCGTGGTGCCGGGTCGCACCGCTTCGTCCTTGCTGATCACGATCGGGTCGCCCTTGCGCTGTGGAATCGAGACCGGAACGATCTCCGTGGAGAACTTGCAGGCGGCGATCGCCGCCGCCGCCTTCGCGTGGCTCGCGGCCGAGAACTCGTCCAGCTCGGCCCGCGTGAGCCCCGCCTTTGCGGCCGTGTACTGGGCCAGCTCGATCATGTGGCAGTCGTTGAACGAGCACCACAGACCATCGAGCACCACGCCGTCCTTGAGCGTCGTATCGCCGAGCTTCTGCCCGGTGCGCCCGCTGAACAGGTAGTGCGGGGCGGTGCTCATGCTCTCTTGCCCGCCGGCCACGATCACGTGCCCGTCGCCGGCCTTGATCGCCTGGGCGCCGAGCATCACCGCCTTCAGGCCCGACCCGCACACCTTGTTGATCGTGGTGGCGCCCGCTTCGGGGCGGATGCCGGCCTTGATTTGGGCCTGCCGCGCCGGGGCCTGGCCCTGCCCGCCCTGGACGACGTGGCCCATGAGGACTTCGTCGACTTCATCGCCGGCGACGCCGGCGCGCCGCATCGCCTCGCGAATCGCGATCGCGCCTAGGTCCGAGGCTTTGAGCGGCGCGAGTCCGCCGAGGAACTTGCCGATAGGAGTGCGTGCGGCACCCACGATAAAGACGTCGGGATAGCTGGGCATGGGAAGATTCTCGTGTTGAAGGGTCCACGGTGGTCCGGGCGTGCCCTAGCGAGCGGGACGCATAGTACACGATCGATCACCCTT
>VBOY01000047.1 GCA_005893295.1 Candidatus Eiseniibacteriota bacterium | reverse complement strand
TCCGAGAGCGCTCGGACGCGCCGCGCTGCCGTCGCTGGTGGTCGCGGTGCTGGCCGCGCTCGCAGCCGTGGCGCGCGGCGTGCGTGAGCCGATGCCGCTGGCGGTGGTGTTCGGCGCCGCGTTCGCTCTTGCCTCGAACCTGGTGGTGACGGTGCGCGGCTTTCGAGCCGGCTGGAAGCACGGCGTCGCCTATTTGGGACACGCGGGCGTCGCCGTGCTGCTGATCGGGATCGTGGCCTCCTCGCGCTACGGTCGCCAGGTCCAGGTCCAACTCCCGATGGGAGAAGAGCGCCAGGCGCTCGGCTACCGCCTCACGTTCCAGGGCGTGCGCCCCGGGGTTCAGGGGAAGGACCGGATGATGATCGCGGTCAACGCGCCGGAGCGCCGCTTCGAGGCCGCGCCCGCCCTGTACTGGAGCGAGTTCAATCAGGGCTACATGAAGAAGCCGCACATCGAGCGGTTCCTGACGCACGACGTCTACATCTCGCCGCTCGAGATCGTGGGCGACGACGGAAGCGACGGCGCGGTCTGGTTCCGCAAGGGCGAGACGCGCCAGATCGGCGCGGTGCGCTATACGTTCATCGATTTCGATCGTCAGATGGGAGACGTGGTCCGCGTGGCCGCGCGCATGCGGGCGGAGATCGGCGGGCGAACGGTGCCGGTCAGGCCGGTGCTCGAGATCAACATGAAGAGCGGCATCCCCAACCGCATCCCCGACTACCTGCCGGGGGGTGCTTCGGTCGAGATCGTGCGGGTCGATCCGAACACCGGGCGCGTCGCGCTCGCGTTGCCGGGGGTTGTCCGCCACCAGGCCGGCGACATCTTGGCGGTCGAGGTGAGCACCAAGCCGCTGATCAACCTGGTGTGGATCGGCGCGATCCTGATGCTCGGGAGTGCCCTGCTGAGCGTGGTCCGCAGAGCCATGGACCTCAAGCGTTCCCCGTCGCTTCCTACCGAAACCTAGCAGGCCGCTGAAACATCTGAGGACAAGGCGGCGAGGGAGCGACGAGCGAGGTGTATCTGCAAGAGGGAGCCGAGCGGCCTTGGCGACCGCGTTTCGACCCCCGCCCAGGTTCAGGCGGCCGCGGGGAAGGCCGATAACTCGAGGGCATGAGACCCGCCAACGCCGGACGCGCCCAACCCGATCCCACTTGCCCCTCCTGTGGCCGGCCTACCATCGATCCAGGCACCGGATCGTGCAGGCGCTGCCATGAGCCCGAGGAGCGGCTGGGCCGCACGACCGAGACCGCGCGCATCGTGCGCCTCGCCGATTTCGAGCGATCGCGGGCGAAGCTGCGCACCGCGAGGAAGAATCGCTGGATCCGCAAGCTCGTGGCGGTCGTGCTCGGGATCCTGGCGGCGCTCGCGATCCTCTGCCTGTTCGGGGTGATGCTGCGCGGCGCCGAAGGGTTATTCGCGCGCAGGATTCCGGGCGCTTGAGCGGTAGCGCTTCGAGCAGCGGTGGCGCGAGCCATCGAGGCCTCAAGGGGCTGAGCCGCTCGCGGCCCGACGTGACGAGCGCATGGTCTCCCACTCCCAAGGCTCGCTGTCCGCACTGTGCCCGGCCGGTGGCGCTGCTGCGCGGGACCCATTGTGTGTACTGCCGAAAGGCGCTGGGCAAGTTCGAAGGAGGGCAGAAAGAGCCGAGCGGCGAGGCGGCGTTGGCGATCGCGGAGGTGATGCTGGGTCAGGGCTTAAAGGGGCAGAACCGGCGCAGCCGCTGGGTGATGCGTATCGTGGCAGCGAGCGTGGGGGGGTTGCTGGCGGCGGGCGTGGTGGGAATGTGCGCGAGGGTACCGTGAATTTTTGCTTGCCTACTGCACAAATGAGCACTAGATTGAGGTAGGCCTTGGAAACGTTCGAAGCCAATGTTCGAGTCCCTCAATGATCCTGTGGACGTGCTCACGGCGTTCGTCCAGGGGCGTGTCCAACCCCTGCGATTCCGCTGGCAGGGCCGCGTGATTCGGGTCCGCAAGGTAACCGGGGAATGGAGCCGTCGCGAGGGGCAGAGCCTGCTCAAGTACTTCGCGGTCGAAGGGGGCGGGGCGGAAACCTACGAGCTCTGTTACGACCCGCGGATCCCCCGCTGGACGTTGAGCCGGGCGTGGACCGATCCAAGCCATTCATGATCCTGCTCGTCGACATGGACGCCTTCTTCGCCTCGGTGGAGCAGGCGCATCACCCGTGGCTGCGCGGTCAGCCGGTCATCGTCTGCGGCGATCCATCCCGTCGCGGCGTGGTCACGGCTGCCTCCTACGAAGCGCGGCCGAGTGGGGTGCACGCAGGGATGCCGCTCGCGCAGGCGAGGCAACTGTGCCCGCACGCCCACTACGTGGAAGGGAATCCCGAAAAGTACGTCGCGCTCTCGCTCCGGCTGCTGAATCTCTACCTGACCTTCACTCCGGATGTCGAGCCGTTCAGCGTAGACGAGGCGTTCCTGTCGCTTAAAGGAGTGTCGCTCGAGCAGGCGGGCGACATCGGGTTCAAGATCCAACGGTCGATCGAGGAGCGCTTCGGTCTCGGAGCTTCGATCGGGGTGGGGCCCAACAAGCTGGTGGCAAAGATGGCGGCCGGAGTCCGCAAGCCCAGGGGACTCACGGTGCTGGATGGAGCAGGTTTCAGGAGCTGGTTTTGGCCCCGGGAGGTTCGTGAGCTATGGGGCGTGGGACCTCGGCTCGCCGAACGCATGCGGTCGCTCGGAATGTCGACCGTCGGCGATCTGGCCCACGCCCCGGTCGAGCTGTTGCGCGGAGCGTTCGGCATCATCGGTCCTAAGCTTCGAGAAGCGGCTCGTGGGGAGGACGACACTCCGCTTACGCCCTATCATCGGGCGGTGATGGCGAAGTCGATGGGACACGAGGTCACGCTGCCCGAGGACTGCAGCGATCCAGGATTCCTCGAAGGAACGTTGCTGCGACTCTCGGACCAGGTGACTCGCCGGCTGCGGTCCGAGGGCTACCAGGGCAGGATCGTGAGCCTCAAGCTGCGTGATGCGCGTTACGTCACCCGATTTCGTCAGCGAGCGCTCACCGAGTTCACCGCTGACTGCACTCCGGTCTTCCATGTCTCGTGCACTTTGTGGCGCGAGCTGTGGGACGGAAGTGCGATCCGTCTGCTCGGGGTCACGCTCTCTCAGCTCTCGACCGCCGGACGTGTTGCTCGGGGGGAGCTGTTCGACCGTGACGAGAAGCGCGGCCGCCTGCGGGATGCCATGGATCGGGTGCGGGACCGGCTCGGGGAAGCGAGCCTGATTCCAGCGGGGTCGTTGACCCATCAGAGGGAAATGAGCCACGTTCCATTCGGTGCCGTGTCAGAGCGGCGCTCTTAAGATCTCATCGACGATGCCCGGCGAATCCCTGCTGATCGGAACCTCAGGCTATTCCTTCGCCGACTGGGTGGGCCCGTTCTACCCGCCGGGCACACGCGCCCCCGATTTTCTATCGTTCTACTCCCAACACTTTCGAGCGGTCGAGATCAACGCCACTTACTACCGCATTCCTCCCCCGAGCGTGCTCGAGCGCATGGAGCAAAAGACCCCACCCGGCTTCCACTTCGTCGTCAAGCTCCACCAGTCGATGACCCACGAGCGTTCGCTCGATCCCGAGCTCTACCGCCAATTCCGCGCCCTGCTCGAGCCGCTCAAACAAGCCGGAAAGTTCGACGGCCTGCTGGCCCAGTTTCCGTGGGGGTTCCGCCGTACGCCGGAGAACCGGCGCTTCCTCGCCGCGCTGCGCGAGCGTTTCGACGACGAGCCGCTGTTCGTGGAGTTCCGGAACGACTCCTGGCTCACGCCCGAGCTCGAGCCTTCGCTGCGGGAGCATCGCCTCGGATTCTGCGCCGTGGACGAGCCCCGGCTCGACGGACTGTTGCCACCCGTCACCGCGCTCACCACCGAGGACGCCTATGTGCGCTTCCACGGCCGCAACGCACGCAACTGGTGGGGGAGAGGAGGGGGCGACCGCTACGACTACGACTACAGCCGCACCGAGCTCACCGAGTGGCTGCAGAAGATCTCGGCCCTCGCGGAGCGGGCGCGGCGCACCTACCTGTTCTTCAACAACTGCCATGCCGGCCAGGCGGCCCGCAGCGCCAAGTTGATGCAGGAGCTGCTCCGCCAGCAGGGATGGAAGGCCTAACTCAGACGGATCCGCTCGACGCCTAAGAGCCGCCTCCAGGCGCGGGGCATGCCTCGCAGGGCCTACCGCGGCCGCAGGGTTCGGTGCTGCTTCGGGCGCGGCGTGGCCGCCGGTCGCACGTGGATGGTGGCGTCCGCCGTGGTGATCACGATTTCCCCGGTGGGCGACTCGGTGGTCACGACCACGGTGCCCAGGCCTCGCACCTCGACCTCGGACGTACCCACGGTGCCGGTGTAGCGCAGGCGCTGGCGGGCCGCGTCGGCCGCCTGGCGGGAAGCGCGCTCGACCATCCGGCTCTGCTCGCCGACGCGCGTCTCGAGCTGCGCCAGCTCGCGATGGAGGTCGCTCATGCGGTTCTGTTCGCGCATCAGCCGCAAGTCGTTCTTGAGCTTGAGCAGCGACTGGGCGGCTTCGCTCCCGGGTCGCGCCTTGGCGACCGCGATCGCCGAGAGGGTTTCGCCGCCACGGCGGAACGTCCATCGCACCGCCTGTCCGGGGCGCACCGAGCCGAGACGCCGGCCACCCTCTTCGCTGAGCAACGAGATGCCGTCGATGAGCGTCAACACGTCGCCGCGACGGAGCCCGGCCTTCTCGGCGGGGCTCCGCGCATCGACGTAGTAGATCTCGGGCAGGCCGTCGAATTCCCACACCAGGGAATCCCCGTGGCTGTGAATTCCACAGTCGCAGTTGAAGCCCATGCCGAACCATCCCCGCGAGGCCATGACTGGCGGGCTGGGAGGCTCGGGCGCTTCTGGAGCATCGGGGGGCTCGGGAGCGTCAGGGACGTCGGGGAGCTCGGGATCCGCGACCTCGACCGGCCGCACCACCGCGGATGGGGCCGGCGTCGAGGACCAGGACCAGATCTTCGGCGCCTCGCGCCGCGCGCTCCGCCGCGGGGGCGGGGTCAGGGCCGCGCCGAGAGCCTCACCGCTGCACACCGATCCGGCCAGGATGCGGACGTCGCGCGGGCGCCCCTCACGGCGCACGGTGAGGACCATCCGAGCACCGGGCCGGGGGGCGGCAAGGCGCGAGGCGCCGCCGCGGGTCGTGATGAGGAGGCCGTCGACCGCGACCAGCACGTCGCCGTCTTCGAGCTTTCCGTCGGCCGGACCGTCCGCGACGATGCCGCCGATCCGGGGCTCCTCGCGGAAGCGCCAGATCGCGCGTCCTTGGGCCAGGGACACCGTGCAATCGCACGACAGCTGGCGGAACCCGAGATCGCCCACCCGGGACTCCCCCCCGGGGCACGGGTCGGCCCCCACCGTGCGCGCGAACACCAGGGCGAAGGCGAGCCACCAGCCGAGGCAGCGGAGTCGCACCTGCGTCGAGCTCATCGTAGCGGATTCCTTTCCCTGCGTAAGGCCCGGTGGGGCCAGTTCGTGGGCCGCTTTGGGCACCTCATCGGCTCAGAACCAGATCAGCCGGTGGTCGGCGGCCGCCACCGTGTTCGTGTCTCGTTGCGCCGCGCGCTCGAGCCCCTGGATGATGTGGGTCGCCACCGGCTCTTCGGGCTCGAGGCGAACCAGTTGGTTCGCCGCGGCGTGCAGGATGTTGGTCGCCACTTCGCGCCCCTGCTGGACGTCACGGGCCCT
The DNA here is from genome assembly GCA_005893295.1 of Candidatus Eiseniibacteriota bacterium. Taxonomy (GTDB): domain Bacteria; phylum Eisenbacteria; class RBG-16-71-46; order RBG-16-71-46; family RBG-16-71-46; genus WS-8. The sequence continues at coordinate 4,589 of VBOY01000047.1, read as the reverse complement.
CGAGGAGTCGGCCAGATCGGCGAGCCGGCTCAGAGCCGCGACGTAGGCCGAGCCGGATTGCTGGATCAGGGCCGCGGCCCGCGCTGCGTCCTGCTCGTGCATCGCGGCGAGGACCTCCCGAGTCTGGCGGGCTTCGAGCCACTGGCCGACCGCGAAGCCGCCGGCGAACACGGCCAGGACCACGGCGGCGATCGCCGTTGCCCATGCCGGCGACAGGAAGTGGTCCGGCCTCGCGGCACGCAGCAGGCCGAGACGCCGTAGCGCGCGCACGGTGCGTTCCTCGAGCCAGGGGCCCGGGCGCCGCTCGCGCGGGAGCGACTGGAACGCCGCGCGCTCTTCGGGGGTCAGATCTTCATCGTGCATGGGGCAACTCCTCACCCGTCTTGAGGCGGGCGCGCAAGGCGCGCCGCGCCGCGAACAGTTGGCTCTTCGAGGTGCCGACCGCGATTCTCAGGCGGCGTCCGATCTCCTCGTGCGTGAACCCTTCGACGTCGTGCAGCACCAGGACCGCGCGGCTGCCGTCTGGCAGCCGTGCGATCGCGCGTTCCAGGTCGAGCCGGTCGCCGTCGTGCGTGATCGGCGCGTGCCGGCCATTGGCCTCGTCCAGCTCGGTCGTCGGGCGCCGCCCGCGGCGGCGCAGGATCTCGCGCGCCCGATTGAGGCCGATCCCCACCAACCAGGTCCTAAAGCTCGATTCCCAGCGGAACGAAGCCAGCCGAGTGGTGGCCCGGATCCAGGTGTCTTGCACCGCGTCCTCCGCGTCCGCCTCACTACCGCCCAACATCCGCAGCACGATCTGATACAGAACGGGTGTGTGGCGGCGATAGAGAGTCCGAAATGCCGTCTCGTCCCCGCCGCGCATCAACGCCGTGGCGAGATCGCGGTCGTCCGCGATGGGGTCTAGCGCCGGCCTCATGTCACCTCGTGGGTGGCCTCGAAGGGCGCCAAGGTTGGGGTTACGGGGCATTTCTTCACGATTGGGCGTGGCGAGGATAGCCCAATCGCCCTGGTTTGCCGCTCTCTCGAGCGCCGGATATGCTGGCTCCGGCGGCCCGACGCTGGATGGGCCAGCGGCGCCCCGCCTCTCGTCGCGATGAGCCAGAGCCCTCGACCGCCGGCCTTGATCACTGCCCCGCCCCGGGGTGTCCTGTTTCTGTGCGTCCACAACTCCGCGCGCAGCCAAATCGCGGAGGGGTTCGCCCGCACCATGGCGCCCTCCGGTGTCAAGGTCTGGAGCGCGGGCACCGAACCGCGCACCGTGCACCCGCTGGCGGTCCAAGTGATGCGGGAGGTCGGGATCGACATCGCGGGCCAGACGTCCAAGCACCTGGACCAGGTCCCCTGGCATCAGGCGGACACCGTCGTGACCCTGTGCGGCGAGGCGGCGGAGGTGTGCCCGACGGTGGCGGCCTCGGTACGCCGCGTGCATTGGCCGCTGCCGGATCCCTCCGCCGCCCCCGAGCAAGGACGGCTCGAGCAGTTCCGACTCGCTCGAGACGAGATCCGCTGGCGAGTAGCCTCGCTCTGGCCCAGCGAGAACTGAGCTAGGTGTGAAGTCCAAACACGTCGTTCCCTCCCGGCCTTCCATCGGCGGAAGGGTGGACGGAACGCGAGGCGCGGTCGGCTTCGAGGCGACTCAAAGATCTACCCGCACGTGGTTCAAGCGGCGGTCGGCGGTCACCGCCTGGTGTCGCTCCTGGATGAACAGCTCCGCCTCGCGCACGTCCTGGGGGCTGCCGACCAAGAACGGGGTCTTCTCGTGCAGCGAGGTAGGCTCGAGATCGAGGATTCGCCGCACGCCATCGCTCGCCGAGCCGCCCGCCTGCTCCGCCACCATCGCGAGCGGCGCACACTCGTAGAGCACGCGGAGCTTGCCCTGGGGGCTCTTGCGGTCCGCCGGATACAGGAACACGCCGCCGTAGAGCAGGTTGCGGTGGAAATCGGCCACCAGCGATCCGACGTAGCGTGAGCTGTGGGGGCGACCGGTCTCGCGATCGTCCATCTTGAGCCAGTCGACGTAGCGCTTGACGCCCTCCGTCCAGTGGGCGTAGTTGCCCTCGTTGACGCTGTAGATGCGGCCCCGCGCCGGGATCCGGATGTCGGGATGCGAAAGCAGGAACTCGCCCAGGCTGGGCTCGAACGTGAATCCGTGGACGCCGTGGCCGGTGGTGTACACGAGCATCGTGCTCGAACCGTACATGACGTAGCCGGCGGCGAGCTGGCGGCGGCCCGCCTGGAGACAATCCCGCACCGTGCCGCTCCCTTCGGTGGTGATGCGCGGCAGGATCGAGAAGATGGTCCCGATGTTGACGTTCGCGTTGATGTTCGACGAGCCGTCGAGCGGATCGAAATTCACCACGTAGCGTCCCACCGGCTGGCCGGGTGGAACCGGGATGACGTCCTCGTCCTCCTCCGAGGCCAGCACCGCGAGCTGCCCGGTCTGGCCCAGGATCCGGTAGATCGCGTCGCGCGCGAACTGGTCCAGCTTCTGGACCTTCTCGCCGTGCACGTTCTCGGCCCCGGTGTAACCCAAGATGTCCACCAGCCCGGCGCGCACGACCTCGCGGTTGATGGTCTTGGCGGCGAGCGCGATGTGCGAGAGCAGGTCGGTGAATTCACCCTTGGCTCTCGGGTGCTCGCGCTCCATCTGGAGCAGATGCTGCGACAGGGTGAGGGCTTGGCGGGTCACGGCGGCTAATCCGACAGGCCGCGCACGTCCTCGGGCGCGCGTGCGGCGCCCACGGATTCGCCGAGCTCGGGGAACGAGCCGGCGACGAACGGCGCGTGCTTCTCCACCAACGCCCGCGTGTTGGCGACGCACAGCTTGGTGAGCAGAAACGCGAACTTCTCTTCCAGCGCGTGGCCAATCGCCTCCCGGGACGCCGCCGACATGCCCCACAGTTGGCGCTTGTAGACGCCGAGCGCCTTCTTGCGGGTCTTGTAGAAGAACTGCTCGTCGGTGTCGGTGGGCTTGCGCTCGTTGACCTCGGTCTTCCGCAGCGATTCGTAGATCTCGCTCTTGAGTCCCTTGGGGAAGGCGGGATGGTCGAAGATCATGTTCTGGAACTCGGTGGCGAGATGGATCTCACACGCCCCCAGCTCGGGGAACTTGTCGAACAGCTCGGCCGGCAGCGTGGAGGCGCCGTGCTGCACCGCGCCGGCCATGCCGTATTCGGCGCGGGCGATTCGAGAGCACTTCTCGAGCGCGTCGAAGTCCAGCTTGACCTGGGCGACGGTACCGTCCGGAAGCGGCACGCCCCCGTGGCTCGTCCCGGTCTGGATCGAGATCTTGCTGATCCCGGCGACGTTGCCTGGCCTCCCCAGCGCCTCGCGGTAGACCTGTACGAAGGCCCGCAGATCCTCGGGAGTCGAGTTCTTGCCTCCAACCTCGCCGATCTCGCCCCCCACCGACACGGTGACGCCGCGAGGCTCGCGGCTGCGGATGAACTGGGTGATTTCGGCGCACAGGCGGCCGTTGAGCGCCTGCTGGGCTTCCAGCTCGGGCTTCGAAAGATCGACCAGCGTCGAGGTGTCCACGTCGATGTTGTAGAAGCCGGCCTGGAGGGCCTCGCCGGCGAGATCGAGCACCGCCTTGAACTCTTGCTCGGGCTCCGTGGAGTACTTCCGGGCGTTCACCTGGAAGTGGTCGCCCTGGAGGAAGATCGGGCCCTTCCAGCCCTCGCGGAGCGCGGCGGCCATGACCACGAAGGTGTACTCAGCCGGGCGTTGCGCGGTGTAGCTGATCTCGGAGCGGGCGATCTCGCAGATCACCGCGCCGGCGTCGAGCGTGCGCCGAGCCCGGAACAGGGCGCGCGCCGTGTCGTAGGCGAGGCCGCGAATGTTGATGGCGGGCACCGTGAAATCGTGGGGGACGACCCCGCGTCCACGCGCCGTGTAAAGGGCATGGATCGAGGCGGGGTAGACCCCGGCGCGACGAGCTTGCTGGAGCACGGCGCCGCGGGCGCTGTCGCGCACCGACGGAGCGCCGAAGACACCGGTCCACACCAGGCGGTCGAGCGCCTCCGGGTTGCCGGTAGCCAGCGCCGCGCTCGCGTGGCGGAGTTCCTCGGCGGTCTTGAGTTCCATGGCGACGTCCAGGGCCGGAAGCCTCGCGGCGGCGCCGCGACGGGCGTGGCGGCCAACGCGGTCGAGAGAGTTCAGTATATCTGGTCGCAAGGCCCAAAGGCCAGCGAAGATACGACCGCCGCCACGGTTGACAGTCTTGATCCGAGCCGCTTGAATCGCGGATGAATCGGCCATTGGCCAAGAGGGTTTCGTGGACGCCACTACCATCGTCTGCCACCTGCGGGTGAACGGGGACGCGCGCGACTGCGCGGTGCATCCGAACACCACGCTCCTCGAGGCCCTGCGGTACGGCCTCGGCCTCACCGGATCGAAGCAGGGCTGTGACAAGGGAGATTGCGGCGCCTGCACCGTGGTGGTGGGTGACGAGGCGGTGCTCTCCTGCATCTCGCTCGCGCTGGCCTTCGACCACGGCCCGGAGATCACCACGATCGAGGGCGTGGCCGCCCCGGACGCGCTCCATCCGCTGCAGGATGCGTTCGACCAGAGCGGTGGCGCCCAATGTG